>CAZHCG010000023.1:0-38488 GCA_964530995.1 uncultured Myxococcales bacterium
AGCGCCCGGCCCGCTGGGAGTTCGAGAGCCTCGGCACCATCCGCCAGCACCTGCTCCACAACGCCGGCACCCTGACCAGGCGCCCCAGGGCGAGCTGACGCTGACGATGAGCGCCAACGACGCCGTCCGGAAGGAGATTTTCAGCTCAAACAAGTATGCCGGTTTGCAACGTTGAGGTATACTCATTCCGCGTAATTGGCGGCGGATTGTCGCGCCACGAAAGAAACGGAGATTCTATGAACAAGAGCCTCGCCTTCCTGACGGTTCTCGCTGCCAGCGTTCCGTGCCTCGTAGCCTGCGACAAGGGAGGCGACGGCGGATCCGCGGGCACCGACGCGGATACTGATGCCGATTCCGACGGCGACGCGGACTTGGACGCGGATTCCGACGGCGACGCGGACTTGGACGCGGATTCCGACGGCGACGCGGACTTGGACGCGGATTCCGACGACGACAGCGACAGCGGCCAGGCCTGCGGAACCCTATTCGGCAGCCCCAACGAGAAGACCGGTCTAACGGACGAGCAGTGCGTACCCTGGTGCGACTGCGAAGTGCTGACGTTCGTTCCCCCGGAGTACACGGAGCAGCAGATTCAGGCCCTCGAAGCCCTGGAGCTGGAGAACCCGGCGGACGAGCCGGCCCAGGATCCCTACGCCGAGCCGGACCAGCACGTGCCGGTCGAGGGCGCGGTCTGCGGTCTGCTGCTCGACGCGGAGCAGGGAACCTACCGCCTCGAGACCTACCCGGACCAGGACGCGCTGGAACTGGCCGGGGCCCGGCTGACCCACACCGACGCCTGCGGCGTGTGCTCGCCGCTCATTAACCTGGCAGTCTACATGCGTCTGCCGGATCTGACGGAGCCCGTGCGGCAGTGCGGGCTGGAGGGCATGTTCGGCGGCGAGGAGGACCACCTCCAGTGCCTGCGGAATCTGGGCTTCGACGATCCCTGCGCGCGGATCTGGTACTACAACACCAAGCACACCCAGGCCGAGTGTCTCGAGGTCTGCATGGCGGCCCTGAACCAGCCCTACCACGACCCCGACGGCACGCTGAACGAGTGCCTGCTGTGCGACGAGGAGAAGAGCGGCGAGGTGTTCAAGGCCGTGGCCGGGCGCACGCGCCGCAACACCGGGCTGCCCTCCAGCATGTGCCGCCCCTGCGAAGAGGTCGTGCCCGTGGTGCACGACTACCTCGACCGCTAGCCGGATCCGACTCGTCGTTGCCCGAGGACTCGTGATAGGTTTCCCGCCATGGACAACAGGCTGGACCAGGTGTTGCGTAGCAAGGCCAACGGCATGAGGGTGTCGTTTTCCACCTTCCACACATGGCAAACGAGCAACCACCTGTTCAGGTCGGGACCGCCGCACCGTCCCAGAGTCGCTCGAGGCACTCCCGGACCGGCAGCACCTCGACCTCTTCGTAGCGCAGGATCTCGTCGCCGAGATAGACGACGATCGCCCGGGCGAGCTCCGTGTTCTCGCCCAGGGATCGCAGCCCCTTCAGGTGCTGTCGCCTGAATACGGATGGAGAAAAGGCTGTCCGCCAGGCGGCACCACACCAGGCGGCGCTGCTCGCTGCTCGCTGCTCGCTACTCGTTGTCCGAGGTCCGCATTCGCTGTACCCTCGATCGGTATGAGCACTCGGGTCACCGGTTTCGTCTTTCTCCTGGCGCTCTTCCTCCAGGCGGCCTGCGGCTCCGAGTCGCGAGACGACGGCGAGCGGCCCGATCCCGCGCGCCGTGCGAAAACCGAGCGCAGCGCCGAGAAGGCGCCCAACGTGGTGCTGTTCTCGATCGACACGCTGCGCGCCGACCACCTGGGAGCCTACGGATACGAGCGCGAAGTGTCTCCGCGGATCGACGAGTTCGCCGCGAAATCCGTCCGCTTCGCCCACGCGATCAGCCAGGCACCCTCGACCGCGCCGGCCCACATGTCGATCTTCACCGCGACCACCCCGGCGGTGCACAAGGTGCGCAACACGGGCGGGCGGCGCGCCCTGCGCGCGGTCGATCCGGCGGTTGCGACGCTGATCGAGACGTTCTCCGAGCAGGGCTACCTGAACGCCGGCTTCCACGGCGGAGGCAACGTCTCGCAGCGCTTCGGCTTCGATCGCGGCTTCGATCTCTACTCGCAGGATCTGATCTCCTACAACTGGCTGAACGTCTTCCGCGACCCCGGCGATCTGAATTCCCTGCGCCACTGGATCCGGCTGGCCCGCGACCGGAACCGGCCGTTTTTTATGTTTCTCCACCACTACGTCTGCCACGCACCGTACGTCTCTGCGCCGCGGGCCCACCTGCGCCCGCTGCTGGAAGGCAGGCGCGCCGAGGGCCTGCCGGACGGGATCCCGGACGAGAGGCGCTGGGCCGTCGTCGACGAGCTGGGCAGGATCCGCTCCCCGCGCGACAAGATTCTGCTGATGCAGAAGCTGTTCGGCCACAAGCTGAAGAGCTTCTGGGAGGGCGTGGATCTCTCGCGCCGCGATCACCGCGAGCACATCGTCGCGATGTACGACGCCGGAGTGCGCTACTCCGACTACCTCTTCGGCGAGGTGCTCGACCTGCTCGAGGAGGAGGGCGTCTCGGGCGAGACGCTGGTGATCCTGCTCTCCGATCACGGCGAGGAGTTCGGCGAGCACGGCGGTCGGGAGCACGGCCGCCTGTTCGCAGAGCACCTGCGCGTCCCTTTGCTGATCCGCTTTCCCCGGGGCGCCGGGATCGAGCCGCGCGTGGTCGAGCGGCCGGTGCGCACCATGGACGTGCTGCCCACGATCCTAGACTACCTCGACGCGCGGATCGAGCACCCCGTGCAGGGCGTCTCGTTCCTGGGGACCGTCGCCGGAGGCGCGGGCTACGATCCGCCGCTGGTCAGCTTCGGCGATCCGCTCGGCGAGGTGCGCCTGCTGACCGGCTCCCACGTCTACACCAACGAGGCGTTCGGCGGTGTCTCGAGCTGGCTGTTCTCCAGGAAAGGGGACCCGCGCGAGAGCGAGAACCTCGCCGCCGAGAACGAGGACGTGGTCGAGCGGATGGAGAGCCGCGCGCGGGAGCTGCTGGAAGAAGAACGCGCCTTCGAAATCGAGCTGCGCCGCTGGTCGAAGAAGAAGCGCGAGCACCTCGACCCGCGGCTGCAGCAGCAGCTCGAGATGCTGGGCTACCTCGAGTAGTATTTGCACCTTGCGCTCGCTTTGCGTTTTCGAGCTTGATTACTGACCTGTCCGCCGGCTAGATCGAAGCTGAGCTTCCGCTTGCTGCGGAGAGAAGACGATGCGAGAGGGCGAGATGAACGACAAGCGAGAGCGGGAACACCAGACCGTGCTGGTGGCCCTCGGCGGCCACGCATTCATGCAGCGCGGCGAGCGGGGGACCGTCGAGATCCAGGAGAAGAACGCGGCGCGCATCTGCAGCGTCCTGCAGGTGCTGATCGAGCGCGGGTTCAACGTGGTGATCACGCACGGCAACGGTCCGCAGGTGGGCTACCTGCTCGCCCTCAACGAGGGCGGGGACGAGTCGGTGCCCAAGATGCCGATGGACGTGCTGGTCGCCGAGACCGAGGGCAGCCTCGGCTACTTTTTGCAACAGGCGATGCTCAACGAGCTGAGGCGCCGCCGGATCCAGAAGTACGTGGTGACCGTGATCACCCAGGTGCTGGTCGACCCGGCGGACAGCGCCTTCCAGCGGCCGACCAAGCCGGTCGGAGCCTTTCTCGATGAGGCCGAGGCCGAGCGCCGTCGCGACGAGCTCGGCTGGAAGATCGTCGAGGACTCGGGGCGCGGCTGGCGCCGGGTGGTGCCCTCCCCGCGGCCCTACAAGGTCATCCAGCGCCACATGATCCGCGAGTCGGCCAAGGCCGGGCACGTGGTGATCGCGGCCGGCGGCGGCGGAATCCCGGTGATCAAGAAGGAGGACGACAGCTACGAGGGAGTCGAGGCGGTGATCGACAAGGACCTGACCTCGTCGATCCTGGCCACGCAGATCGAGGCCGAGATCCTCGTGATCCTGACCGAGGTGCCGCACGTCTACCGCAAGTACGGCACCGACGAGCAGCGTCCGATCGGCGCGATCACCTCGGGCGAGCTGTGGCAGTGCTACGAAGAGGGCGAGTTCCCGGACGGGAGCATGGGACCCAAGGTCCAGGCGGTCTGCGAGTTCCTCGACCGCGGCGGGCGCCGCGCGATCATCACCGACCCGGCGACGCTGGCGGACGCTCTCGACGGCCGCGGCGGGACTCACGTCATTGGAGCGTGCTGAGCACCTCCCCGCTGTCGTAGACGGCCCGATCCTCCTCTGCTGCGTCGAGCGGAGGGCACCAGTCGTCGCCCAGCACGTCCAGCAGGGCCGCGGCCGCGTCCTCGATCGCGGAAAGCGGCTCGGCCCGCCAGACCACGGCGCTCAGCCGGCGGTCGGGCAGGATCACCTCGACGCGGCCCTGCACGCGGCCCTCCACCTGCTTGACGAACAGCCTGACCGGGCTGCGGCCGCCGGTGTGCAGCACCACGCTGCGGCCGCGCAGCAGCAGCTGCTCCCTCAGCTCGTCGTCCGGAGGAAATCCTTCGCAAGTCAGTCGGTAATCCATCTCTTCACCTCGAGCTCTCTGCTGTAAATATATGCATTTTTGGTACCAGGACACGCCCCGGGCCGCCGATGTCTCCCAACCGCCCGTCTTTACGGCACAATTGTTTTCAATCGCCCGCGATGGAGCGGCGGCGGAAGCGGCGGAGGCGTCGACTGCCCTTCACCGCCGCCGCTTCGGCGAGACAGAATTGTCAGGGTAGCTCTGCGAGGGCGTCGACCACGAAGTCGGCGATCCTGCGCTGGTAGAGGTCGAGCTCGTCGCGCAGCTCGGCGGGCAGCTCGTCGGGGTGCGAGTACTCGCGGGGCTCCTCCTCGCCCCGGTAGGATGGCAGCGGCACGTTGCGGTGGGTCGCGCCGCCGACCGGGTAGAAGCGGTTGAGAGGGTGGTTGTCCCGCACCTCCTCCCACAGGTCGCGGCCGTGCCAGAACGGAACCCTGTGATCCTCGGTGCCGTGCATCAGCAAAAACGGAACCTCCACCCGGGCGATCCGCGCCAGGTTGTCCAGCTCGGAGTCGACGAGCCAGTCCCCGGGCAGGTCGAAGCCGGTCGCGTCGTGGACGATCCCCTCGGTGGCGGTGAAGGTCGACTCGGTGAAGCAGGCCAGCGGCTCGCGGCCGCTGTCGATCGAGCAGAGCCGGATCGCCGGAGCGCCGCCCATCGAGTAGCCCACCGAGACGATATCGCCCACCTCGTCGCGCTGCTCGAGCCAGTCGTGGGCGGTCGCGACGTCCTCGTAGATGTGGCGCTCGCTGGTCTGGCCTCCGCTGGCGCCGTAGCCGCGGTAGTCGTAGAACATGACGTTGAACCCCATGTCCTCGAAGTAGCCGGCGCGGTACCAGTAGAGCCCGATGTTGCCGCGGTTGCCGTGGCTGAACAGCACGCTCACGCGCCGTTGCGGGTCGATTCGCGGATCGAGCTCGGCCGGGTCGCGCTCGGCGTAGACCACGTGGATCTTCACTCCCGGCTCGGCCGAGGGGATCAGCACGCTGGTGATCCGCTGCGGGTCGATCCCGTCCAGCTCCTCGTCGCCGAAGTCGTAGTCCTCCAGCTCGCGGCGCGATGAGTCGAAGAGGAAGCCGTCCAGCGAGATGCAGCCGGCCAGGCAGAACGCCGCCGCGGCGGCCAGGGCGATGCGCGTTCGGTCAGTCACCTTCTCCTCCTCGCGTCTCGAAGCGGAGCTTGAGGCCGACCAGCAGGCCCAGCGCTCCGCGCTCGCCGGGCGAGACCCACTCGACCGTGGAGTCGCCGGTGTCGAAGCCGGCGTGAAACCAGACGCCGGTCAGCGAGAGCGCGGCGCGGCGGCCCAGGTCGAGCTCGGCGCCCAGGTGGGGGTTGATCATCAGCCCGCCGCTCCACAGGTCGGCGGCCAGCTGGATTCCGGCGAAGGGTCGCACGCGCTCCAGCGCCCAGCCGGCGGCGAAGTCGACCAGCGGGGCGACGCGGGCGTCGCTCTCGAAGTCGGTCAGAAGCAGCATCCCGGTGCTGGCCGCCATCTCCAGGCCGCGGCCGCCGTCCTGGCTGAGCAGGGCCCAGGTCGCGCCCGCGTCGAGCGTGGCGAAGCCGCCCACGATCAGCGGCAGGGGATTGGTGTGCAAGGAGAGGTCGACGCGATCGGTGGCGCCGAAGCGCGCGCCGAGCGGCAGGTTGGGAACCGGCAGCGCCGGGCCCAGGTTGCGAAGCAGAGGCCCGCCCAGCGCGCCCTCGAGCTGCAGCGTGCCGCGTCCCACCGTGCGCCCCGCGTGGGAGGGGGCGCACCCGGCCGCGCCCGAAACGGCGGCCAGCAAAGCCAGCGCCAGCGCCTCGACATGTCTCGGCCCGCCCCGCATCACCTGCCCCTCGCTTGCGATCGACGCCGAGATGTCAACATATAGTGTTTCTGCGAGCATCGTAAAGCGCATGCTCGCAACGCGACCGGAGCTTTACAGAGATCGTCGCTCCGGGTGATACTTCGGGCACGTTGCCGCGGGCGCGGACGTTGCGGCGGGCGCGGACAACGACGACGGGATGTTTTCGGAAAACAATCAACGAGTTCGTTGATGTTTTCGGCTTTCCGCGCGTCAAAGGAGCAAGGAGGGACCGGCGGCGGTGGATCGATGATCTCCAGGAGCGAAAACACCGAGCGTCGCGGCGCGGGGATCGGCGCGCTGGCGGTCGCGCTGGCGCTGCTCGCCGCGGGCGCGGCGTCGGCGGACGCCCGGACCGACTACCTGCTGGAGATGCTGAAGAACGGCGGGAGCTACCGGGTGCGCGTCCAGGCGGCCACCACGCTGGGCAAGATCCGGTGCGAGGAAGCGGTTTCGGCGCTGGTGAGCGCGCTCGAGGACGACCACGAGCTGGTCGTGATCTCCGCGGCGACCTCGCTGGGGCAGATCGGGGACACCTCGGTGATCGACGAGATGGAGAAGGCGGCCGCGAGCGCTCCCTCCAAGGCCGCCCGCAGCCAGATCGAGGCCTCGCTGCGCATCCTGCGGGCGTTGACTCCGGAAGGGGACGTCGAGCGCGTGCGCAGCGCCGAGCCGCAGCTGCTGATCCGCGTCGACGCGATGGGCAACTCGTCCAGCGAGCAGCGGGAGGATATCTGCGAGCTGATGCGCCGCATCGTGATCGGCAAGCTGAAGCGCGAGCCGGGGGTCGTGCTCCAGGAGGAGGGCCTCGGCAACCGGCAGGTGAAAAAGAAGCTGGCGCGCGAGAAGCTCGACGGATTCATCCTCTCGGGCTCGATCATCCGCATGGAAAAAGTAGCCAGTCAGATGGTGGTCAAGATCAGCCTCAATGTTTTCTCCAATCCGGACTACAATCTCGTTATGATGCCTTCGGCCGAGGGTGCCGTGCAGATCCATGCCGGGACGGTTTCTCGGCGCAGCGAGCGCGACGCCCAGGAGAAGGCGCTCGAGCGGGTGGCCGAGGCGTTGGTGCACAGCGTGGTGGAGAAGCTGCGCGACGCGGACGGCTCCTAGCGGCGGCACGCCCGGCGGCTGAGAACGCGCGAGGCGAGACCGGAGGTTCGAATGGAAGCGACGGCCGACAGCGCTCGAGAGCGGCCCAAGCCCAAACGCAGGGTGCGCAACTACCTCATCGACAGGCGGTTCCAGCTCGGCTGGGTGCTGCGCGTGGCCGTGGTGACCGCGTTGATCGTCGCGGTGATGGGATACTTCCTCTACGACACCGTGGCCGACGCCACCGACCAGATGCTCGCGGCGAAGATGGCCGACCCGTCGCTGACCGAGGAGGCCGTGTGCGCTTTCATCGACCAGGCCGAGCGGGACAAGCTGGTCACGATCGCGGTGCTGGCCGGCGGGTTCGTGGGGCTGGTGCTGGTGCTGAGCCTGTTCACGATCGTGGTCACGCACAAGGTGGCCGGACCCATCTACAAGATGAAGAAGCTCTTCGGAGAGATAGACGGGGAGCACTTGCAGCTCTGGGCCAAGCTGCGCAGGGGCGACGAGCTGCAGGACGCGTTTCGCGCGTTCGATGACATGGTCCGCCGGCTGCGCGAGTCGCGCCACGAAGATATCGATGAGCTGGAAGCGATCGTCGAAGAGCTGCGCTCCGAGGCTTCTTCCGGCGACCGCGCGGCGCGCCGGCTCGAGGAGCTGCTGCAGAGATACCGCGGCTCGGTTCGCATGAGCTGAGGTCAGCTCAAAAGGCGTTTTCGAAATACTCGAAACGCATCTCGCTCCACACGACGGTCGCCACGTCGATCCGCATCGGCATCGGTTCGATCCGATGGCGCACCAGGTAGGCCTCGGCCGCCCTGCGGACCTTGCGCTGCTTGGCCGGAGTGATCGTCTCGGCCGGATGACCGAGCGCGTCGTCGCTGCGGGTCCGCACCTCGACGAAGCAGAGCGTGTCGCCGTCGAGCGCCACGATGTCCAGCTCGGCGAACCGCTCGGAGACGTTGCGATCCAGGATCCGCATTCCGCGCTCGACGAGCCGCTCGCAGACGAGCTGCTCTCCGTGTCGTCCGGCGTCGCGAGTGCTGGCTTTGTGGGCCATTGTCGAATTCAGCGAGAAGGGCGTGGAAGGCCGCGGATCGGGCCGGAGATCAGTCGGGCTCGACGCACTTCCAGTTCCAGGGCTTCTCGCTGTTCTTGGAGGGCACGCAGATCTCGGGCGGCTCGCACGGAGTGGCTATGCAGTCCGGAATGCAGTACGAGCCGGTCACCTTCTCGGGCGCTTCCTCGATGCTGCCGAGCACCTCTTCGCACTTGGTGTTGGGAGGACACTCGCAGAGGTAGTCGTACTTGTCGGGGTTGGTGTTGAAGGTGTTGCCGCCCATGTCCTTGCAGCGGCACGAGCAGAAGGAGAACTTGCTCTGGACGCCCTCGCAGTTGTCGAGGTTCGGGTTATCCTCGCACTTGTCGCCGGACTTCTCCACGACCGTCTTGGTCAGGCAGTTGCGGGTCTCGCACTGCACCGAGCGCGTTTCGATCGAGTAGGTCGTTCCCTCCAGCGTCGAATCGAACTCCCCCTTGTCCGTCTCGGGCACGCAGGGTGCTCCCACCATCTCCTCCTGGCATCCGAGCCAGAGGATTCCTCCCAGCGCGAGCAGGCCCGCAGCGATCAACGTCGTTGTCCTCATGACGTGAAGCTCCTTTGTAACGCGTCGCGTCTTCTTTGTATCAGCATTGGGTGCGTAGTATAGTTGCCGCCCGAAGTCAAGAGAGGGGCCTGGGTCGCGAGAATCGCTCCACCGCGAGCAGGCTTCGTTGAACCCCACGTCGCCCTCCGAGGAGAAACAGGCTCGAAAGATGCTGTTTTCAAAGGGAAATCGAGTTCAAAAGGTGCTCGGTGCCGGCGGACAAACAGCTTGACTTTTGGGGAGCATCCCCATATCATACGCGCCGATAATAGAGCTAAATTGCCGAAATTCTTAGTCAATTTTGGACGCGAGAGCAGGAGTCTGGTTCCGGAAACACCGCAACGGACGGCCCGGCTGAGGCCGAACAAGGGGATTGTCATGGCAAGGAAGGTTCTTCTCGCCGGATCGATGGCGCTGGCGCTGATGACGGCGTTCTGCGTCGAGGCGAACGCGCAGGAGATGGTCTTCACGGTCTCGGACACCGGTGACACGGCGGCGCCCCCGCCCCCGCCATCGGGACCTCCGAGCGAGGCGCTGGCCAACGCGCTGAGGCTCTACCAGCAGGAGCACTACGCGCAGGCCGCCGTGCAGTTCCAGCGGATCGAGCAGGGACAGACGGGCGACCAGCCGGCCAACGTCCAGAAGGCCCAGTTCTTCCTGGGCAAGTGCTTCTACCACCTGGGCTACTACCAGGCGGCGCTCGGCGTCTTCGAGGAGATAGCGATGATGTCGACCGGCCACCTGTACTTCCAGACGACGCTGCAGTGGCTCGCCCAGCTCTCCAGGGAGCTCCCGGAGCCGGCCGGCATCATCGGGCTGGTGGGGCGCTACGGCGACTCGATCTCGGTCTTGCAGGAGTTCAACAAGCCGGAGACCAAGGACCTCTACAACGAGCTCCTCTACCTGATGGGACGACACTGGTACCAGCAGGGCGAGTTCGCCAAGGCTCGCGATTTCTTTCTCGAAATCGATCGCAACCATGATCTCTACGTGAACGGCGTGTTCTTCACCGGGATCACCTTCGTGCGCGAGCGGCAGGCCGCTCCCGCCTCCAAGGCGTTCCTCTCCATTGTGGACAAGTACGAGGACATCCTCTTCCTCTCGGACGAGGAGGAGCGTTTTCTCAACCTGGCCTGGCTGTCGCTGGCGCGGATCTACTACTCCACCAAGCACTGGGACAGCGCGATCGAGGCCTGGGGCCGCGTTCCGCAGTCTTCCGAGTACTACCTGGACGCGCTGTTCGAGGAGTCCTGGGCCTACTTCCAGGTCGACCACTACGACCGCGCGCTGGGCAACGTCCACACGATCAACTCGCCGTACTTCGAGAAGTACTTCTATCCCGAGTCTGTGATTCTCAAGGCGGTCATCTTTTTCGACCAGTGTCTCTACGACGACGCGCAGGCCACGGTCGCGCGCTTCACCGAGAGGTACGAGCCGATCCAGGCCGAGCTGCAGGCGGCGCTGGCCCAGTTCCAGGACAACCAGCAGTTCTTCGACTTCCTGCGCCACCTGCGGGAGGTGATCGAGGAGGAGGGCGAGAGCGCCGCGCTGTCGGGATCCGCGTCGGCCTCGATCGGCACGGGCGGCGTGCAGGCCCAGGCCGGGGCTCAGCAGCAGGCGCAGTCGATCATGGGGTTCTCGCCGGAGCTGCTCAGCATCATCGCCGGGGCGCTCGACGACCGCACGCTGCTGAGGAACCTGGAGTACGTCGATGTGCTCGACGGCGAGGAGCAGAAGCTGGCCAAGATGCCCCCCCAGTTCGTCAACTCCGCCGCCGGGATTCGCATTCAGCAGGACATCAACACCGCCAAGGCGGTCGCGGTCGACAACACGGGCAACCTGGCGCGCTCCCGCTACGAGCGTTTGCTGGCGGAGATTCAGGATCTGCTCAACCAGACCACGCGCGTCGAGATCGAGATTCTCAAGGCGCTGCGAGGCGAGCTGGACATCGAGATTCAGACCGAGTCCGAGCTGTCCGGACCGGTCGTCCAGAAGATCGAGATATCGAGCGACGCCGAGCACGTGATCTGGCCGTTCGAAGGTGAGTACTGGCGCGACGAGCTCGGCTACTACCGTCAACCGGTCGCCAGCCGTTGCGGGAGGTGAGAGGGATGATTCGCAATCTCGGATACGGTTTTTCAATTGCGGTTCTGGCCGGAGCGGCGATCGCGTTCGCAGCCGCCGACGCCGCGGCCGAGACGTTGTCCGACGAGGATGTCTGCATCCCCGAGTCGGTCGAGAAGAAGGTCACCGCCTGCCCGGGAGGGGTCAAGCTCAGCGACAAGGCGGGCGGTCCCAGGGCAAAGGTCGGGACCAGCACGAAGAAGAAAGAGAAGAAGAAGAAGAAGGACGAGCCGGCCGGGCCGACCCTGGATCGCGACTTCGTGAAGGACATCACCAAGTCCGCCTTCACCCGCAAGCGCGAGAAGAAGAAGGTCGACCTGCTCAAAAAGGAGATCCAGCTGATCAAGCGCCTGGCCAGCCAGACCTCCAACGACAACCCCGAGAAGGCCGAGATCCTCAAGCGGCTGGCCGACGCCTACAAGTCGTTCTTCGATCAGCTCAACTTCCTGGCGCGCGAGCTCGACGAGAAGATCTTCAGCGCCAAGCAGCAGGGCAACAAGAAGACGGCGGCCAAGATGCTCGCCCAGCAGAAAGCGCTGGACAAGAAGGCCGAGGACTACCGCAAGAAAGCGATCCAGGCCTACGTCGAGATTCGCAACAACTTCCCCGACTACCCGGTCTACGACGAGATCCTGTTCGCGATCGCCTATGAGATCGATCAGATGGCGCAGGCGTTGTCGTACAAGGAGAAGGACAAGAAATCCAAGTACCGCGAGCGCGCCCGGATCTTCTATCAGGAGCTGATCCGCAACTACCCGCGCTCACGGTTCATCCCCCACGCCTGGATGGCCTTCGGCGAGTACTACTTCCACGAGGCCAAGGATGTGGATCGCGCGATGAAGGCCTACGAGAAGGTCGTGGAGTGGGGCGAGGAGAACAACCCCAACTACGTGGTCGCGATGTACTACCAGGCCTGGTGCCTGTTCAACATGCAGGAGTTCAAGAAGACCATCAACCAGTTCAACGAGGTCATCCAGTACGCCGAGAACAACCCGGAGCACCGCGAGGCGCAGGTCGTGGCCGGGCGCTCGCGGATGGAGATGGTCGACTCCTACTCGAAGATCGGCAACCCCTCGCAGGCCTGGGAGTTCTTCAAGAAGATCGGTGGCGACCGGGCCCACGCCATGCTGGATAAGCTGGCCAACCTGTACTACGACGAGGGGAACTGGGCCGACGCGATCATCGTCTTCCACAAGCTGGAGAAGCTCGAGCTGCAGGACTACCAGGGAAACAACGGCGACGAGCTCTGCCACTACCAGACGATGGTGACCAACGCGGTGATCAGCGCCGGCAAGCCCAAGGAGGAGCAGGTCAAGGAGCTGAAGCGCCAGATCGCGCTGTCCAGGAAGTTCGCCGAGGAGGGGACGCACGACAAGGTCGCGGTCAAGAAGTGCTCGGCCGACACGATCGCGCTGGCCTGGGACACGGCGACTCACTGGCACCTCGAGGCGGTCGGCAGCGAGTCGTCGCCCGGGACCAAGGACGAGAACACGATGTTGCAGACGATCGCGCTCTACGACGCGATCCTCGAGGCCTATCCGAATCTCGACCAGCTCGATGTGGAGGGCTTCGACGAGAAGACCAAGCCGACCAGCTACCGCGTCGCCTACTACAAGGCCGAGCTGTACTGGCACATGGAGAACTGGGAGAAGTGCGCTCCCGCCTTCGACCGGGTCGTCGACCTGGACCCCAAGGGCGAGTACACCGAGGACGCGGCCTATGCCGCCGTGCTCTGCTACAACAAGATTTATGTCGACAAGCGGGGCGCCGACGACAAGTCGCGCAAGCACAAGCTGCACGCCGGCGAGGGCGACGAGGGCTGCAACGCCGCCTGCCAGCAGTGCCGTCGCGACGAGTGCGAGGGCATGCGGGGGCGCAAGAAGAAGAAGTGCTTCCAGAAGTGCCAAGAAGAGAAGATAGTCTTCGAGCCCCGCGAGCTGAGCGAGCTCGATAAGGGTATCATCAAGTCCTACGATCGTTATGTCTGCTACGTCAAAGATGGTGGAGAGGATATCGTCAACATCAAGTATCGCCGGGCGCGCATCTATTACGAGGCCAACCTGTTCCGCGAGGCCGCGGTGCTGTTCAAGAGCATCGCGCTGAAGCACTCGGATCACGAGTTGGGCATCTACGCGGCGAACCTGTACCTCGACTGCCTGAACGTGCTCGGTTCGATGGTGAAGACCCCGGTGCCGTCGTGTTACGACGACCTGGCCAAGATCGTCGACGTCTTCATCGACACCAGCAAGCCGCCGGGAAAGAACCTGATGAAGGACGAGGAGTTCGCCGCCCAGATCAAGGCGCTCAAGGTCGGGGTGCTGCGCAAGAAGGCCGAATCTCTCAACGACCGCAAGCGCTTCAAGGAGTCCGCGGAGGTCTATCTGACCATCTACCGCGACTACAAGGGCGTCTACGACGACCGCGGAATGTGCGAGGTGCTGTTCAACACCGCGATCAACATGGAGGCGGCTCGGCTGGTGATGTCGGCGATCAAGGTGCGGCGCAAGATGATCGAGCTGTACCCCGACTGCGAGCACTCCAAGAAGGCCGCTTACTACATCGGGCAGAACTACCACGCGCTGCAGTCGTTCCGCAAAGCGGCCGAGAACTACCGCGAGTTCGCCAGGAACTACCCGGGCGAGGAGGATGCGCCGGAGGCGCTGTCCAACGCGATAACCTTCTACATCGGTCTGGGCGAGAACGAGGAGGCGTTCGATACGGTCGATCTGTTCGAGAAGAACTACCGGCGCCGCAAGACCCAGGAGACCGCGACGGTCTTCTTCTCGGTGGGCCACATCTACATCAACGAGAAGGACTGGGACAACGTCCGCAAGCACTACAACCGCTACCTGAAGAAGTACTCGCGGGCCAAGCTGATCGACGAGCAGGTCCAGGCCACCGTCTACATCGCGGACGCGTACTGGAACCAGAAGCGCCACGATTACAACAAGGCGGAGAAGCACTACAAAAAGGCGATCAAGCTGTTCGACAAGGGCGGGATGGACAAGGTCACGGAGAACAAGCGCAAGGCCGCGATGCTGATCGCCGTGGCCAAGGCCAAGTACCAGCTCGCGGAGCTGGAGTACTTCGAGTTCAAGAAGATCGATTTCCCCGAGTTCGTGGTGATGCGCAAGCTGCCGGACAAGATCGAGAAGTGGTGGCGCAAGAAGCAGGATCCCGAAAAGCTCGAGAAGATCGACGAGTGGGAGAAGCAGCGCCGCCGCCTGGCTCGCTGGGGCTACTGGGACGAGAGCAAGCCGGTCCGCGAGCAGATCAAGGAGGTGCGCAAGGAGGAGCGCCGCGAGGACGCCAACAAGCAGTTCGAGTACTGGTTGGAGAACAAGTTCAAGCCCTGGTACGAGAAGAAGGGCAAGGCGCTCAAGGAGGCCTCGGAGGCCTTCGGCGAAGTGGCCAAGCTGCCGATCACCGTTCCCGAGTGGGAGATGGCCGCCGCCGCGCGCGCCGGCGACATGCAGATCGAGTTCATGCGCGCCTTGTACGACGCCCCGGTCCCGCCGATTTTCGAGGACGACCAGGAGCTGCTGACGATCTACCAGCAGTCGATGGACGAGAAGGCCCAGCCCTACCGCGACGGCGCGGTGGGAGCGTACAAGCACTGCCTGGACGTCTCGACCAAGCTGCAGTGGTTCAACGAGAACTCCACGCGCTGCGAGCGCGAGCTGAACAAGCTGGAGCCGCGGACGTATCCGCTCTCCGAGGAGATCCGTGTGATGCCCAAGGCGGAGCTCACCCTCTGGACGGCTCCGGAACCGATTCTCGATCTCGAGACCGAGGCCGAGAAGCGCGAGAAGAAACTGGCCGCTTCGGCGGACGAGCTGGGCGAAACCGCCGCCGGTGCCGAGTAGGGAGGAAGGTCAGCGATGATCAGACACGTATGCAATATCGCCACGGTCGGGGCCCTCGCCGCTCTGCTCGCAGCCGGCTGCGGCGGAGCCAAGGTGGGCGTCGGAGGGCCGGAGGGCCCGCAACTCGACGAAGAGGGCAAGCCGATCATCACCAAGGAGGCCCGCGAGGACTTCGTGGATGCGGTCGCGGCTTACAAAGAGGCCGAAAAGGCGGGCTGGAACGAGGAGCGATGCCGCTCCGTGGCGGAGGAGTTCGAGGATGTAGCCGACGATCACGCCGGCATGGCCGAGGCGATGTACAACGTGGGCGTCGCCTACGAGAACTGCGATCTGGACGAGGAGGCCAAGAAGGCCTTCGAAAATACGCTGGACAAGCACCCGGATCACCAGCTCTCGATGACCTTCATCGGAGTGATCGAGCTCGAGAAAGGCAACACCGAGACGGCCGAGAAGTGGATCAAGAAGGCTGTCGGCGCGGGGCGCAACAAGCTCGAGGCGGTGCCGGCCTACGTTCTCGCCGGGACGCTCCTGCGAAACCGCTACAAGGAGCAGGGCGGCAAGGAGAACTTCCAGAAGGCGGAGCGAGCGCTGCGAACCGCGCTGGCGATCGAGGCCAAGTACGAGGCCGCCCTGTACCAGCTCGCGATGCTGTACTACGATCGCGCGGTGGTGGAAAAGAAGAAGTCGTACCTGACGCTGGCGACACTGGTCTGCCAGCAGGGGATCAAGCTCGATCCAGAGTACGGTCCGATCTACCACGCGCTGGGCAAGGTCCTGCTCGAGAAGAACGAGCTGGTCGAGGCGCTCAAGGCGTTCGAGCGCGCCTTCACCAAGGATCCGACGCTGCTCGAGGCCTACATGAGCTTCGCCGCGATCAACCTGAACTTCCGTGGCTACGAGGCGGCCAAGGCCGCCTTCGAGAAGGCGATTTCGCTCGAGCCGGACAACTACGACGCGCACATGGGGCTCGGAGTTGCGCTGCGCGGCCTCGGCGACTACCAGGCCGCCAAGGCCGAGTACAAGAAGGCGGCCGAGATCGATTCCAAGCGCACCGACTACATCTTCAATCTCGGCCTTCTGGAGATGGACTATCTCAACGACGGCACGCCGGCGGGATACGAGAAGGCGTCCAAGGTCTTCGAGCGCTTCATCGAGAACGCCACGGCCAAGCACAAGGAGGATCCCGACGGCAAGGGTCCCAAGCTGTCCTGGGTGGCCAAGGCCGAGGCGCGGATCGAGAAGTGCGAGAAGGCCGCCGAGCAGATTCGCCAGGCGGAAAAAGAGATGGAAGAGCTCCGCAAGCTGCAGGAGCAGCAGGAGAAGGCCCAAAAGGAGATGGAAGAGAAGATGAAGAAGGCCGAGGAGCTCGCCGACAAGGAGGCCGACGGCGCTTCCGCTCCGCAGGAGGAGATCGACGAGGAGGAGATCGACGAGGAGCTGGCCGAGGAAGAGAAAGAAGAGGCCGAGAGCGGGGCCGAGGACGAGGGAGGCTCCGAGCCCGAGGAAGAGGCAGAGGCAGAGGGTGAGGACGGGGAATAGTCAGGAGGAACGAACACTTGGGACGTTTTTTGTCCTCGGGAACGGTCTTTTTTGAAAAAAGCGGTCTTTTTTGGGAACATCGAGCGTCTCGACGATGTCCTTGGTTGTGAAAACCGATTATTCGGGGCATCGGCCCCGGAAAGGTGATTCACAAGACCGCGCAGATCGTGTTTAATGAGCTGTGTGGGCCTCCGGCCGCAGGAGGCGGTCGGATTTTTGGAGAGCAAGAAGGAGGACGAGCCATGAAACATTTCATCGGAATCGTCTTGGGTTTCGCTTTCGTACTGTCTCTCGGCGCCGCATCGGCCCAGGACTACGCCGAGAAGACGGAGTACACGTTCGAGGACGACGTGGTGACGGGCGATCTCGTTCGACCCGACGGTGAGCTGACCGTCGTGCGAAAGGAGGGCAAGGCGCGCAGCCTGATCCGAGTCCGCCAGCATTTCATTCCCGAGATGCTGAAGTCGGTCGAGGATATCTGAGGAGAGGAGCGGCCCGAGGGGCCGGTGAATCTGGGTTTCACAGCCGGCGCGCGAGCCAGGGGAAGAGGTCATGAGTGCATTGACGATCCAGTTCAAGATTCTCAAAGATGGCGAGCTCATCAAGGAGGAGTCCCTGGCGAGGGACGTGATCAAGATCGGCAGGATGGCCTCGAGCCATCTGCAGATCGACGATGAGGGGATCTCCCGGATGCACGCCGTGATCGAGGTGGGCGGGCCGGGCGATGTCAGCATCATCGATCTGGGCAGCGCGACCGGAACCCTCGTCAACGGCAACAAGGTCAACAAGGCCCCGCTTTCCGACGGCGACACGGTGACCCTCGGCGGGATCGAGGTGCAGATCTCGTTCGCCGAGGCTCCGGCCGAGGAGGCTGCGCCGGCCGCGGCACCGGCGCCGTCCCCCGCGCCCCCGGCGCCGGGGATGGCTCCACAGCCCCCGGCGGCCGCTCCGCCGATGGGCCCGCCGCCCGGACAGGCGGCACCGGCAGCTTCCGCGGCTTCCACCGCCGGTGTCACGGCAGGATCGATGTTCGTCGACCTCAACACCGTCGAGGATCCCAACAAGCAGGCGGTCGAGGTCGTGGTGATGTGGAACGGCTCGGTGCTGATGGTCCAGCACTACAAGGCCGAGGAGAAGAACCCCGAGACCTTCCACATCGGCGAGGCTTTCGACTGCGGGTTCCCGATTCCCGCAGAGCAGCTGAGTGGTCAGACCAAGGTGCCGCTGGTGATCAACCAGCCCGGCGGCGCCTGCTCGGTGACGCTTCTTCCCGAGGCGACGGGCGACGTGACGTTCGAGGACGGCTCGCGCCAGGATCTGTCCGCGGTGGCGGGGCAGGCCCAGGCGATGCCGGAGCTGCCCGGGGCGCACAGCTTGTCGCTGCCGAACAAGGGCCGGATCAAGATGGATTTCGGCCCCTGGACTTTCCTGGTCAACGCGGTGCCCAACCCCAAGAAGTTCGCCGCCCCGCTCCAGTTCAACTGGACCTCTCAGATCTATTCGGGGTTCTCGCTGCTTCTGCACGCGGCGTTCCTGTTCCTGATCTACTTCATTCCTCCCGATCCCAAGGGCCTGTCGCTCGACCTGCTCGACGACAGCAACCGGTTCGTCAAGTACATGATGAACCCGGCCGAGGTGCAGCAGGACGAGGTGCCCGACTGGCTGAAGAAGGACAAGGAGGACGAGAAGCAGGGAGGCAAGGGCAAGCGCCACAAGGGCGAAGAGGGCCAGATGGGCAAGCGCGATGCCAAGAAGACCGACAGCCACTACGGCATCAAGGGGCCCAAGGACAACCCCAACCCCCACATGGCGCGCTCGATGGCCAAGGAGATGGCCAAGAGCGCGGGTATCCTCTCGTACCTCTCCGCGGCCAACGCGCCGACCTCGCCGTTCGGCCAGGATACGGCGCTGGGCGTCGATCCCGAAAACGCGCTGGGAGCGTTGATGGGCAACCAGGTCGGAGAGAACTTCGGTTACGGCGGCCTGGGACTGCGTGGAACCGGCCGCGGCGGCGGCGGAACCGGCGAGGGCACGATCGGTCTGGGCAACCTGAACACGATCGGCCACGGCGGCGGCGGCGGATCCGGATCGGGTTACGGCCGCGGCGCCGGCGGGCTGGGCGGACGTCGAGGACGAGCGCCGAGAATTCGCTCCGGAGCGGCGATGGTCAAGGGCTCGCTGTCCAAGGAGGTGATCCGCCGCATCGTGCACCGCCATATCAACGAGGTGAAGTTCTGCTACGAGCGGGAGCTCTCGCGCCGTCCCGACCTGGCCGGGCGAGTCGCGATCAAGTTCATCATCTCCGGCACCGGAGCGGTGCAGATGGCGGCGGTGGCAAGCTCCACGATCGGAAACGCGACGGTCGAGAACTGCATCGCGCAGGCGGTTCGGCGCTGGACCTTCCCGCAGCCGGAAGGCGGAGGGATCGTGATCGTGACCTATCCGTTCAAGCTCACCTCCCCAGAAGGTTGACGCAGGCGCGCCGCCGCGCAACCTCTCCAGATACGACCCGGGCAAGACGCGCTTTTCCGATCGGGGCGGGAATCGAAACGCGCCCGGAGTGTTGTCGACTGCGAGAAGCTACAGAACGGCACGCCGTCGATTGACTTGAGGCGGCGCCTTGCTAGAGTCCGGGCGATGAAAGAGCTGCGATCCGTGAAGGGAATGCACGACATCCTGCCGCGCGACGCCTCGCGCTGGCATTTCGTCGAGGACGTCTACCGCCGAATCGTGGAGCGCTACGGCTATCGGGAGATCAGAACGCCGATCGTCGAGCCGCTGGAGCTGTTCGTCCGCGGGATCGGAGAGGCGACCGACATCGTGGAAAAGGAGATGTACGCCTTCGAGGACAAGGGCGGAGATCGGCTCGCGCTGCGCCCGGAGGGTACCGCCTCGGCGATCCGCTCCTACGTGCAGCACAACCTCGCGGCCGCAGGGCCGTTCGTCAAGATGTACTACCTCGGTCCCATGTTTCGGCGCGAGCGACCGGCCAAGGGGCGTTACAGGCAGTTCTTTCAGGCGGGAGCGGAGCTGGTCGGGGTCGGCGAGCCCACGGCGGACGCCGAGATCATCGAGATGGCGACGGGTTACGTCGAAAAGCTGGGAATCGGCGGCGTCACGGTGCTGCTCAACAGCCTCGGCGACGGGGAAGACCGGGCCGCTTTTCGCGGCGCCCTGGTCGGCTACTTCGAGGATCACCGCGAGGCACTGTGCGGGGACTGCAAGCGCCGGCTCGAGACCAACCCGTTGCGCATCTTGGATTGCAAGGTGGAGTCCTGCAAGGAGCTGGCTGCTGGAGCGCCGTCCGCGCTCGATCACCTCGGGGACGAGTCGCGAAGACACTTCGAGGAGGTGCAGAGGCTGCTGGAGCGAGCCGGCGTGCGCTGTTCGGTGGACCCTTCGATGGTGCGCGGGCTCGACTACTACACCAGGACGATCTTCGAGATCCGGGCCGACGCCGGCAAGCTGGGCGCGCAGGCCGCGGTGGTCGGCGGCGGGAGGTACGACGGGCTGGTCGAGGAGCTCGGAGGCCGTCCGGCGCCGGCGATCGGTTTTTCGATCGGGCTCGAGCGCCTGCTGATGTTGCTCGACGAAGGCGATCTGCCCGCGGCAGAGCCGTTGATCTACGTGGCCGGCGTGGGAGAGGGCGGGCTTGACCGCGCGATCCACGTGGCGCGCGGATTGCGGGGCGAGGGGCACCGCGTCGAGGTCTCGTACGGCCGGACCAGCCTGCGCTCGCAGCTCAAGCGCGCCGATCGCTTCTTTGCGACGGTCGCCGTGATCGCCGGCGAGGACGAGGCCAGCCGCGGCGCGGCGACGTTGCGCATTCTCGCCGACGGGACACAGCTCGAGGTTCCGCTAGCCGAGCTGTCGGAGAAGATCGAGGCCGTTACGTGAATCCGCGTTCGCTCAACAGCGCCGCGCTGGCGGTGCTCGTAGCGCTGGCGGCCTCTGCGCCGGCGCTGGCCGAGTCCGGCGACGCGGATCCCGGGGGAGAAGCCGGGCAGGCCTCGCGACCGCCGATCGGGCTGGAAGGGATCGAGCTCGAGGAGCTGGAGTCCGGCTACGATCCGCAGCCCAAGCGCTTCGTCATTCCTCCCTACTACGAGGAGCGGGGCGAGCGTGTCACCTTCAGGACCCTGTTTCCGCTCTACTTCCAGCGCGAGCGAGTGGGCAAGGGCGCGCGCAGCGACCTGGGAGTCATGCCGTTCTACTGGCGCTACCGGGAGGGCGAGGCCAGCGCGGACGTCTACTTTCCGCTCTACTGGCGCTTCAGGCGGCCGAGCCTCGACACCGACATCGTCTTGCAGACTTACTACAGCCGCGGCGAAGAACGCTACGACTTCGGTTTCGGGCCGCTCTTGTTCTTCGGCGAGGACCGCGAGAAGGAGAGCGAGTACCAGGTGGTTCCCCCGCTCTTCTGGCGCTTCGTGGACGGAGACGAGATGTTCACGCTGGCCGGGCCATACTACCACGACCGGGACGGGCGGGACTTCGACCTGGGTCTGCCGCCGCTGTTCTTCTCCGGCCGCGAGCGCGACGATGCTTACACAGTGGTGCTGCCGCCGCTGTTCTGGCACTTCCGCGACGATCTGGCCTACGAGACCACCTCGGTCCTGCCGCCGTTCTTCTTCCGTACGCGGGAGCACGGCTGGAGCGCGGGCTTGTTGCCGCTGTTGTACTTCGCCCACGATCGCGACTGGGGCAGGGCGCTGATCGCGCCTCTGTACTACTACAGCCGCTGGGGCGAGGGGCGCAGCCACTACCTGTTCCCCCTGCTCTCCTACTACCGGCGCTCGCCGACGCTGTCCCAGGGCGGAGTGGCCGCCTTCTACCACTGGTACCGCGAGAAGGGCGATCACCTGCAGATGTACACACCGCTCCTGTGGAGATGGGGCAACCAACGCACGGACGACGAATCCTGGATGCTGCCGCCGCTGTTCTACCGCCACGACTCGCCGGTGGCCGACGACACGATGGTGGGTCTCCTCTACTGGAACTTCCACGAGCACCACCGCGAGCGGACCTTTTCGCTGATGCCGCTGTTCGCGCATCACTGGAAGCTGTACGAGGACAACTACCGCACCTGGATCGCGCCCACTTTCGATTTCGGGAAGAAACCGGGCGGCTACCATTTCTGGCTGCACCCGCTCTTCTACGTAGGCAAGCAGAAGCGCAGCCGGCACCTGGTGCTGTCGCCGCTGCTGTGGCACTTTGCAGACGAGGCCGATCGCGACACGGTCGTGTTTCCCTTCTGGTGGAACTTCCGCGACCTGGAGCACGACGCTCTCAACCGCGTGATCTTCCCCCTCTGGTGGCAGTTCGACGATCGCAAGAGGCTCAAGCTGCGGCACGTGCTGTTCCCGCTGTGGTGGGATTTCAGGCGCGAGCAGAAAGGCGAGAGGACCTGGGTCGCTCCGCCGCTGGTCTGGCACGACCGGGACGAGGACAACGAGATGACCGGCGTGCTCAACGCCGTCTGGAACGAGGGGGAGGTCAAGGACGAGTCGTTCTGGACGTTCAGGCTGTTCCCCTTCTTCGCCTGCGGAGATCCGGCCGTACCGGAGGGGGAAGGCGCCTACTGGTCGGTGCTAGAGGGCCTGGTCGGCTGGCGCAGGCAAGGCCGCACCCGCGAGCTCAAGCTCTTCTGGATTCCATTCGACCTGTCCGAGGATTGAGCACGGCTGTTGCGACACGGGTATCCTGGAAGTATTATTTCTCAAAGGAGAGGCTCATGACTTGTACGTTGACCGCTGTATTGCACAGAGAAGGCGAATACTACGTTGCAGAGTGCCCCGAAGTGGGTACGGCGAGTCAGGGCTCTTCCGTCGAGGAGGCTGTCGAGAATCTCAGAGAAGCTACCCTCGTCTACCTGGAGGAGTTTCCCCTCGAGAAAATTCAGCGTCCCCTGGTTACTACCTTCGATGTCGGTGTAGATGCCTAAGCTGCCTCGCATTTCCGGTAAAGAAGCCGTCGATGTGCTGGAGTCACTTGGGTTTCGGCAGGTTCGGCAGCGTGGAAGTCACGTAGTCATGAGGCGCGGAGGTCGAGGCTGCGTGCTTCCACTGCACCGCGAGTTGGCGACGGGAACCCTTCGCAGCGTCTTGCGTCAGGCGGGTTTGAGCGTCGAGGAGGCCGTTGGCGCGAGAGGGGGAAGATAGCCCGGAACTGTGTGAGCGGGGGTTGGCTCATTCGTTGCGTGGACGGGTCCAGGATCCTCGGTCGGGGCTACATGCGGGACAAGTCGAGGGTGGCCATTACGTCCGGCAGCGGGTTTCCCGGCCGGTGGATGGCGCGCAGGCCGGCCGAGAGGCAGCCGCACGACGAGCCCAGCTCCAGGCCGTACCAGACGGCCAGCATCCGTGGGTCCGGGTGGACCGCGACGATCGTTCCCCCCGCGGCGGACAGGTTGTCCGTCAGCACGGCCCGCGCCCGCTGGTGAATCTCCAGCGTGCCCTCGGGCTCCCGCGGACAGGCATCCAGCAGCGGAAGCCGCGTCGAGCGCCAGCCGCCGTCCAGGTGCGGGCCGCGGCCCGGACCGTACCAGGCCGCGCCCGCCGATATCGCGTTGCCCCTCGACGTGGAGCCAGCGATGTCGAGCAGCGCCAGCGAGGGCAGGCTCTCGCGGTGGTCCCAGGCGGCGCGCGCCTCGGCCGAGAGCCGCGGATCCCCGACTCGCAGCGAAAAATCGAGGTACTGGGCTCCTCGTCCGGAGCCGAGCCCGGGCAGAGCCAGCCTCTCGGCGATCGACAGCCGGGCGACGTCTTCTCTTCCGGGCAGGCCGAGCGAGGTGCGCAGCCCGGCGTCGATCCCGTGGCCGGCGATCACCCGATCCAGATCGTCGACGGTCCAGCGCGGTGAGCCGCCCGCGATCCAGGGAGTAGCCCGGTAGCGCACCAGCGGCGTGAGACGGTGGCGCAGCCCCAGCGGATACCCGACCAGCGGCAGCTCGAGGCCGGCCAGCGCGCTCAACGAGTGACGGGATCGTTGCCGTTCGCCGGCTCCGTCGGGCAGCCAGATCACGTGCGAGGTCGCGGCTCGTGCTTCGATGCCCAGCGGGCCGGCCCGCTGCTGGGACTCGAGGGACGGAGCGGCGCTGACCCGTGTATGTGGGGGCGTGGGCAGTCCGCGCGCACCGAGAAAACGGCCCGGCCTCCAACCGTCGCGGCGCGACAGCTCCACAGCGAGGCCCGGCCAGACCGCGCGGTCGACCGCGAGCGGAATCAAGCTGGCGCGGATCGAGGTGGAGGGTCCGAGCCGATCGGTGGCGATTCCGCCATCTGTACGCATCTCCTGTTGGGCCGAAAAGGCGCTTTCCAGCAAAAAGTCGGAGCCGCCGGTCGCGAGCAGCAGGCGGCTCGAGGTGTGGCCCAGCGCCCGCTCGCGCGGCTCCAGCTCCAACTCCTCGACGATGCGGCGGTCGCTGATCACGTCCGCGTCGGCCGCCAGGGAGGCGCCCTGGAGCGGCAGGAAGAGGTCGAGCCTGGCGCGCAGGTGATTCTCGGGGGCGTCGAAGAGGTGATCGAGCCGCGCGCGGCCGGCGGGGAGCAGCGCCTCGGTCGAGGTCTCCAGCCCCTGCGAAGTCCTGGCCGCGACGTGTCCTCGCAGGAGAAGACGATCACCCAGCGGGAACTGGCCGGACGGACCGGCGATCAGGCCGGCGCGGGGCGACCAACCGAGTCTTGGAGCGAGGAATCCGGCCGAGCCGGGCGGCCTGACTCGCAGCCAGGGCAGGGCGGCCACGGAGCGGCCGTCGACCACCAGCCGTGCGCTTTCGAGGTCGATGTCGCCGGACGGATGCAGGACCAGCCGATCGGCGTCGATCCTCCAGCCGACCGGCCGGTGGGGACAGCTCGTTCCGGAAACGCCCTCGAGCGTGCATCCGCCGCTGTCGCAGCGGGCGCGGGCGGCCGCGATTCGAGCGCCGGCGGTTTCGGCTTCGCCGTCGAGATCGAGGCGCGGTGCGCTGATCTCGATTCGTTCGCCGGAGCCGTCGGCGACGAGAGCGCCGCCCAGGATCCGGAGCCCTCCGGTCTGGAGCCGAAGCGGGCCGAGCGCCGAGATACGCCGCCGTTCAGGATCGATCCGCAGCGACACAGCGCGTAGCCGAAAGTGCTCCGTCTCCAGCGAGACGTTGCCCTCGGCCCGCACGACGCCCTGTTCGCCTTCCAGGGTCGCCCTGTTTGCGGAGAGGGTCAGCTCTCCTTCTCGAACCCGATCTCTATCGCCGGCGGCCGCCCGCGCTGCTACCGCGACCAGAATCAGGGCGATGAGAAAAACCCGCATGACGTATCAGGGCGTCGAGAGCCGGGGGCGCCGCGAGGGATCGAGCAGACGTTGCGTCCGCAGGTCGTCGGCGCTCACTCGGCGGTTTCCGAGCGATCGTCGGCGCCCGGGGGTACCTCGTCGTCCCGCAGCGCGGGATCGCCGAAGCCCGAGAAAGAAGGCCGCGACCCGGCGACGTCGAAGCTGGTGGGATACTGCCCGGGCGGGAAGTCGACGAACAGGTAGTGGTAACCGTCCGCGTCCGCGGTCTGAGTGACCACCGCCGTAGTTTCCACCTTGAGCTCGATCACCAGCTCGGACCAGTTGCGGTGACGGCGCAGGTAGGCCCGCGCGATAGGAGTGTTGAAATGGCTGGTCACCAGCGGGTTGCGGTTGTTGCCGAGGTATACCTTGGCCCGCTGGAGGCGCAGCGTGATGCGCTCGTCCTTGTTGGTGCGCGAGTAGTCGATCGACCGGGTCGTCTGGAGAAACAGACGCGAACCGCCGTCTTCGCGCATGATGAAACCCGGCCAGGTGACCCACGTGTCGCTCATTCCCTCGAGCTCCTCGACGCGCGGCAGCGTGTTTCCACCGCCGGGACGGGTGCCGTGATAGGACTGCTCCAGCAGCGGCGCTTCCCGCTGAGAGCCTGCCTGGCCCCACTGCTCCTGCTGCTGGGCCCAAGCCAACGCCGCGATCCCGAGCACGGCGCAGGCCATGGCCGGGGCCGTCAAGTTGGGACGGATCATGACCACCTCCTTCGACCAGGAGATCATAACCGCGATCCGGCCGCGAGAGCAATTTAGAGGCGTTTGTCGTCAGAAGCCCAGCATGCGCTCGATCGCTTCGATCTTGCTGCGCGCCTCGACGTCCTCGGAGATCAGCCGCGAGATCTTGCGGCATGCGGCCAGGGCCGTGGTGTGATCCTTGCCGCCGAACTGCGTTCCGATCTCCGGGTACGACGAGCCCAGCCCCTTGCGGCAGAGGTACATCGCGATCTGCCTGGGATAGGAGACGGAGCGGTGCCTGCGGTTGCCGCGAAGGTCGCTCAGCGAGATGCCGAAGCGCTTGCAGACCGTCTGCTGCACGTTCTCGATGGTGAGCGTGGCCTGGTTGACGGCGATCACTTTTTTCAATGTCTCGCGCGCGAAGGAAATTTCGATGCGGCGGTTCTCCAACGAAGCGTGGGCCGCCAGGTTGATCAGCGATCCCTCCAACTCGCGCACGTTGGACTTGATCGAGCTTGCCAGGAAGAGCGCGACGTCGTTGGGCAGCGGAATGCGCTCGTCCTCGGATTTCTTTTTCAGGATCGCCAGCCGTGTCTCCAGCTCGGGCGGCTGGATGTCGGCGATCAGTCCCCACTGGAATCGAGAGCGGAGGCGCTCCTCCAAGTCGGGGATCTCCTGGGGGTACTTGTCGGAGGTCAGCACGATCTGGCGGTTCTCGTTGTGCAGCGAGTTGAAGGTGTGGAAGAACTCGTCCTGGGTGCGGTCCTTGCCCGCGATGAACTGGATGTCGTCCATCAGCAGCACGTCGCACGACTGACGGAATCTGCGCCGGAAGACGTCCATCTTGCTGCTGGCCAGAGCCGAGACGAACTCGTTCATGAACTGCTCCGAGGAAAGGTAGCCGATCCGGGCGGAAGGACAGCGCGCCCGCACGCCGTTCCCGATCGCGTGCAGCAGGTGCGTCTTTCCCAGCCCGACACCGCCGTAGATGAACAGCGGGTTGTACTTGCGGCCCAGCGCCTCGGTGACCGCCACCGAGGCGGCCTGAGGCAGCTGGTTTGACGAGCCGACCACGAAGTTGTCGAAGGTGTACTTGGGGTTGAGCCGCGTGGTGAGACTGACCGGAGCCGGCTTGCTCACGCCGGCGGGCGGCGTGGGAGCGAAAGAGTCCACGCGCACCGGCTCGTCCCGGTCGGCCGCGACCTGGAGCTCAACTTCCAGCGCTCGACCGGTCTCGACCAGCATCGCCTCGGAGATCAGCTCGAGGTAGTTGTTGGTCAGCCACTCCCTGAAAAAGGAATTCGGCACCTCGAGCACGACCCGATCATTCTTTATTTCCACCGCCGAGACCGGGTTGAACCAGGTTTCGAACACCTGGTCGCTCAGCTTCTCGGCAATCCAAGCACGCGCTTTGTCCCAGCTATCCATGACACCTGTTCGTGCTTAACGGTTTGACAACACTTTTTTCACACCCCTGTCCACAGCTGAGTATTTGATCAGCCTGACCCCGAGCATTCGTCTCCCCGATGCTCATTGACTCAATGAGCTCTAAACCAGTTGTCACAAGGGTTTCTCGCCTAACAACGAACTGGTAGCAGATCCCCTCGGCAGGGCACAACCCCTTTTTTTCACGGCGTCGCCATGTGGGCGCTTTTGCTTTGTTTTTTCGAAATTTTTTTTTTGCACGAAACCGACGCCTTGTCGACCGAGGGTTCTGTCGTTGCAAGTAGTTGGAAACAAAAAGCTTTGCAGCGAGCAAAAGTCATGTCTTATGAGAGAGAAAAAATTTGACTATAAGTCAATACAGCTTCCGGGCCGTCGAGGCTAGGCTCGCGCGCTGTCACGAAAACGGCGCGGTCGGGATGTTGGCATGCCTGTCTTTTCATCGTTTTGTCTCGCTGGCTCTGCGGCGTGGTGCGCGAGGGAAAGGCGTAAAAATGGACTACGGAGCGCGCGATCCGGTAGTCTGCGAACATGATGTGCAGGGACCATCGATCCGAAGCTCCGCCGGCGGCTCGAGCGGCTGCGGCGCTGGCGCTGGTGTCGATCCTCGCTTCGCTGCCGGTCGCGGCGGAGGAGCCCCAGCTCGGCACCATGCAGCTCGTGGACACGCGTCCGATCGGAATGGGAGGCGCGCTGCGGGCGACACCCGGGAGCACCTCGGGCATCTACCTCAACCCGGCGACGCTCGCGATGGCGCGGGTCTACCACATCGGGGCGAGGTACCAGTACACGGGCCAGGAGGAGCTGCACACGGCCGGAGCGTCGGTGGTCGACTCGGTGACGTCGCGCCATATCGCGGCCGGGCTCTCGCTCGACTACCGCCGCGCCGATCGCCGCCGCACGGATTTCGAGTCGTGGGACGCGCGCCTGGCGCTGGCGGGCAACATCGCGGATACGTTTTTCATCGGCATGACCGGGCGCTACATCCGGGTCGAGCGGGATCTGGAGGGAGCCAACCGCGGACCCAACGGTGTACCGGCCCTGCCCGCCTCGGGGAGCCAGCAGCTCGACGGATTGACGTTCGATGCCGGGGCGGCGCTGCGAATTGCCGAGGTCTTCTCTTTGGGCCTGGTCGGGTACAACCTCAGCGACACGGGCAGTGTCTACGCCCCGATCCAGCTCGCGCCGGGGGCCGCCTTGACGCTCTTCGAGATGCTGATCGTGGAGAGCGACGTGGTGCTCGACTTCACGAGCTACGAGGAGCTCAACGAGGAGATCCACGCCGGCGCCGAGGTGTTCGTCGCGGGCACTGTGCCGATTCGCGCGGGATACATCTACGACGTCCACCTCGACCTCCATTCCGTCTGCGCCGGGCTCGGCTACGTCGACCGCCAGTTCGCAGTCGACTTCGGCTTTCAGCACGAGGTCGCCAAGCAGGGGAGGATGGTGCTCTCCTTCGGTTTAAGGATTTTTCTCCAGTAGGTTACACTCCGATTGCGCTGAATGGGGTTCGGTCCTGCAGGGACGGAGAGGATCTCGGGTGACGTCAGCGGCGGAAAAGCGATTGGTGCGCCGGCTGAAAACGCGGGCGCCCGACGCCTTCGAGACGCTGGTCGGGAGCTACCAGTCCCGTGTCTTCAACCTGGTCTACCGCATGCTCGGCAACCGCGAGGAGGCCGAGGATCTCGCCCAGGAAGTCTTCATCACCATCTTCAAGCGGATCGACGACTTTCGAGGCGAGGCCAGCCTGTCTACCTGGATCTACCGGATCGCTTCCAACCACTGTATCAACCGCCGTAAGTACCTGGGCCGCCGCAGGCACTACTCGCGCAGCTCACTCAGCGACGTGGGCGATCGGATCGAGATGTCAGGCGGCAGGGCGGGCGTGACGAATCGCCCGCCGCGGCCGGACGAGATGCTGGAGGGCTTGCAGATGGAGCTCGCGATCCAGCAGGCGATCTCCTCGTTGGACGGCGACCAGCGGCTGCTGGTCGTGCTGCGCGACATCCAGGGGCTGACCTACGAGGAGATCGCCGAGATCACCGAGCTGCCCGACGGGACCGTCAAGAGCCGTCTCCACCGGGCGCGCATGTCGCTCAAGGAGAAGCTGCGGAAGAAGACGAGGTGAGCATGGACCGAGAGCAGGCCAGGCAGATGTTCAGCCGCTACCACGATGGTGATCTCGGCGACGAGGAGCGGCGCGAGCTGGAGCTTTTTCTGGAGGGCGATCGGGAAGCGCACGAGGAGTGGGAGGCCTTCCGCAGCACCGTCGAGGAGGTCTCCGGCCTTCACGATCTGCATCCCCCGAACGACTTCACGCGGAGCATCCAGCAGACGATCCGCAGGCGCAGCCGGGGGCGGTTCTTTTCTCAGCAGCGACCGTTCTCCGTGCACTTCGCCTTTGTTTCGTTCGTCCTGATCCTGCTGTTCATCCTCGTCTACCTGCTGCTGACGTCGACGAGCGGAATCAGGCTCGGAGAGCCGGCGGTCCCCTCGGAGCATTCCGAGGATCTCAAGGGTGAGGAGAGAGGCGCAGCGGATAGATGATCTCCACCGTTCCTCCGCGGGGGGGCGGGTAGCTCAGCTCGGAGAGCACCTCGACCAGGCAGGCGTTCAGATCGGGCCAGGCCTCGGCGCCGCCCAGCCGCACTCGCGTCACCGCGCCGCGCGGGTCGATCCTGAGCCGCGCTTCCAGGTCGAGGTCGATCGTCGGGAAGCGCTTGAGCGCGTTTTCGTAGCAGCGGCGGAGGCGCGGCTCGATCCGGTGCAGCGCCTCGCGGACCACCCGCTTGGGCAGCGTGCCCGAGGGGCCCTCCCAGCGGCGCTCCTCGAGCGGCTCGGGCTCCACGTCCGAGCCGGAGTCGATCTGGTTGCGCTCCCAGCGCGGCGCGGCTCCGGGGCCGGGATCTGTCGCGCGCCAGGTGCCGAGCGCGATCAGCGTGCCGCCGTCTTCGCCCCTGGCGCGCACCGCGCCGTCCACGACCCGGATCTCCAGCGCGTCGTCCGCCAGCGAGATCTCCACAAGACCCTCCAGCACCTCCAGCACCTCACCGCCCGCCAGCACCAGCAGCTCCCGGGTGGATGATCCGGTCGGGTGCTCGACCAGCATCGATCCGCGGTGCAAGGAGAGAAGAGCGGCCCAGGGTGCCAGCGCGTCCAGGCGGACCGAGCCGTTGGCCGCGAGCTCGATCCGGGTCTCCCCCCCGATCGAGAGGCGAGCCGCTCCGCCGGAGCCGGTCGTCACCGAAGAGCCGGGCTCGATCCGCCGGGGCCGCATCTCGCAGCCGAGCTGGTCGACGAGCCGTACGGCAGGCAGAGATCGCTGCGTTTCCGCTCTGCGGGTCGGGGGCGCGCGCTCGGCCGCGTTTTCTGCTTCGGCGAGGCGGGGTGCTCGAGTCTCGTCGCTGGAGATCTTTTTCTCCAGCGGCGAGAGCAGCAACGCCGCGACCGCGCAGGCGGCCGCGGCCGCGGCGAGACCCAGCGGGATCAGGCTGGCGCGCGGGCTCTCCGATCGGGGCTCCAGCGCCTCTCCGAGGGCGCGCTCGACCCGGGCGTCGATCCGATCCCAGCTCCCGGGCCTGGAGGGCAGCGCCTCGCCGGCGGCCTTCCGCAGCGCCGCGAGGCGATTGCGACGTTCGGCGCAGCGCGGGCAGGAGGCCAGGTGGGCGAGCAGCGCCGCGCGCGATCTCTCACCCAGCTCACCGTCGAGCAGGGCGAACAGGTCGCGGTCCTTGGCGCAGCCCTTCATCGTTCCCCCCATTCCAGCTCGATCTCCTCGAAGGAAGGCTCCCGCGAGAGACGGCGATAGAACTCACGCCTGGCGTAGAAGAGCCGCGTGCGGACGGTCAGCGCCGGCGCGCCGACGATCTCGGCGATCTCCGAAGAGGAGCGCCCCTCGAAATCGGCCAGGATCAACGCGATACGCTTCTTGGGCGCCAGCGCGTCCAGGGCGCGTCGCACCGCGTCGCGTCGTTCTTCGCGCATCGCTTCGCCTTCGGGATTCGAGACGGAGCCACGCTCGCGGTCCGGATCGATCTCCGGGGCCTGATCTCGCAGCTGGAGCCTGATCCGGCGTCCCTTGCGCCGGATGTGCTGGAGCGTCACGTTGACCGCCACGCGGTGGATCCAGGTCGAGAGCTTGGAGTCTCCCTTGAACGCGGCCAGCGACTTGAAGATCTGCAAGAAGACGTCCTGCGCCACCTCTTCGCGGTCGGCATCGTTGGAGATCATGCGGGCCACGACTCCGTATACGGCAGCGCGGTGCAGCTGGTAGACCTCTCGGAAGGCCGCAGCCTCACCCCGGCGGCAACGCGCGAGCAGATCGCGGTCCGCGTCGTCGAAGCGAGCCTGTTCGGCTGTGTGCTCTCTTTGCATCAGGGTTGCTACGGCAACGGCAGCGGGCATCTCTTCGCGACCTCCGAGGAGTTGGTTCCCGGCGGGCCCCGCTGCGTTCAGCAACAATACATTCTTTGTTGTAATAGAGAAAACTTATGCGCACAGACGATATTGAATCGTTTCGCCCGCGGGGTTGACCCGCGCGGTTGCTGCCGAAAAGATCATCGCATGGGATCGCGGAGTCGGCGAGACAGCTCGGGACCTGTTTTTGCGGATTGGAACGGGGAGAGCTGGCGGCCTTATTGCCTCAACCCCGAGGAGATGTCCCCGGGCAACGACGTGCGTCTGCTCGTCGACGGCAAGGAGGCGTTTCCGGAGATGCTGGAGGCGATCGGGGCGGCCGAGCGCACGCTGCTGATGGACAGCTACATCTTCAACCAGGACGGCGCCGGGCAGATTTTCGCAGATGCGCTGATCAAGGCGGCGGGGCGCGGTGTGCGGGTCCACCTGATCGTGGACGGAGTCGGCACGCTCTACGTGCCGGGGGAGTTCTTCGAGGAGTTTCGTCGCGAAGGCGTGCGAGTCCTGGAGTACAGGCCGGTGGCGCCGTGGCGCCGCGGCTGGGGACTGTTGCGCCGCAATCACCGCAAGCTGCTGGTGGTGGACAACCGGATCGGCTTCGCCGGCGGGGTCAACGTGGGCGACCAGTGGCTGCCCAGGGAGATGGAGGGTCTGGGCTGGCACGACATCCACGTGCGCGTGGAAGGACCGGCGGTGCGGGAGCTGAGCAAGCTCGCCTTGTCGACCTGGCAATCGCACGGCAAGGAGCCGCTGCCGGTGGGCAGCTTTCTCGCCCCCGTGAAGCTCCGTGGAAAGACGCCGGTCCACATCGTCGGATCGCGCGAGAAGAAGAAGAGAAAGGCGATTCGACAAGCCTACCTGCACGCGATCAAGAGGGCGAGGCGCTACGTGTACATAGCAAACGCCTACTTCCTGCCGGGTCGCGGCTACCGCCGCGCGCTGGCCAACGCGGTGCGGCGGGGAGTAGACGTGAGAATCATGGTTCCGGAGCGCGGAGACATCGTCCCGGTGCAGCTCGCCTCGCAAGCGATCTTCGGTCGCCTGCTGCGCCGGGGAGTCAGGCTCTTCCTCTGGCGGGACGCGGTGCTGCACGCCAAGGCGGCCGTGATCGACGACCAGTGGGCCACGGTGGGCAGCTTCAATCTCGACCACCGCTCCTGGGCGATGAACCTCGAGGTCAACGTCAACGTGCTGGGCGAGCCTTTCGCCGGCGGGTTGCGCCGGGTCTTCGAGCGCGACCAGGAGCAGTGCCGCGAGCTGACCAGAGAGGAGTGGCGGCGGCGTCCGGTGCTGCTGCGGTTGCTGGAGCGCTTCTGCTACCAGTTCCGCAAGCTGATGTGATCAGGAAGGCCGCTGGGAGGTCATCGCCGGCGGCTCGCCCGGCATGCTCTCCAGGTGGAGCGACTGGGTGGGGAATGCGAATCCCAGGCCGAGATCCTCCACGGCGCGCATGATTTGCAGCATCAGCTCCTGCTTGGCCTGGAGGAACTCGCCCCAGACCGTGGTGTGAGTGAAGCAGTAAACGAAGACGTCGAGGCTGTAGGCGCCGAAGCTGTCGAAGTTGACCAGGTAGAAATCGTTGCGGATGTTCTCGTCGGACTCGATGATCTCGCGGATGCGACCCACCAGCTGCTCGACCTTCTCCGGCGAGGAGGAGTAGGTCAGCCCCACCGTCATCATGATGCGGCGTTTTTGCATCTGCGACCAGTTGTTCACCTCGCGGGTGGTGAACATCGCGTTGGGCACCGTGATCAGACTGTTGGCGAAGGTCCGGATTCGCGTGGTGCGCAGCCCGACCTCTTCGACCGTCCCCTCGACGTCACCCATCTCGACCCAGTCTCCGATCTGAAAAGGCTTGTCCAGGAAGATCACGAGCGAGCCGAACAGGTTGGCGACCGTGTCCTTGGAGGCCATCGCTATCGCCAGGCCGCCGATCCCGAGACCGGCCAGCAGGCTGCCCACCGAGTAGCCCAGGTTCTGCAAGACCAGCACCACGCCGATGATGTAGAAGAAAACCTTGAAGCTGCGGCTGACGATCGGCACCAGCTGATCGTCCAGCTTGCTCTCGGTCTGGGCGGCCTTCTCCTTCCACCACTCGGTGACTCCGTCCACCATCCTGGTCGCGACCCAGACGATCAGCGCCACCGATGCGGCGGTCAGCGCCGCTTGCACGAAACGGGCGATGTCGACCGGCTCCCGGGGCAGCGGCAGCAGCGAGATCGCCAGGTAGACGCCTCCGATCACGACGCCCCACTCGACCGGCCTGCTCAGCGCGTGGAGCAGGATGTCGTCGAAGGGCATCTTGGATTTCGCGGCCACTGCTTCGAGCCGGGAGAAGATCAGGGCCGCGATCCGCTTGGCCACGAAGCCGAGCAGGATCGTGCCCAGCGAGGCGAAGTAGACCCAGATCTCGATTCCCAAAAACTCGCCCTGGAAAAACTCGACGATTTCGCTCATCTCCATGCGACCCCTCCTTTCGAGCAACTACTTTCCTGCTGCAAATCGGAGCTGATAGTCGGATGACAAAAAAGGTTACTGGGGCCCTTCACCACTGGGTATTCTCGGTTCGTCGAGAAATGGAAAACCCAGCTCGAGCAACCACCGCAAGTGAAATAAAGTAAAGCACGAATCCACGCCAGGTTCCAAGAGATTCCGCGCGTCAGGTTCTGCGAGCAGCGCACGCTGGACTGCTACCGAACATCCCGCAATCGCGGAACCAGCGCACCGTGTCGGCTATCGTCTCCTCGAGCGGCCGCGGCGCGTAGCCGAGCTCCCGCGCCGCCTTCGCGCAGCTGATGAAGCGGTGGTTGCGCAGGGCGTGAAGCGACTCGCCCGTGTACAGCGGGCGTCGGCCGGTGAGGCGGCAGACCCCGGTGACGAAGGGCGCCCCGGCGCGGGCCAGCCACATCGGCGCCACGATGCGCGGCACCGGCACACCGGAGGCTTCGCGCACGATCCCGGCCAGATCCTCGAACGTGGTCCATCTCCCGGAAAGCAGGTAGCTCGATTTCCCGGCGGCACGCTCCTCGGCGGCGACGGCGCCGCAGACCACGTCGCGAACGTCGACCCAGTCGAAGCCGCCGGCCACGAGAGCGGGCATCTCGCGGCGGCAGAGCATCAGGATCACTTCGCCCATCCGCGACGGCTTGTAGTCGTGGGGCCCGAGAACGGCCGTGGGGTGGATCACGATCGCATCGAGGCCCTCCTCCACGGCGGCCAGCACCTCCCGCTGTCCGGCGGCCTTGGTCCGGTTGTATGCCGGAACGCCGCGGCCGGGCACGGCCAGCCCTCGCGTCTCGTCGATCACGCCGTCCTCTGGCCGGGTGTCGAAAGCGTGGATCGAGCTGAAGTGCACGAGGCGACGCACCCCGGCTTCCAGGCAGGCCCGGGCGACGTTCCGCGGGCCGTCCACGTTGGTGCGATCCGCCTCGCCGCCGAAAGAGCCGGAGATGGTGACGAACGCAGCCAGGTTGTAGACCACGTCCGCCCCCACGAACGCAGCGCGCAGGCCGTCCTGGTCGCAGACGTCGGTGCGGACGACCTCCACGTCGAGCCCGTCGACGGCCCGCGTGTCCTCGCGGACGACGGCCCGCACTTCGCGCCCGCGGGCGAGCAGCTCCCGCACCAGGTTTCCGCCCACGTGCCCCGCCGCCCCTGTCACCACCGTGGTCATGCGCGCACCTTTCGCTCAAAAGCCCTGGAGATAGCCGAAAAACGCCGCCGGTCAAAGCCCGCGGTCGTTGCCGGATGCAACACAGCATCGCTCGGAAACGGCTGCAGCGCGAGCCGCTCGATCGCCGGTCGGGCAGACGAATACCACCGCAGACTGGACCGCCGCTGAAAAATTGGTAAATCATCACGACATGGGAATCGCCGCCGACATCATTATGCTGGTCGTCGTGGCGTTCGGCTGCGGCATCGTGCTGCGCAAGCTGGGCCAGCCGGTCATCCTCGGCTACATCGCCGCGGGCGTGATCCTGGGACCTCACACCGCCGGGCTGGCCGTCTCCAACATCCACGACATCGAGCGGCTCGCCGAGATCGGCGTCGCTCTCCTGCTGTTCGCCCTCGGCCTGGAGTTCTCTTTGGGAGATCTGAAACCGGTCAGGAAGATCGCGCTGATCGGCACCCCGATCCAGATGCTGCTGACCATCGGGGTGGGAATGGGGATCGGGCTGCTGACCGACTGGGGCTGGAAGGACTCGCTGTGGCTGGGGGCCTGCATCTCGCTGTCGAGCACGATGGTGATCCTCAAGACCCTGATGAACCAGGGCTGGCTCGGCACGCTCTCGAGCAAGGTGATGATCGGGATGCTGCTCGTCCAGGATCTGGCGGTCGTGCCCTTGTTGATCATCCTGCCCCAGCTCAGCGACCCGGCCGTGGGGCTGCCCGCGCTGGGATTCGCCGCGCTCAAGGCCGCTGTCTTCATCGCGGCGATGGTGCTGCTCGGCACCAGGCTGCTGCCGCGGCTGATGGCCTACATCGCCAGGCTCGGCTCGCGGGAGCTGTTTCTCTTGGCGATCACCGCGATCGGCCTGGGCGTCGGCTACGCGACACACCTGGCGGGTCTCTCCTTCGCCTTCGGCGCGTTCGTCGCCGGAATCGTGCTGAGCGAGTCGGATTTCGGCCACCAGGCGCTGGGCGATATCATTCCCCTGCGCGACGTCTTCGGGCTGCTGTTCTTCGCCTCGGTCGGGATGCTGCTCGATCCCGCCTTCCTCCTGGACCACATCGCCGAGGTGCTGCTGCTCGTGCTCGTCGCCAGCGCGGCCAAGGGCCTGATCTTCGCCGGGCTGTCCCGGCTGCTCGGTTACGGCAACGTGATTCCGCTGGCCGTGGGGCTGGGGCTGTTCCAGGTCGGCGAGTTCTCCTTCGTGATCGCCAGGGAGGGCGTCGCGACCGGATCGATCGGAAGCGAGCTGTACTCGCTGGTGCTCAGCGCGGCGATCCTGACCATGATCATGACGCCGTTCGTTTCGGGCCAGACCGCGCGACTCTACTCGCTGAAGAAACGCTGGTTCTCCCACGAGCCGCTCGAGACGCTCAACATTCCGAAAGGCGGCCTGCGCGACCACGCCGTGATCGCGGGAGGCGGACGGGTGGGAATGCAAATCGCGGCCGTGCTGCGCGAGATCGGGATACCGCTGGTCGTGGTCGAGCTGGACCACCGCCGTGTGGAGGCGATCAAGTCCGAGGGCACGCCCGTGATCTACGGAGACGCCGGTCAGGAGGTCGTGCTCGAGGCTGCCGCGATATCAAAAGCCAAGCTGCTGATCGTGACCACTCCAGACACAGTGGTCTCGCGATCGATCATCGACGGCGCGCGGCGGCTGCGCTCCGGCCTGTACGTGGTGGTCAGGATGTCGGAGTCGAGCTGCCTGCCGGTCTTCGCCGGGATGGACGTCGACGACGTGGTGCTGCCCGAGCTGGAGACCGGCCTCGAGATGACCCGCCGCGCGCTGGCCTACCTGAACGTCCCCGAATCGGAGATCCGCGCTCATACCGACTTGCTGCGCAAAAAGATCTTGGATCCCTTTTTCGAGCTCGAGCATTGACGTCAAAAACTTGATTTCAGAGCGCCCCCGTGTTTACATTAACCCACATGTAGGATACGGAGAAGCGCCATGCAGGATCTCAGTCGCTACAAGAAAAAGAGCCACATCGAAATCCACACCAGGTACGTCTCGCTCCTCCTGGCGGGCTCGGTCGCGTTGGTGGTGCTCGTCTTCGCTCTGGGCGTGATCGTGGGCAGCGGCGGCGCGGACGATGCCTCCGCGTGCGCGCCGCCGGATCCGCTGGCCGAGCTGGACGAGCGCTCCGGCGAGCCTCCGCCCCCGGAGACCGCCGGGCCGCGGCGCTCTTTCCACGAGACACTCGCGGCCGAGAGCTCGCCTGTCCCCGCGCCGGCCTCGCTTCCAGCTCCGCGCCCGCCGGCCGGCGAGGGCGAGGAATCGCGCGATTCCGGCGAGAGCGCCAGCGCCGCCCGACAGGAAAACGATCTCGTGGAGCCCAGCCGCGAGGAAGAGCCGGTGCCCGAGAAGGTCTCGGATTCGGAAACCGGCTTTTATACTTTGCAAGTCGCGTCTTTCAAGGAGCAGGACGAGGCCAGCGAGATGGTGCGGCGCCTCGAGCGAGCCGGCCACCGCTCTTTTTTGGTCAGCGTCTACATGGAGGAACGCGGTGGGCGCTGGTACCGGGTTCGGGTGGGGCCGTTCAAGAGCAAGAAGGCCGCCTGGGACTACAAGGAGGAGTTCGAGCAAGAAGAGCGTCTCCCCACCTTCGTGGTCAAGCGGCGCTCTCACGGCTGAGCGTGGATCGTCTCGGCCGAATCGGCCCGCTTGACTCCCGGCACCCGGAGACCCTACATTTTGAACATACCCTCGCGGAGGTCACATGTTCGCCGAAAAACTGGAAAACGCTGTCAACTCGGTCAAGGGCGGTCGAGCGCTGGTGCTGATGGGCTTCGACGGCCTGCCGGTCGAGACGCACAGCTCGGACGAGCAGTTCGATGTCGAGACGATCGGCATGGAGTTCTCGGTTCTGCTCAAGGAGGTCCGCAAGGCCGCCGAGCAGCTGGAGGCCGGCCCTATGCGGGAACTGACGGTCAGGACCGACCAGCTGACCGCCGTGATGCGCGTGCTCAACGAGGAGTACTTCCTGGCGATGGCGGTCGAGCCGAGCGGCAACCTGGGTAAAGCCAGGTTCATTTTGCGAATGATGGCTCCGAAGATCGCCAGCGAGCTGATCTGAGCTTCTGATCGATCCCGGTTCTGAGCAATCCGCGCAGTCGGTTTTTTTGCGGCACCTTTTTTGCGAGATCGTTTTCGGCGAGGACTGGCGCGAGAAAACGCTTGCGATCCCATCGGTCGCAGAGCTATTCTGTTGGTAATCGGCCGTCCGTCCGCGGGGGATGCGGCACCACTATCGAGGAGGCGACGATGCGCGAGGTGA
>CAZHCG010000024.1:0-37863 GCA_964530995.1 uncultured Myxococcales bacterium
GCCCCGCGCTTCGACCTGTCGACTGCAATCGCCCCCGCATCGAGCATGATACGGATGGTAAGATCCGGGATCCCGGAAAGTCAACACAATAATTATGACGGTTTTTGTTTGGTCGAAAATTTACAAACAACAACCGCCGGCCGGTGTGCGCAGGACCACCGCCAGGCCCAGGCCCTCCGGCGAGATCGAGCAGGCGGCCAGCAGGCGGCCGGCGCGGGCGGCCAGCAGGTGGCCCAGATCGACCAGCGGTCCGGCGGCCTCGGCCAGCCCGATCCGTGGCTCCAGGGAGTGGACCGCGGCCCGATCGCCGAGCACCTCCGAAGCGGCCCGCCGGGCGGCCCCGGGCCGCGCCGCGATCGCTTCCACCTCGCCCGGCCGCGCCCCGGCGATCTCCAAGGCGCGCTCCAGGGCGCGCGCCGCGGCCGCCTCTCCCCCCCCGCGCCGCGGGTGGCCCGCGTCGGTGATCCCCGCGAAGCCGAGCACCTCGGCCAGCGGCTCCGCGCCGCGATCCCGGGCGGACCGCAGCGACTCGACCACCAGCGCGGCCGCGCCCTCGCCCGGCGTGACGTCGGTGCCCGGACCCCAGCGCCCGAGGCGGTGCCCGTCGGCCAGGCCGCGCTCGCTCAGCTCGTCGGCCCCGGCGGCGAGCACCAGCTCGCCGTGACCCTGCTCGACCGCGATCGCCGCCGAGCCCAGCGCGGCCAGGCCGGCTCCCATCCCGGCGGCCAGCACGGTGTTGTGCCCCTTGAGCATCAGCGCCCGCGCCACGTTGCCCGCCACCTCGTTGGGCACCACGTAGGGAAAGGCTCCCACCGAGGGGATCGCGAAGTCGTTCTCGAAGGTCGCGCGCAGGTGCTCGGCCTCGCCGCGGCCGGGGCCGGTTGCGATCCCGAGCACCATCCCCACCTCGGCCATCACCGCCGGCCGGGGGCGCAGCCCGGCCTCGCTCAACGCGCTGCGCGCCGCCAGCGCGGTGTAACGGGAGCAGTCGTCCAGCCCGCGCAGATCGAGGCGGCGATCGACGCGGCGCGGATCGATCTCGGGGATCGTTCCGGCCCGGAAGCCCGAGGCCGGAGCCGGGACGCGCTGCAGCTCGGAGATGCCGGAGGATCTCTCGCCGAGAGTGCCGAGCGGCTCTGCGCCGAGACCCAGCGCGGTCACCATCCCCAGCCCGGATATCACCGCCCGCTCGCCGGCCGGCTCGGGCGCAGGCGCGGCGCGCTCGTGCGGGTCGGGATCCACGTCCAGCACCAGGCAGGCGTTGTTGCCCGCGAAGCCGAAGCTGTTGGACAGCGCCAGCCGCCCGCGCCAGGGACGAACCGGATCGGGCACGCAGTCCAGCTCGGCGCAGCCCTCCCGCGGCTCGGAGAAGCCGGCGGTGGGCGGCGTGAAGCCGGCGCGCGCCGCCAGCACCGTGGCCGACGCCTCCAGCGCGCCGGCGCCGCCCAGGCAGTGGCCGATCATCGACTTGGTGGAGCTGACCGGCAGCGACCGCGTGCGCTCGCCGAAGAGGCGGAAGACGGCGCGGCTCTCGGCCGGGTCGTTGGCCCGCGTGCCGGTGCCGTGCGCGTTGAGGTAGTCGATCTGCTCGGCGGTCACTCCGGCGTCGCCGAGCGCGGCCCGCATCGCCGCCAGCTGGCCGCGGGCCGAGGGATCGGGCGCGGTGGGGTGGTGCGCGTCGTTGGAGAGCCCGGTGCCGAGCAGCTCGGCGAGCACGGTCGCGCCGCGCCGGCGGGCGTGCTCGAGGCTCTCCAGCACCAGAAAGGCGGCGCCCTCGCCCAGGTTGAGGCCCACCGGCGTGGAGAACGGCGCGCAGGTCCCCTCGCAGGTGGCCTTGAGCGCGTCGAAGCCGACCAGCGTCGAGGGCGAGAAGGCGTCCGAGCCGCCGGCCAGCGCCACGTCCACCAGCCCGGCGCGCAGCAGGTCGGCGGCCTGGGCCAGCGCGCCGGCGCCGGCCGCGCAGGCGGTCACCACGCTCAGCGCCGGCCCGCGCGCGCCGCTCGCCCAGGCCAGCACCTTGGCCGTGGTGTAGTAGCGCTTGGAGAACGCCAGCTCCTCGTCCAGCACCTCCTCGCCCCGGCTCAGCGCGTCGTAGTGGCGCTCGATGCTGAGCATCCCGCCCGAGCAGGTGCCCAGCACCACTCCGGCGCGCTCGCCCAGCGGCTCGTCGTCGAGACCCGCGCGGCTCAGCGCCTCGCGGGCCGCGCGCAGCGCCAGGTGCACGTTGCGATCCAGGGGTCGGACCTCGGGGTGCTCGGATTCGGCGGGCTCCAGCTCAAAGATCGTTCCGGCGTGGGTGGCCCGCAGCTTCGACAGCCGAGGATCCTGGAGCGGCGAGAAGCCTCGCCTCGCCTCGCGCAGCGCCTCGGTGAAATCATCGGCGTCCCGGGCGGTGGAGCAGATCGTTCCGATTCCGGTGATCGCGATCCGCACCCTCATCCGCTCTCCTCCCGGGGCGGCGCCAGCGCCAGCGCCAGGTTGTAGCCCAGCTCGCTGGTGGCCAGCAGCAGGGTCTTGACCGGCCCGCGCGGCAGCGGTCGCCCGTCGATCTCCTCCAGCCCGGTGATCTGCGGCCAGATCCGGCCGCCGTCGCGCCAGGCGGCCAGCGCCGCTGCGAGAGTGGCGCAGCCCGAGGCCGACTCGGCCAGGCCGGTGTGGAAGACGCTGGTCGCGAGCGGCACCTCGCGCCCGCGCGGACCGAGCGCGCGCTCCAGGGCCTCGACGACGCGCAGGTCGCGGCGGTTGCCCTGCGGCGACCAGCCGACCAGCTCCACCTCCGCCGGCTCCCAGCCCGCGGTCTCCAGCGCGCGCCGGATCGCGGTCTCCAGCCCGGCGGTGCTCTCGATCGGATCCAGGAAGGCGTCGATATCCATCGCCTGGCCGGCGCCGCGCACCTCGGCCAGCGGGCGGGCGCCGCGTCCGAGCGCCGCCTGGCGATCCTCGGCCACGACGTAGGCCGCCCCTTCGCCCAGCACGCGCCGATTGGCGATCTCCGGAGCGATCCGAAAGCGCGACTCGTGCTCGCCGGTGTGCAGCAGGCCCAGCTGGTCGTAGTTGAGGTAGTACCTGGAGTAGAGCTCGTCGGCGGCCCCGGCGATGATGCGCGGGCCGAAGCCGGAGCGCAGCGCCATGTGGGCGGCCAGCAGCGCGAACAGCCCGGCGTCCGCTCCCTGGGCGACGGTCAGCGCGTAGCCCTTGAGCATCAGCGCGGCCGAGGCCCAGCCGGCCGTGGCGTTGGCCACGATCGACGAGAAGCCGGCGATGTCCGCCTCGGCGCCGCCGGAGCTCATCACCGCGGTCATGTGCGACTCCTCGCTGGGCCCCACGTAGACTCCGTTGATCAGGCCGGTGCGCTCGGCCTCGCGGGGGCCCGGTCGCAAGCCCGCGTCCGCCATCGCCAGCCGGGCCGCCGCGGTGGCCAGGCGGCTGATCGGGTTCATCGAGCGGGTGTCCAGGCGGCGGTCCACCTCCCGGTCGGAGAAATCGCGGACCCATCCCCCCAGCCGGGAGCGGGTGCTTCCCTCGACGCGACCGGCGGCCGCGGAGAGCCCGCGCCGACCCTCGCGCAGCGCGGCCAGCAGGCGCTCGGCTCCGAGGCCCAGCGAGGTGACCGCTCCGGCGCCGGTCAGCACGGTCACAACCTCGGGACGCGGCTCGGCCGCCGCAGGCCGCGCCGCGTCCGGCAGGCCGATCACGACCGCGGCGTTGTGCCCGCCGAAGGCGTAGTTGCAGGACAGGAAGCGGTCGTACTGCGCGGCTCGCGGCCGGTTGGGAACGTAGTCGAGCGAGCAGCCGGGGCGGGGCTCGCCGAAGTTGATTGTGGCCGGGATCGCGCCGGCGCGCATCGCCAGCAGCCCGGCGGTCGCCTCCAGGATTCCGGCCGCGCCCAGGCAGTGACCCACCTGCGACTTGAAGGAGTGCGCCGCGACGCGCGCCTCGCCCTGGACGCGTCCCACCGCGCGCGACTCGGCGCGATCGTTGGCCGCCGTTCCGGTGCCGTGCAGGTTGTAGCAGCCCAGCTCCCCCCGGGCGGTTCCGCTCCGCTCCAGCGCCTCGATCATCGTCCGCATCGCTCCGCCGCCGCGGGGATCGGGAGCGGTCGGGTGGTGGGCGTCCGAGGTGAAGGAATAGCCGCGGATCTCGCCTTCGACATTCGCGCCGCGCCGCTCGGCCGCGCCCAGCTCCTCCACCACCCAGAAGGCCGCGCCCTCGCCCAGGTTGAGCCCCACGGGCTCGGAAAAGGGGGCGATCCGGCCGGTGGAGGTGGCCTTGAGCGCGTCGAAGCCGGCCATGGTGGCCAGGCACATCGCGTCCGCGCCGCCGGCCAGCACCGCGTCGGCCTCGTCATTGGCGATCAGCTCGCGGGCCAGCGCCAGCGCCGCGGTCGAGGACGAGCAGGCGGTGGTCGTGACCCAGGTCGGGCCGGTCACGCCCAGCCCCCAGCTCAGCGCCTTGCCCAGCGCGTGGTAGCGGATCAGCAGCGCCACCACCCGGTCGAAGCCGCCCCGCTTCTCGCCGCAGAGGACCTCGTACTGCCGCTGGGCGCTGAGCAGACCTCCGTTGCAGGTCCCGACCACCAGGCCGGCCCGCGGTCCGGGGCGGCGGGGGCGGGACCATTCCAGGCCGGCGTCTTCGAGCGCCTCGCGCGCGGCGTGCAGCGCGTACTGCAGGTAGCGATCGCAGAGGCTCTCGATCTCCTCGTCGCTCAGCCGCTCGGCCGGGTCGAAGCCGTCGAGCTCGCCGCCGAAGGGTGTGCGGAACGGCGAGGGATCGAACGAGCGGATCCGATCGATTCCGCTGCGGCCTTCCAGCACCGCCTCCTCCAGCTCGGCGCGGCCGCCTCCCGCCGGAGAGAGGACGCCGATTCCGGTCACCACGGCGCGCCGCGGTCCGCCCGCGCTCGGAGTGCTCATCCGCTCACCTCTCCAGCCCCACTTTCTTCCGGCGCCGGCGCAGGTGGGGCTCCGAGCGGTCGGGCTCCAGCTTCTCGACCACCTCGAGGCCGGACAGCTCCTCGTAGTGCTCCTTCCAGACGCGGACGAACATCTCGTAGAGCCGATCCGGGTCCAGGTTCAGCGGACGCGAGACCACGTGGGCGCCGTTGTACTCCCGCCAGCGGCGGTGCAAGATGCGACCCTGCCGCTCGAGCCGGTCCCAGTGCACCGATCCCGGGTAGGGAGTGAAGACGAAGAACTCGGCGGTGCGGATTCGGGTCAGGCGGCACAGCTCCAGGATCGAGTCGGCCAGATCCTCTCCGTCCCAGTCGCGCCCCATCCCGAAAGAGGCGAAGAAGCGGATTCCGCGCTGTTCGAGGCGGGAGACCAGGTCCACCAGCTCCCGCCGCGGGCCGGGCTCTCCGCCCAGGGCGCGGATCGACTTGGGATCGACGTTGAGCGTGCAGTAGAAGGAGGTGACTCCCGCGCGCGCGATGCGGTCGAGCAGATCGTCGTCGGTGTTGAGCGACATCGTGGAGGAGACGAACAGCTTCTTGCCCAGCGGCTCCAGCTCCTCGAGCAGCGAGCGCGTCCAGCGCTCGAGCCGCCTGCCGGGGAAGAACAGCATGTCGTCGGCGATGTAGACGTTGTCGTGGCGCAGACCCCGGATCTCGTCGATCACCTTCTCGACCGGACGCAGGCGGACGCGGTGCCCGGCGTGGGTCGGAATCGAGCACATTCCGCAGTTGTAGGTGCAGCCGCGCGCCACCTGGACCAGGTCCTCGTGCCAGTCGTAGCCGACCTTGTCGTAGAAGATCTCGCGGCGTGGAACCGGCGTTTCGGCCATCTCGAAGCGCGTGCCGCCATCGTAGCGACCGGCCAGCTTTCCCCGCTCGAAGTCCGAAAGCATCCGGGGCCAGATCGGCTCCCCGTCGCCGGTTCCGACCGCGTCGCAGTGCTCGAGCGCCTCGCGCGGCATGGTCGACGGCCAGAAGCCGCCCATCGCCACGGTCTTGCCCGCGGCGCGGTAGCCGTCGGCCAGCTCGAGGGCGCGCGTGGCCTGGGGCGTGAAGCAGTTGATCGCGACCAGGTCGGAGTCGGCGTCGAAGTCGATCGGATCTCCGCGGTTGTCGTCGACCAGCTCCACCTCCCAGCTGGGCGGGGTCAGCGCGGCCAGGATCGGGATCCCGAGAGACGGAGGAGTGGTGAAGTTGCCCAGGTAGTGATCGACCAGCGCCCGGTCGAGCTGAGGGATCGACTCGAGAAACTTCTCGAACCTGGGGTAGACGAACGTTACCTTCATCGGCTCAAGGATACCTCGACTGGGCGGCTCGCACACCCGAGCCTCGTCGTTTGCGGAAAAAGCGGTCTTCCGCCGCGCCCGGGCATCAGAAGCGGACCGCGGCCGAGAGCGCGGCTCCGCCCGGCAGCGGCGACGCTCCCAGCGACGCCTCGACCGCCGGCTCGCCGTCCGTCTCTTCCTCCGTCGCCCTGCCGTCGTCCCGCAGGACGATCAGACCGGCGATTCCCAGCCCCAGCCCCACGCCGCCCAGCCCGGCGAGCGGAATCGCCGGCACCACCGTGTCGAAGTACTCGCGACAGCCGTGCTCGGTCTCGTCCACGCAGGGGTCCTCGACCGCGAACAGCACCACCCCGGCTACCAGCGCGGCCCCGCCGGCCGCGGTCAGCGCCCAGGCCGCGCCGCGCTTGCGCGCCAGGCTCCGTTCGTCGTCCGTCTCCGCGCCGGAATCGACTGGTGTCTTTTCTTCTTTGTCGTCGTCGACCGCGGTCTCTCGCTCTTGCTGCGGCGGTCCCTGCGCCGCGGCGGCCGGCGTCTCTTCCTCGGCGGGCGGCTCGGCCGGAGCCGCGGCCGGCTCGTCGTCGTCGGGCTCGCCGGCGGCCTGCACCGCGGCGCGCGCCAGGCTCCGCACCTCGCCCAGCATCCCGGCGAACGGACCGGTGAAGCGCGTCGAGAGCGGCTCCAGATCGTCAAAAGCCACCTCGACCTCGTACAGCGCGCCCGACTCGGCGACCGAGATCCGCAGGCGGGGAGCCTGCGCGGGAGGTTCGTCCAGCGAGCACTCGCGGCCCGCGTCCCGAACCCCGGCGGCCGCCTGCTCGGCGACCATGCGGGCTTTCTCCGGAGCCTCGCTGTCCTCCCCCACCAGCCGGTAGCCGACCTCGACCGCGATCGGATCCGAGGCGAGCGCGGCCGGGGCCGCGAGCAGAATCGAAATCAGGGCGATCGCGCCGCGAGACATGAAGGCAAGCTACCCGCGCCGAGCCACGCCCGTCAAGATCTCGCCAAAACAATGAGATTCGCTCTTGGTCGACAGAAACGAAGCGATCATCGCAAATCTATCCGCACAATTTTTTTCCCTCTCGGTGGGATTCTGAAAAGAAACGGCCTTTTCGTGTTGGAAGCCATTTCTTTGATCTTACGCCAGTTGCGGACGATCTGCTCAACAATAGACCAACCGGACATCTTCTTTCCGCCGAGAACGAATCCACCGACGGCATTTCGTCGGTAAGAGTTTATTTCCGCCGGCCTTCTCCTGATCGCCCGGTCTCGAGACAAGAGAAGCCATCCCTCTTTGCCGACTACCCGAAGCCACTCGGTATCGGCTGTTCCGCAATCAAATACGTCGGAGAGATGGAAGATTTCTGATTCTTTGTCCAGCATGTCGAGTCCCTTGGCCAACCATGCCGGTAGGTTTTCGTCCACGAAGAACTTCATGCGGCGAGGAGCTCTTGCTCAAACTCGACAGCGGCTTTCACGTCGTCCGGCTCGATGGCGTACCAGTCGGCGACGGCGATCAGACTTCGGCCCTCTGCCAGAAAGAGGTCGTATACATTGGAAGTCTTGACGTGACGCCTCGCGAGAGTAGGGGCGCCGAACGAGATGCGAGGGCTCAGGAAGACACCGCCCTTTCTCCCTCTCGGCCACCAATCGAGCGGGAGACCGGTTGGGTCGTCGAATCTGATCTGCTCCGCAATGGAATGGATCACCTCCGGGATGGCCCATTGGCCTCCAGAGAAGAGCTGTAGCAGATGCCTGGCGCTGTTTTTCTCTAGCTGGAGATATATCTCGCTTCCGTCGGTGAAGAACCGGCGCCGCGCGAACGGATAATCGAGACGAAGCAAACCTCGCGCCTCGTCGAGGGCAGCTCGGATTTTTTGCAGAGGAAAACCTTTGTCGACAAAGGCTCGGGCGAACAGCAACTCTATGAGGTCGAGAAACGACGCTCCCTGGGATTCTTCCACCTTTTCGTGCTGTACGACCGGATCCTGGCTTCCGTATTTGGTCTCACCGTCGACGTTCCACTTGTATTGATATCCGCGCAACCACCTCCTGACACGAGACGCGCTCATCCCCACCAATCGAGCGGCTTCCGCGACCCCGTACCGCGGTTCTCTCATCAGGTTTTCGGTGATTTCGTCCATCACGACCTCACTGATTGGATGTCGAGTATTCTATTACTTCAAACGAACCCCGCCCGCAATACTGGCAAGGAGACGCAAAAGCTTCTCCTATGCCCGCAACGGATTGACTCGGCGCAGGCCGGGGAAGCGTCCGAAGTCCACGTCGTTCGTGCACAGCTCGCACTGGTACTCGATCGCGATCGCCGCCAGGTGGGCGTCGGTGGTGAGCCTGCCGGCGGTGCCCAGGCGCTCCAGACGAAACCGCAGGCGACCGCCCAGGGCAGCCCCACCTGCTCCGGCCTGTTCATCACGTCTTCCCACCACTTCTTGGCCGCGCGGTGGTGCAAGACCGCGCGGTTGTACGCGTAGATCAGTGGATTGACATCGGGCAGGATCAACGCTCTTCCATCTCCGCGGCCGCGTCGCTCGCTTCCAGGTCGTCGGAGAGCTGTCCCAGCTTGTCGAGATCGATCCCGGGCCTGAAGCGGCTGTCGTGGGGCCGAACGACGAAAGGCTCCAGCTCGTGCCCTGGCCCGTTCTGGCTGACCAGGCCTCGACGCAGAGCCTCGTTGAGCGCCTGCTTGAACGACAGTCTTCTCGAGCGCGCGTTGCGTCTGAGCTTTTCCGCCACGTCGGCGTCGAGTGTCACCGTTGTTCTCACATCGTACATCGTGATGCTTTGCTGGTATGATGTCAAGATGTCAATGCAGCCGAAGATGGCTCAAAGACACATGTCCGGCCGGGCCTCGGCTCCGGGGACGGGCTCGACCTCCCTGTCGCACGCCTCCAGATCGTTGTGCCCGCAGAAGCTCTCCAGGATCGCCGGGGCGGTGCGCCCCCTCATCTCCAGGCGGTTGTTCAGCATCCAGGTGGGGCTGCCCTCGACTCCGACCGCGTCGGCCAGCTCGAAGCTCTCAACCAGCAGCTGGCGGCCCCGCTCGCCCTCGGCGCAGCGGCGGATCCGGCGGGCGCTGATCCCGTCGGGCAGGCAGGACTCCCAGTCTCCGCCCAGCGCCTGGCTCGAGCGGCAGACGACGTAGTCCATGAACAGGTCTTTTTTCGAGTAGAGATCCTGGGCGCAGATCATGCGCAGGTCCTCGGCGACCTCCTCGGGGCCGTGCATCGAGTACAGCTCGCCGTTCTCCAGCACCTCTCCGATGAACTGCAGCCGGAAGTCGACCTCGCCGCGCTCGCCGCCCAGGTGCTCGAGGAAGCGCCGCACCGAGGGCATCATCTCCGAGGCGAACGGACAGCCGCTCATCGCGAACAGGTCGAGACGGCCGGGCTGCTCCTCGCGGCAGACCGGCTTTTTCGCGCAGCCGGGATCGTCGCAGTCGGCCAGGCCGTCGCCGTTGTCGTCCTCGCCGTTGTCGCAGATCTCGGCGGTCGGGTCCCAGCCCCTGCCCAGCGGAATCAGGTAGCCGTCCCCGAACGGCATCAGGAACTCCTCCATCCGCTCGATCGCTCCGGGCCAGTCGGCGAGCCCCTCGTCCAGCACCAGCAGCGGCAGGGTCGCCGGCCCGCCGGCGCGCGCGATGCTGCGGTGGATCGCGCGGCCCTCGTCCTCGGAGTAGTCGACCTCGACTATCTCCATGTCGGGAACCAGCATCGAGATGAACTCCACCTCGCGCGAGACGTCGCACAGCTGCGGGTCGTCGCAGCGCTCGTCGACCAGCAGCGTGGCGCCGACGCCGGATGGTGCGTCGACCTGTCGGCACGGCGCCGGACGGGTCTCGGGCCGGCCGGCCTGGTAGCAGATGTGGGTCAGCAGCGCCTCGCGCTTGCGGGGCCCGAGGTAGGGGCGCTCGCCGATGAAGAGCGTCGGCGAGGCGGCGATCCCGCTCTCGGCCGCCGCGGCGATCGAGCGTTCCAGGTCCTCGCGGCCCGCTCCGCTCTCGATGCAGGCGCGGATCGCCTCGACGTCCAGGCCGGCGCGGCGCGCGCAGCCGGTCCAGCCGCTCGGGGCGCTCCTCCAGGCGTCGTCCTCGTAATGGCACTCCAGGAACTCCAGCCACTGGCGGCCGTCCGCCGCCCCGCTGGCGCAGATCTGCATCTCGGCAGCGGCCACCTCGGCGTCGCCCTGCACGAGCTCGGCGTCGCCGAGATCGTCAACCGGCCCGAGGTAGCCGATCGCCAGCGGAACCGCCGGGCCCAGCTCCTCGAGCAGCGGGATCAGCACCTTCATCAGCTCGGCGCTGTGAGGGCAGCGGGCCATCACGAACGCCACCACCTCGGTGTGGCGGGGTACCTCGCCGGGCCCGGCGTCTTCCGCCTCGGGGAGGCGGCTCTGGTCGCCGGGAGCGGGAGAGCTCCCGCCGCAGGCGGTCAGCGAGGCGAGGGCGAAGAGAAAGAGGGTCAGCGCGCGCATCTGGTCTCCCGGCCGGGGTTCTCAGAAGTAGTACCAGATGCTCTCGTAGTCTCCCACGGTCTCCTGGAACTCCTCCTCGAGACGGGTGAGGTAGCCGAAGATCGGAGTCGATTCTCCGACATACGATCTCTGGTCGACGATGTTCTTCTCCCAGGGGTGGAACTCGTAGAGCCGCGTGCCGTCGGGAAGAATGGTCAACAGGTCGCGGTGCTGCGAGGCCCGCAGGTAGTTCTTGCCCAGGCGCGGCACGTTGTAGACCGCCTCGTCGGTACGGGTCAGGCCCGGCATCAGCCGCGCTTCCTCGGCCTCCTCCTGGACCAGGCGCGACAGCGGCACCCGGTAGTCGTCGGTCTCCGCCTTGCCCTTGGGCAGGAAGGTGTAATACGGATCGATCCCGATTCGCCGCAGCAGTCGCCTGAGCAAGGCGGTCTCGAAGCGGCGCGAGACGTAGAACGTGTAGACCTGCTGGTTGTAGACCGACAGGCCGTGCAGCCGCAGCTTCTCCACGGCGGCCGCCATCTCCGCGTTGATCTCGTACGGGTACTGCACGTGGGTCACGACCGCGATCTCGCGGGTGACCGGCTCGCGGAAGCGGGCCAGCATCTCTACCAGCTCGTCGGTGAAGCGCATCGGCAGGGTCACCGGAGTGCGCGTTCCGATTCGAATGCGGCGGATCGACGGAATCGCGGTCAGCATCTCGAGCAGACGTTCGAGCTGGTGGTCCTCGAGCAGCATCGGATCGCCGCCGGTGACCAGCACGTCGTGGATCGCGGGGCGCTCGGCGATCCACTGGACCGCCGCCTCGATGTCGTCCCAGGAGGCCATCGCGTGCGGGTCGAGGACCTCGTCGATCTCCCAGTTGCGCTGGCAGTAGACGCAGATCTGCGGGCAGGTGTTGAACGGCTTGAGGATCACTATTCCCGGGTAGCGCCGGGTGACCAGGTCCACCGGCGAGGTGTCCATCTCGCCCATGAAATCGAACGCCTCGCCGCGGTCGGCGCGGCGCGCGGTCATCTCGTCCACGTAGCGCCGCGGGGGGAACACCTGGGAGCGGACCGAGCGATCCCGCTCGTCCTCCTCGCCGTCCATCAGCGAGAGGTAGAAGGGCGTCACGCCGAACGGCAGGTGGTTCTCGCAGGCGCGCGAGATGTTGCTCTTCTCCTCCTCGGAGAGCTGCACCAGCTCGTGCAGGGTCTCCAGGCTGCGCCCCACGTGCCGTACTTGCCAGTGCCAGTTCCGCCAGTCGTCGTCCGTGGCGCCCAGGGCCTCCAGCACCTCCCTGCGCCGCTCGGCCCGCCGTTCCAGGGCCTCGGGCTGGAGCCCGTGGTCGTAGCGCTGCATCCAGCCCTCGACGCGGGTCCAGAGCTGATCGAGCTCCTCGGAGCGCACCCGTGCCGCCTCGCGGCCGGACAGGTCGCTGGCGACCGAGCCTTCCTCGTAGAGGGGGCGGTCGGCGGTGCGATGCTCGAGCGCCCAGACGATGTGCATCATCTCGGCGAAAAAGCCTTTTTCCAGGTCTTCCCGCGGCTCGCCGCGCGCCAGCTCCCAGAGCGCCCGGGTCACGCTGAACCCGGTCCGGTGCTCGGAGCGCGCCGAGATCATCGACAGCAGGGCCCTCGTGGCGTCCCGGGTGCGGGCCACCTCGCGGCTCCAGGGCTCGTCGTCGTGCATCGAGTTCTCGATCCTGAGCCGCATCGCTCCCTGGCGCAGGGTCTGCCGCGCGGCCTCCAGGGTCCGGCACTGGCGCAGCGGGTAGAGGAAGCCCTCGCAGTCCTTGAGAAACAGCTCCCGCGTGTAGGCTGAGAGCACCATCCCCTTGCCCTTGCCCGGCTTGAGCCGCGCCGGCACCGGCCCGGCCGCTTCGGAAGAAACCGGTTTGACGTTCGAAACCACACCCTTCATCTCTGTTTCCTCCCGAGGGATTTCAGCCTGCGTAAAAAGCGGCCCAACGGCCGCCTGTCTGCGAAACGCTCGACGGCGAGTCGCACCTATTCCACAAGATACGACAACCGCGGTCCAAGTGCAAATCGTGGATGTATCCCGCCCCGTTTCGGTTGGTGGCTCGGGCGTACAGGCGCGGTTGACAGCGGCCCGCTCGGGGATAGGATCGGTCCTTGTATTGAACAGCCATGTTCAATTTCGAGCGCCGCCGGAGCGCTGCGAGGTCGAGGCGAGACACCGGTGATCGTGTTGTTGCACGTTTTGGAGATTCTGCTGCCGCTGTCGTACGCGGTCGCGCTGGTCGCCTACGGTCTCTATTTTCTGGGTCGGCGTTCGGGTCTGGGAGGATGGAGCACCCCCCTGCTCCGGGCGACGGTCGCCGCGCACATCGCCTACTCCGTGCTGCGCGGGTTGGAGTTCGAGCACCACCCGATGGCCAGCGTCTACGAGGTGCTGTCGATCGTGGCGCTGTCGCTGGCCTTCGTCTATTTGGTCATCGAGCTGTGGCGGCGCAACAGGAGCACCGGCGCGTTCGTGCTGCCGTTCGTAATCGGGGTCCAGCTGGCGGCCTCGATCGGAATCGGCCCCACCCGGGAGATCGACCCGATTTTGAGATCAGGGATGTTCGGGCTGCACACCGGGACCGTGGCGCTCGGCTACGCCGCGCTTTTCCTCTCCGCGGTCTACGCGATGATGTACCTGCTGTTGCACCGCGCGCTGAGGCGCAAGCAGTTCGGCCGCGTCTTCGACCGCCTGCCGTCGCTCTCGGTGCTGGCCCGGATGAACCGCGGGTCCGCGCTGGTGGGCGTGCTCTTCCTAGGCGTCGCGATCGGGGTCGGAATCTGTTGGGCCGCGGACGAGATACCGCGTTTCTGGGAGGAGCCGCGGGTCTGGACCACGGTCGCGGTCTGGGCGGTCTTCTCCCTCGCCGCGGCCTGTCACTACCTGCTGCGCTGGCCGGCGCGGCGGGTCGCCGTGATCTCGCTGGTCGGGTTCGCGCTGCTGATCGTCGCGACGCTCTCGGTCAACGCGCTGCCGGCCAGCTGGCACAGCTTCGGAGTGGGTTGAGATGGCGGATCGCGGTTGGATCCTGGTCGGAGCCAGTCATCGCTCGGCGCCGCTGGAGCTGCTCGAGGCGGTCTCGCTGACGCGCGAGCAGGTCGTCGAGCGGCTGCCCGAGGCCCGCCGCCGGCTGGATCTCGACGAGGCGATGCTGCTGGCGACCTGCAACCGAACCGAGCTGCTGGGTCGGGGCTCGCTGGACGAGGAGCGCGCGGGGCGGATGGAGGGCTGGCTGCTCGAGCTGTCACGCGGAGATCGCGCGCTGAGCAGGGAGCACCTCTACGTGCGCCGCGAGAGCGACGCGGCCGAGCACCTGTTCCGCACCGCCTGCGGGCTGGAATCGCTGATGGTGGGGGAGACCGAGATCGCCGGTCAGATCCAGCTCGCGCTGGAGAGCGCCCGCCGGGCGGGAACCTGCAAAGCGCGGCTCGAGGAGCTGATCTCTTCCGCCTCGCGAGCCTGCAAGCGGGCGCGGACCGAGACCGGGATCAACGCCGGGCACACCTCGGTGGCCGCCGCCGCGGTCCACCTCGCCCGGCGCGTGTTCGGCGAGCTGAGCCGCAGGAGCGTGGCCGTGCTCGGCGCCGGCGAGACCGGCACCCTGGCCGCGCGCCACTTCAGGCAGCACAGCCCGCGCACGCTCTACGTGGCCAATCGCACCGCGGCGCGCGCCGCGGAGCTGGCCCGCGCGGTGGAGGGGGAGGCGCTGCCCTTCGACGACCGGGTCTCGCTGGTGCGCAGGGCCGACGTGGTGGTCTGCGCCACGCACGCCGCCGAGCCGCTGATCACGGGTGAGGTGGTGCGCGCCGCTATGGGTCGCCGCTCCGGCCGGATGCTGCTCTTGGTGGACATCTCGCTGCCGCGCAACGTGGAGCCGGCCTGCGGCGAGATGGAGAACGTCTTTCTCTACGACATGGGCGATCTGGAGACGATTGTGAAGCGCAACCTGGAGCGCCGCGCCGGCGAGGTTCCCCTGGTCGAGAAGATCATCGACGAGGAGCTGGGCGCCTACCTGGCGCGACGGGCCACCCAGCGCGTGGGACCGGTGATCCGCGAGCTGCACCAGCGCTTCGAGGAGCTGCGGGCGCGGGAGCTGGAGCGCTTCGCCCCCAAGCTCAGCGACGAGGATCGCGAGCTGGCCGACCGGATGAGCCGCGATCTGGTCAAGAAGCTACTGCACTGGCCCACGCTCGAGATTCGCGCGCTGGGTCGCAACGGAGACGCGGACGCCGAGCTGCTGGGCTGGGCCCGGCAGCTGTTCGGCCTGGACAAGGCGACGAGAGGGAGGCGGGGCGAGTGAGAGGCACGATCAGGATCGGAACGCGCCGCAGCGCGCTGGCGCGCTGGCAGAGCGGGTGGGTCGCGGCCGAGCTGCGGCGCAGATGGCCGCGACTCGAGGTCGAGGTGGTCACGCTCCGCACGCTCGGCGATCGCGACCGCTCGACCGCGCTGTCCGCGCTGGGCAGGGCCGGGGTCTTCACCAAGGAGATCGAGGACGCGCTGCTCGACGGCCGCTGCGACGTGGCGGTCCACAGCTACAAGGACCTGGCCACGCGCCTGCCCGAGGGACTGATCCTGGCCGCCGTTCCCCAGCGAGCCGATCCGCGCGACGCGCTCGTCTCGCGCAGCGGTCTCGGGCTGGACGATCTGCCGGCCGGAAGCGTGGTGGGCAGCTCCAGCCTGCGCCGCAGGGCGCAGCTGCTCGAGCTGCGGCGCGACCTGGAGGTGCGCAACCTGCGCGGCAACGTGCCCACGCGGCTGGCGGCCGCGGGGCTGGAGGTCGAGGGCGGGCGCCCTCCGGCCGGCGAGCCGCTGGACGCCGCGCTGCTGGCGCTGGCCGGGATGACGCGTCTCGGCCTGGCGGATCGAGCCTCCGAGGTCCTGGCGCCCGAGCGCTTTCTTCCCGCCCCGGCCCAGGGCGCGCTGGCGCTGGAGGTGCGGGCCGACGACCGGCGCGCGCTGGAGGCCGCGGCGGCGCTCGACCACGGGCCTTCGCGGCGCGCCACCGCGGCCGAGCGGGCCTTCCTCGCCGCGATGGAGGGAGGCTGCCACGCCCCGATCGGAGCGCTGGCCCGGCTCGAGGGCGACGAGCTGGCGCTCGACGGGGCGCTGACCCAGCTCGACGGGCTGGAGGCGCTGCGCGGCACGGCGCGCGGGAGCGATCCGGAGCTGACCGGGAGGAGCCTGGCCGCCGAGCTGAAGAGCCGCGGCGGCGAGCGCATCCTGGCGGAGATCGCCGCGCGGCTGTCGGAGGAGGAGCCGGGAAGATGAGGGCCGAAGCGGTCGAACGCCATGGAGCGCGGCGGGAGCGGATCCTGGCGGCGGCCGGCGAGCTGTTCTGCGAGCGCGAGTACGCCGCGGTCTCGCTGGTGGGCGTGGCCGAGCGCGCCGGAGTGGCGCGCGGCACGGTCTACAACCAGTTCGGCTCCAAGGAGGCGCTCTACCGGGAGGTGATTGCGGCCAGGCTGGGACGGCTGCTGGAACGCCTGGACGAGGTGCTCGGCAGCGAGGGCGATCCGGATCTCGATCTGGAGCGCTGCGTGGTGCAGCCGCTGATGTTCTTCGTCAAGTACCCCGGGGTGCTGCTGCTCTGGCGCCGCGCCGGCCTGCGGAGGCAGGCCGGGGGAAACGGAGGCGCCGAGAACGGAGAGGGAGCCCTGCGCGACCGGGTGGAGCGCGTCCACGAGCGGATGGTCGAGCTGGTGACCCGCGCGATAGCGGACGGCGTGCGCCGCGGCGTCTTCAGGCCGGTCGACGCCCGTTCGGTCGCCGGTGCGATGCTGGGCGCGGTCGAGGGCGCCGCCGCCGCGCTGAACGGCCGGGGTGTGCGCAGCGCTGCGGTGCAGCGCTCTCGCGAGCAGCTCTGCGAGATGTTCCGCTCCGGGCTGCGGGCCGATCGGGGAAGGGAGGGGTTGGCATGAGCGGCGCGTTGCAGGGAAAACGGGTGCTGCTGACCCGCTCCGAGGAGGACTCGCGGCGGCTGGCGGCCGCGATCGGCGAGCGCGGGGGACACGTTTCGATCGCGCCGCTCGTCAGGATCGCGCCTCCCTCCGATCCGGGGCCGTTGCGGCGGGAGCGGGAGCGGCTGGGCGGCTACGACTGGATCGCGGTCACCAGCAGGCACGGAGTTGCGGCCGCGCTGCGGGGCGTCCCGCCGCCGGAAAAGGGTCGGCCGCGCGTGGCCGCGGTGGGGCGCTCGACGGCGCGCGCGGCGGGCGCGGCCGGCTGGCCCGCGGATCTCGTCGCTCCGCGCGGCGACGGAGTCTCGCTGGCCGAGGGGCTGCAGCGCCGCTTCGATCTGGACGGCGCCGCGGTGCTGCACCCCACCTCGAACCTGTCGCCCGGAGGGCTGGCCGAGCGGCTGCGCCGCGCCGGAGCGACGGTGCGGGAGCTGGAGGCGTATCGCACGCTGCCGCCCGAGGACGGCGGAGCGCGGCTGAGAGAGCTGGTCGGCCAGGCGCGGCCCGCCGCGGTGGTCTTCGCCAGCCCCTCGGCCGTGCGGAGCTTCGTGGAGCTGCTCGGCGACCGGGGCGCGAGCCTGAGCGAAATGATCGCGGTCGCGATCGGACCCACCACCGCGGACGCGGCGCGCCGGGCCGGAGCGCTCGGAATCGAGACCGCAGAGACACGAGACGACGACGGCCTGCTCGCAGCGCTGGAGCGGGCCCTCGAAGGAAGCAGACCGCGCGAGTCGCGCGGAGAAAGGGAGACGCGATGAGCTTTCCTACCGACCGACCGAGACGTGTCAGGGGTCAGGCGACCCTGAGGGCGATGGTGCGCGAGACCGAGCTGGGCGCGCACCGGCTTGTCTACCCGATGTTCGTCACCCACGGCGAGGGGGTGCGCAACCCGATCCGGTCGATGCCCGGCTGCGCCCAGCTCTCGATCGACGGGCTGATCGAGGAGGCCCGCGAGGCTTTCGATGCCGGGGTCCGCGCCGTGATCCTGTTCGGCATTCCCGAGAAGAAGGATCCCCGCGGCAGCGAGGGCTGCGCCCCGGACGGAATCGTGCCGCGCGCGATCGGGGCGCTGAAGAAGGAGCTGCCCGAGCTGAACGTGTGGGCCGACGTCTGCCTCTGCGAGTACACCGACCACGGCCACTGCGGACTGATCCGCGACGGCGAGGTGGACAACGACGCGACCCTGCCGCTGCTGGCGCGCGCCGCGGTGGTCTACGCTGAGGCCGGCGCCGACGTGGTGGCCCCCTCGGACATGATGGACGGACGGGTCGGCGCGATTCGCGAGGCGCTCGACGAGGCCGGGCTCGCGACTACACCGATCGTCTCCTACGCCGCCAAGTACGCCTCCGCCTTCTACGGTCCGTTCCGCGACGCGGCCGAGTCGGCCCCGCAGTTCGGAGACCGGCGCGGCTACCAGATGGATCCGGCCAACTCGGACGAGGCGCTGCGCGAGGTGGAGCTCGACCTCGAGGAGGGGGCGGACATCGTGATGGTCAAGCCGGCGATGGCCTACCTGGACGTGATTCGTCGGGTCAAGGACGAGTTCGGCGTGCCGGTGGCGGCCTACAACGTCTCGGGCGAGTTCGCGATGGTGCACGCCGCGGCGGACAAGGGCTGGATCGACGGCGACCGGGTCGCGGCCGAGATCCTCTTGGCGATCCGCCGCGCCGGAGCGGACATCATCCTGACCTACTTCGCCAAGGACGCGGCGCGAATACTGAAGGAGAATGTATCATGAGTGATACCGGAAGCTGGCGGGCCGGATCCCGCAGCAGGAAGCTGCTCGAAAGGGCATGCGGGCTGATGCCCGGAGGCGTCAACTCGCCGGTGCGGGCCTTTCGCGCGGTGGGATGCGAGCCGTACTTCGTCGATCGGGCCGAAGGACCGTACGTCTGGGACGTCGACGGCAAGCGCTACATCGACTACGTGGCGTCGTGGGGACCGCTGATCCTCGGCCACGCCCACCCGCAAGTGATCGAGGCGGTGGAGAGGGCCGCCCGGCGCGGGACCTCCTACGGCGCGCCGCACGAGGGCGAGGTGCTGCTGGCCGCCAAGGTCCGCGAGCTGATGCCGGGTGTGGAGATGATGCGGCTGACCACCTCGGGCACCGAGGCCACGATGAGCGCGGCCCGCCTGGCGCGCGCCTGGACCGAGAGGCCGGGGATACTGAAGTTCGCCGGCAGCTACCACGGCCACGGCGACGCCTTTCTGATCAAGGCCGGATCCGGGGCGGCCACCTTCGGCCAGCCGGACTCGCCCGGGGTCACGCCCGGAACCGCCGCGGACACACTGCTGGCCGACTACAACGACCTGGAGTCGGTGCGCAGCGTCTTCGCCGAGCACGGCGACCGGATCGCGGGCGTGATCGTGGAGCCGGTCGCGGGCAACATGGGCTGCGTTCCGCCGCGGGCCGGATTCCTGCAGGGCCTGCGCGAGATCTGCGACGAGACAGGGTCGCTGCTGATCTTCGACGAGGTGATGACCGGCTTCCGCGTCGGGCCGGGCGGCGCTCAGCAGCTCTACGGCGTGCGGCCGGACCTGACCACCTTCGGCAAGATTGTCGGCGGCGGGCTGCCGGTCGGCGCCTTTGGCGGGCGCCGCGAGCTGATGGAGCGGATATCGCCGCTGGGTCCGGTCTACCAGGCCGGCACGCTGGCCGGGAACCCGATCGCGGTCGCGGCCGGGCTGGCCACCCTGGAGCGGCTGTCCGCCGAGCCGGAGATCTACGATCGCCTCGAGCGCAGGACGGCGGCGCTGGTCGAGACAGTCTCGGCCGCGGCCGAGGAGGCCGGCGTGCCGCTGACCGTCAACCGGGCGGGAAGCATGTTCTCCTTGTTCTTCAACCCCGGCCCGGTGCGCGGCTGGAACGAGGTGGCGGCCTCGGACGCGGAGCGGTTCGCGGCCTTCTTCCGCGCCGCCCTGGCGCGGGGGGTGGCGCTCGCTCCCTCGGCCTTCGAGTGCGGCTTCGTCTCCGAGGCGCACGGCGACGAAGTGATCGAGGAGAGCGCCGGGGCGCTGGCCGGCGCGCTGCGCGAGGCGGCCTCGTCGGGGAGCGGGTCGTGAGCGATCTCTTCCTGCGGGCCTGCCGGGGCGAGCCGGTGGACAGGACCCCGGTCTGGATCATGCGCCAGGCCGGGCGCTACCTGCCCGAGTACCGCGAGCTGCGGGCCGAGAGCGACTTCTGGACGCTGTGTCGCACCCCGGAGCTGGCGACGCGGATCACCATGCAGCCGATCGAGCGACTCGGCGTGGACGCGGCGATCCTGTTTTCGGATATCATGGTGGGCTTCCCCGCGATGGGGCTCGAGGTGGAGTTCGCCCCCGGACCCAGGCTGGACAGGCCGGTGCGCGGGCGGGACGACGTCGCGGCGCTGTGGCGTCCCGATCCCGCTGGCGACCTGGGCTTCGTGCTGGAGGCGCTCGGATCGATCCGGCGCGAGCTGGCGGGCCGCGCGGCTCTGATCGGGTTCGGGGGCGCCCCCTTCACACTGGCGGTCTACGCGGTGGAGGGAGGCGGCTCCAAGAGCTTTTCCGCGATCAAGTCGCTGCTGCACGGCGATCCCGACACCGCGCGCGAGCTGCTCTCCTTGCTGGCCGAATCACAGGCCGATTTCCTGGAGGCCCAGGTCGAGGCCGGGGCCGAGGCGATCCAGCTGTTCGACAGCTGGGGCGGGATCCTGCCGCCCGATCTGTGGGAGGAGTTCGCCCTCGAGCCCGCCGCCCGGGTCATCGAGCGGGTGCGCGCCACCGGCGCGGTCGCGATCTACTTCCTGAGGGACGGGGCCCACCTGCTCGAGGGAGTGGCCCGCACCGGGGCCGACGTGATCTCGGTGGACGACAAGCTGCCGCTCGACGAGGCGGCCGCCAGGATCGGACCCGGTCCGGCGCTGCAGGGAAACCTGGACCCCGCGGTGCTGCTCGCGCCGCCGCCGGTGATAGAGCGGCGCGCGGCCGACGTGCTGGCCGGCGCGCCGGCCGGACGGGGTCACGTCTTCAACCTGGGCCACGGCATTCTGCCGGGCACGCCGGTGGAGGCGGCGATGCACCTGGTCGACACGGTGGCCCGCCTCTCGGCGCGCGGCGAGGAGAAGGATCGATGAAAGAGGACCTGGCTTTTCTCGAGCAGGTCACGCCCGAGCTGCTGGCGCGCCACGATCGCCCCGGCCCGCGCTACACCTCGTACCCCACGGCGGTGGAGTTCACCCGGGACTTCGGATCCGACGAGCTCCTCTCCCGGCTCGAGGCGGCCTCGGCTCGGCCCGAACAGCCGCTATCGCTCTACCTGCACGTGCCGTTCTGCGAGCGGCGCTGCTCCTTTTGCGGCTGCAACGTGATCATCACCCGCAAGCAAGAAAAGGCCGACGACTACATCGAGCACCTCGGCCGCGAGTTGGAGATCATCGCCCGGAGGCTGGGGAATCGGCGCAGGGTCGTGCAGTACCACTGGGGCGGCGGGACGCCGACCTTCCTGGACGAGAGCCGCATGGAGAGGCTGCAGGAGAAGGTCTCGAGGTGTTTCGATATCGATGAGAATGCGGAGGCAGCGATCGAAGTCGACCCGGACGTCACCTCGGTCTCGCAGCTCGAGAAGGCGCGCGAGCTGGGCTTCAACAGGCTCAGCATCGGAGTCCAGGATTTAGACGAGAAGGTGCTGGAGTCGGTGCGGCGCACCCAGTCAGCGCCAAAAACGCGCGAGCTGCTCGAGGCCGCTCGCGAGCTGGGCTTCGCCTCGGTCAACTTCGACCTGATCTACGGCCTGCCTCACCAGCGGCCCGAGACGTTCGATCGGACCCTGGAGACCGTGCTGGAGATGCGGCCCGACCGGCTGGCGGTCTACTCGTTCGCCTACGTGCCGTGGATTCGCGGCAACCAGCGGCGGATCGACGGGTCGACCCTGCCCGACCGCGAGACCAAGTTCGCGCTTTTCGCCCTGGCGGTGCGCCGTTTTCTGACGGCCGGCTACGCTCAGATCGGGATGGATCACTTCGCCGTGCCCGAGGACGAGCTGGCCCGCGCGGTGGAGCAGCGCCGGCTGTTCCGCAACTTCATGGGCTACACGGTCCACCGCGCCACCGAGATGATCGGAGCCGGGGTCTCGTCTATCTCGTCGGTCGAGGGCGCCTTTGCCCAGAACCTGAAAAAGCCGCTTTCCGACTACTACCGGGCGATCGAGGAGGGCATACTACCGGTCGAGCGGGGCCGCGCGCTGGACGAGGACGACCGCATCCGCGGACGGACGATCACGGAGCTGATGTGCAATTTCTGCGTGCGTTTCGACGAGCTTTCCCGGGAGCTGGGGATCGATTTTTCCGAGTACTTCGCGCCGGAGCTGGAGCTGCTGGCCGGCGAGGACGGGCCGGTGCACCGCGAGCTGGTGCGGCTGGACGGCGAGTCGCTGCGGGTCACGCCGCTGGGCAGGCTGTTCGTGCGCAACGTCGCGATGGTGTTCGATCGCTACCTGGCCGCGAAGTCGAAAGGCGACGGTCCGGTCTTCTCGCGGACCGTCTGAGCGCGGCGGGTTTTCGCAGAGGTCGAAAATGAGCAAGGTGATCATCGCCGGAGGGGGCGTCTCCGGTCTGAGCGTGGGTTTCGAGCTGCTCGAGCGCGGGCTGGAGCCGGACGAGGTCGCGATCCTGGAGGCCGGCCCGCGCGCGGGCGGCAACCTCTGGGCCGAGCGGGCGGACGGCTTTCTGGTGGAGGCGGGGCCCAACGGATTCTTGGACAACTCTCCTCCCACCCTGGAGCTGGCCGGGCGCCTCGGGCTGGAGGATCGCCTGCTGCGCAGCAACGAGGCCGCGGCCGTGCGCCACATCTACTCCCGCGGCGCCCTGCGGCGCGTCCCGAGCGGGCCCGGCGGGCTGCTCGGCTCCGGGCTGCTCTCCTTGCCGGGCAGGCTGCGCGTGATGCTCGAGCCGTTCGTGCGAGGGGGCGGGCATCCCGGCGAGTCGGTCTTCGATTTCGCCGCGCGCCGGATCGGATCCGAGGCCGCGGCCTCGCTCGTCTCGGCGATGGCGGCCGGGGTCTTCGCCGGAGACGCGCGGCGGCTGGAGCTGGCCTCGGCGTTTCCCAAGATGGCGGCGATGGAGGCCGGGCACGGCACGCTGACCCGGGCGATGATCGCCCGCCGGCGGGCCAGGCGCAAGGCGCTGAAGTCGGGCGATCCCGAAGCCGAGAAGGTCGGCGGACCGTCGGGCCCGGCCGGGGTGCTGACCTCGTTCCTCGACGGGATCGAGGAGCTGCCGCGGGCGCTGGCGCGCAGGCTGGAGGGATCGCTGCGGACCGGCGTCCCGGTGAAGCGGCTGGAGCGCACGGCCGATGATCGCTGGCGCGCGTTGATCGGCGAGACAGAGGCGCTGGAGGCCCGCGCGGTCGTGCTCGCCTGCCCGGCCTGGGAGTCGGCCCGTATCACAAAAGATACCGAGCCGCGGCTGGCCTCTCTGCTGGAGGCGATACCGCCGGCGCCGATCACGGTCGTGGCCACGGCCTACCGCGCCGAGGAGATAGGCGGTGATCCTCACGGCTTCGGGCTGCTGGTCGCCCCGGGTCACGGCCCGCGAATCCTGGGCTGCCTGTGGACCTCGTCGATCTGGAGCGGGCGGGCGCCGCACGGCACGGTGCTGTTGAGGACGATGGTAGGCGGGGCGCGCGATCCCCGAGCCACGGAGCTGGAGGAGGGCGAGCTGCTGGAGCTGGTCGCTCGCGACCTGAAAACCACGATGGGCATCGAGGCCCGGCCCCTGCGCCACTGGATCTTCCGCCACCCCGAGGGCATCGCCCAGTACGTGCCGGGACACGGCGAGCGGCTGGAGCGGATCCGCGCGCTGCTGGAAGGGGCGCCGGGGCTGTTCGTCTCGGGCTCGTCCTACGGCGGGATAAGCGTCAACCACTGCGCGGCCGAGGCGCCGGAGGTCGCGAGGCGGGTTATGGATAGCCTGATCGATTGAGGGAAACGTGTCTTCTTCGTCGTACCCGACTCGATCCTCTCAACCGCACTCGTCGAACCAGATCTCGGCTTCCACGAACTCGAGGCTCTCCTGCTCGTTGATCGACTGCACCTCGAGATCGCCGCAGAAGATGCGCACGTAGTACTGGAACGACTTCTGGCCGGGGTCGAGCTCGCCCTCGCCCGGCACCGCGTAGAGCTCCACGTTGCACAGCTCGGGGTTGTTGGCGTCGTCGGGGGAGAAGTCGAACTCGTTGACGTTCTTGAAGAACCCCTCGTCGAAAGTGGTGTAGAGCGCCTCGTCGTCGAGCGGCTGACCGTTGGCTCCGTAGACCTTCTCGTGGGGCGGCCCCTGGATGCCCAAGATGCGGAAATAGAAATCGGTGGAGGTGTCGGCGTGCGCGCTGTCGTTTGTGCCGACGACGAACGAGAAGTTGTCGTCCTTGTCTTTCTTGCAGTACCCGTAGAGCTTGGAGCCTCCCGTGGCCAGGGATCCGTCGAACGAGAAGCTCGAGGCGCAGGCGCCGCAGTCCAGGGCGCCCACGACCCGCGAGGGGTTGGACGTCTCGGAGCACGACAGCGAGACGAAGGCGGCCAGTGCGATTGCGAAAATTGTCGTCGTTCTCATTTTTCCACGCTCCTTGTGGGACGCGGCGAGCGGCCGCGTCCGGCAGAGTCTATCTCCGTTTTGCCTCGGTTCACAACCTCGCCGCGGGCGCGGGACAGCACCCGGCGGCCGATCCCCATCGAATCGCGGACCAGCTCCATCGTCTCGCCCGCGACCGCGCGCGCGCGGCGGGCTCCTTCGTCGAGCGCCGCCAGCACCTCGTCCGGATCGGCGCGCAGCTCGGCGGCGCGCTCGCGGATCGGCGCCAGCGCTTCGACCATGTTGGCCGCCAGCGCCTTCTTGCAGTCGAAGCAGCCGATCCCCGCGCCGCGGCAGCCCTCGGCCAGCTCCTCTCTCTGCCGCTCGCCGCTGAAGTAGCGGTGCAGCGAGAAGATGTTGCACAGCTCGGGACGCCCCGGATCCGAGCGCCGCACCCGCTGCGGATCGGTGAAGGCCGGCTTCAGCTTGGAGGCGATCAGCTCGGGAGCATCCAGCACGCCGATGTGGTTGCCCAGGCTCTTGGACATCTTCTGCGCGCCGTCCAGCCCCAGGATCCTGGGCGCCTCGCCCTCGACGCGCCGGGCCATGGGAAAGACCTCGCCGAAGCGGCGGTTGAAGCGCTCGGCCACCTCGCGGCACAGCTCCAGGTGCTGCTCCTGGTCCTCGCCGACCGGCACCAGGCTCGCCCGGTAGAGCAGGATGTCCGCTGCCTGCAGCACCGGGTAGCCGAACAGGCCGCACGACGCCTGCGAGACTCCGACGCCGACCTGCAGGTGCTGCATCAGCGCGCCCATGCGGTCGTTGATCCGCGCCGCGAGGGTGGTCGACTCGTCGTCTCCGGCCGACGCCTCGGGGTCGAGCGCGCGCACGTCCTCGGCCAGCGCCTCGGCGATCTCGATCGCCTCGCGGCCGGTCCTGCCCAGGTGGCGCAGCGCCGAGCGCGCGGCGCCGCCCTTTTCGCGGGCCAGCGCGCGCTGCAGGGCGTTGCGCGACTTGTCCTTGAACTGGGTCATCCTGAACAGCGCGCCCAGCGGCGTGACCGTGTTGAACAGCCAGGTCAGCTCGGTGTGCTCGGGCACGTGGGACTGCACGAAGATCGTGCATCGGTCGGGCTCGAGGCCGCACGCCATTCCGGTCAGCACCGCGTCGAAGGTCAGCGCGGGCAGCCGGCGCGGATCGTGGTCGACCGTGATCGCGTGGTCGTCCACCACGCAGTAGAACGCCTCGTGCTCGGCGGTCAGCTCGACCCACTTCTTGACCGCGCCCAGGTAGTTGCCGATGTGGATCTCGCCGCTGGGCTGAATGCCGCTGAACACGCGCGGCTGGTCGCTGTCGCCCATCTCTCTCCTCCGGGGTCGTCGTCGGCGTCTCGCTGCTCGGCCCCCCGAACCGCCTAGTCGTCGGAATCCAGCAGGGAAGCCACCAGCAGCCGGTCCGACACGTCTTTCATCTTTGTCAGCTCGCCGCGGTCCAGCCAGAAGCCCCGGCACTGCGGGCAGGTATCGATCACGACTCGATCGAAGCCGGCCGGGTGAGCCTTGCGCAGGGTCGAGGAGCCTTCGCAGCGGGGACAGCGCAGGGCGCGATCTCTCTCGCTGGGGGCCACGTCCTCGAGCGCCACCTCTTCCAGCTCGAGGAACATGTTGTCGTCGATCCGCTCCAGCTCGTCGCGGTCGAGCCAGATCCCGCCGCACTCGGGACAGACATCGACCTCGACCACGTCGGTTCCTTCTCCGCGCGGCTCGATATCCATCTCCACGTCGTCACAGCGCAGGCACTTCATCGCTATCTTCTCCTCGGACGCGAGCTAGAACTCGCCGTCCTCGACGACCTCGGGGATCTTGTGCACGAAGCTCTCGCGCAGCTCCATCACCTCGTAGACCAGCGCCTGGCGAGTGTTGATGAAAAAGGCGTTCGGCTTTTGCACCCGCCCCTCGATCACCGTCTCCTCCAGCCGGATCACGCCGCCGGGGCCTTTCTTCTGAGCCGCGGCGCCCGGCGGGATCGCCAGCAGCAGCGCGGCGGCCGCCGCGCACGCGGCGAGGCGTCCGATTCTGGTCCTGATACTCATCCGCGTTCCTCCCCTGCTCTTCAGTCGAGCGTCTCGCGCAACGCCTCTTCCAGCCGCTCGGCCCCTTCGGGCGAGCCGGCGATCGCCAGCACGGTGTCGTCTCCGGCGATCGTGCCCAGCAGCTGCTCGTAGCCCTCGCCGTCCAGCGCCAGCGCGACCGGCTGGGCGCCGCCGGCCACGGTGCGCAGCACCACCTGGTTCAGCACCCGGTCGCAGCGGACCACCAGCCGCCGCAGCGTGCCCGGCAGCTCGTGGGCGTGCGCGGGCTCGGCGCTCGTGTCCTCGGGACGCACGTAGCCCTCGCGGGACTTGACCAGCCTCAGCTCGGAGATGTCGCGCGAGAGCGTGGCCTGGGTGACCTCGAAGCCCCTGGCGGCCAGCGCCTCGGCGAGCGCCGCCTGGCTGCGCATGCGCCTTTCGGCCACGAGTTCCAGGATCGCCTGTTGTCTGGTGCGCTTCGACAATTCTGCATTCCTCGATGATCGACGTTGCAAGCCAGTGGGCGATTCTAGCCGAAATGCATCCCCCTGCAAACGAGATTGCGTTTCGCCGCGAGATCAGAACGAGATGCCCAGCAGGACCTGCAGCGTCTGGGGGATCGAGAGGTCGCGGTCCACGTTTCTGTCGTCCTCGGTGCTCGGGTCCATGTCCTGGTCCCAGGTTCCCTCGAAGGCTCCCAGCGGGAACAGCACTCCGTACTTCAGCCCGGCGTGGAAGTTGTCGGCCGAGACGTACATCACCTGCGCGTCGAGTTCGATCCCCAGATTGGCGTCGCCGTTGTGAATCGTCGACTCCTCGAAGATCGCGCGGCTGTAGAGCGCGTCGACCTGGACGCCGAGCTTCTTGCCCATCGGACTGCGCAGAAAGTCGTACCTCAGCCAGGGCCGGAAGTAGTAGGTTCCCGAGACCGAGCCGAGAATGTGGCGGTAGAGGATCAGGTCGGTGTTGTAGGCCGGGTTGAAGGCGAACTGCCCGAAGGTGCCGTCGTCGGGGCGGTTGACCTGGTCGAAGGTGGTAGGGGCGTGCAGCCCCTCGACGTGCTCGTCGCCGGAGGCGAAGCCGCTCTCGAGCCCGATCCGCAGCTGGTCCGAGAGCAGCCCGTAGTCGATCTGCAGCACGCCGCCGTACTGGGTCAGGGTCAGCCGCTCGGCCTCGTCGAAGTCCGACAGGTCGCGATCGGGGTTGCCCACCTCGCCGTAGATCAGCGCCGCCTCCAGCTCCAGGTGGAAGGTGTCGACCAGCAGCTGGAACCACAGGTCGGGCATCACGCCCCACATGTCGCGGCGGTAGAAGTGGTAGTCGGCGTTCGGATCGTAGCGCTCGCCCTGCTGCGTCTCGCGATCGAACGACAGCACCTGCGAGCGGTAGGTGAAGCGCAGCCCGGTGTTGACCACCGCGTCGCCGCGCTTGAGCATCGCGCGCTGCTGCTCCTCGTCGTGCTTGAAGGCGATGATGCCGACCAGCTGGTAGGCGTCGTCGAGCTGGCTGACGTCGAACGGGCGGCCGGCGGAGCTGACCGCGGAGACGCCCTCGTTGGGGAAATCGAACGCCGGGGCGAAGATCCAGTCGTTGATCTTGGCCGCGAACATCAGCCGGTCGACCGTGTCGCCGAAGTCCTGGTCGATGCCGTTGCCCGCGTTGTGCAGCATGCCCAGGCCCCAGTGGTCGCCCATCCTGCCGAACCTGAGCTGGCCGAGCGGGGTCATCACCTCGCCCCAGGCGCGGCGCACCACGATCATGTCCTGCTGCGGCGGGCCCATGTTCCAGCCCTGGATCGAAGCGGTGTCGATCATCTCCCCCGAGCCGTAGTCCTGGTAGTAGCGGGGCGTGGAGCCCAGCATCACGTTGTCCAGGAAATCGATCTGGCTCTTGATCCAGATCTCCTCGCTGACGTTGAGCGTCGGCTCCAGGCGCAGCCGCATGTTGGCTCCGGCCAGCGTGCGGTTCTTGCAGGTCTTGCGCGATCCCTTGGCGCGGCAGTCCTCCCCGAGGTAGGCGTTGTTCTCGCCGTCGTTCTGGGCGTTGACCTGCAGCACCATGGGGCGCTCGAACAGCGCGTCGTCCGAGCGCATGTGGAACTTGTGGTACAGCTCGGGCCGCACCCGGAAGTAGCCGTGCAGCTCCAGGATCTCCAGCTCGCGCTCGGTCCACTCCTCCATCGCCTGGGCAGCGGCCTCGTCCTCGTCGACCGCTCCTCTAGAGGTCAGATCCTCCTCGGGATCCATCTCGCCGAGCGCCTCCATGTCGAGCTCGAAGTCCTCGCCCGCGGCGCCCCCCTCCTCGCCCCAGTCGGCCTCGCCGAGGTCGGCCTCCAGCTCCGGGGCCGGCTCCTCCTCGTCCGGCTCTTCGGCGGGCTCCTCGTAGGGGTCCTCGGCCTCGAGCTCCTCTCGCGGCTCCTCCTCGGCTTCGTCCGGCTCCCCGCTCTCGGCATCCCCGCCCTCCTCGGCGGCCTGCTCGTCTCCCTGCTCGTCGCCGCCCTGGTCGGGCGGATCGGTCTCATCCTGCCGCGGCTCGTCCTCGCCGCCCTGCTGGGCGAGCGCGGCGGGCGCGAGGGCGAAGAGCGTCGCGAGCGTCAGGCAAAACGCTGGTATCCGGCCGTTCGACAACATTCTCCTCCACGTGTTGGACATCGAGTGTGACACAGCCAGCGAACGTTAATTGATTTCCCCGCAGCCGTACAGGGCAATTCTCAGCACGACCCGATCCCCTTTCGCGGCGTCCGGTGGCCGGGGGGCGCGGTCCGTGGTAAGGATCTCACCCCTTTGAGCGGGAGGCACCAGCCAGGGGAGATCGCGATGGCAAACGCTTTTCGACGCCTGCTCGATTCCGGCGCTCCAATCGTTTTCGATGGGGGCATGGGCACCAACCTCTTCGACCGCGGCGTGTTCATCAACCGCTGCTTCGACCAGGTCAACCTGGAGAGCCCGGAGATCGTCGCCGAGCTGCACCGCGAGTACGTCGCGGCCGGAGCGCAGGTGATCGAGAGCAACACTTTCGGGGCCAATCGCTTCAAGCTGTCCGCCTTCGAGCTGGCCGACAGGGTCGGCGAGATCAACCGCCGTGGCGCCGAGATCGCCCGCGAGGCGGCCGAGGAGCGCGCGCTGGTGGCCGGTTCGGTGGGGCCGCTCGGGGTGCGGATCGAGCCGTGGGGCCCCACCTCTCTCGAAGAGGCGCGCGAGGCGTTCGCAGAGCAGGTCGGCGCGCTGGTCGACGGCGGAGTGGAGCTGATCGTGCTGGAGACGTTCACCGACCTGGCCGAGATCGGCCGGGCGCTGGCCGCGGTGGCCGGACTGCGCGAGGAGCGCGGGATCGAACTGCCGGTGATCGCCTCGATGACCGTCGACACCAGCGGCAACTCGCTGTACGGGACCGAGCCGGAGGCCTTCGGCGTCAAGCTCGAGCAGTGGGAGGCGGACGTGGTGGGAGTCAACTGCTCGGTGGGCCCCAAGCCGATGCTCGAGACCCTCGAGCGCCTGCGGGCCGTGACCGATCTGCCGCTGTCGGTGATGCCCAACGCGGGGCTGCCCACCGAGGTCGAGGGGCGTACGATCTACGTCTGCTCTCCCGACTACATGGCCGGTTACGCCCGCCGCTACGTCCAGGTAGGAGCGACCGTGGTCGGGGGTTGCTGCGGAACCACGCCGGAGCACATCCGCAAGATCTCGGCCGCGGTGCGCCAGATGACCGGCCAGCAGCGCTCGCTGGAGGCGAGCGTCGCCGCGCCGGAGGCCGGGAAGCGGCCGTCGCTGCAGCCGCCGGTGCCGCTCGCCGAGCGCTCGCGCCTGGCCGAAAGGATCGCCTCCGGGCGCTGGGTTTCCACCGTGGAGCTCTCTCCGCCGCAGGGCTGGAATCTCGATCGGATCCTGCGCAGCGCCGAGAGGGTGGCCGAGGCCGGCTTCGACGCGATCAACATTCCCGACGGTCCGCGCGCCTCGGCCCGGATGGGTCCGCTCGCGATGGCGTCGGTGATCGAGCGCAGCACCGACGTCGAGACCGTGATGCACTACGCCTGCCGCGACCGCAATCTGGTGGGGATGCAGTCCGACCTGCTGGGCGCCTACGCGCTGGGGCTGCGCAACCTGCTGGTCATCACCGGCGACCCGCCGATCATGGGCGACTACCCGCAGGCCACGGCGGTCTTCGACGTGGACTCGATCGGGCTGACCAACATGATCTCGCGGCTCAACCTGGGTCTGGATCTGGGCGGCCGCTCGATCGGCCGGCCGACCGGCTTTCTGGTGCTGGTCGGTCTCAACCCGACCGCGATCAATCCCGACAGGGAGCTGTCGCGCTTCGCCTGGAAGGTCGACGCCGGGGCGCACGCCGCGATCACCCAGCCGGTCTTCGACGCCGACCAGCTGCTCGGCTTCCTCGACCGCGTTCCCGAGTCGTCCCGGATTCCGGTGCTGGCCGGGATCTGGCCACTGCAGAGCCTGCGCAACGCCGAGTTCCTGGCCAACGAAGTGCCCGGGGTCTCGGTTCCGCGCGAGGTGCTGCGGCGCATGGAGCGCGCCCACGAGCAGGGCCGGGAGCGCCGGGAGGGGCTGGAGATCGCGCTCGAGATCCACCAGCGCGTTCGCGACCGCGTGCAGGGAATCCAGGTCGCGGCGCCGTTCGGGCGAATCAAGGCGGCGGTGCGCGTGCTCGAGCGGGTCCGCCCCGCGGGAGAGGAACGATGAGAAAGGGACACCTGCGAGTGCTCGTGGCCCAGCATCGCTGGTGGTTTCCCACCTCGGTCAGCGGCGCCGATCTGGCCAACCACGAGTTCGCCCGCCGCCTGCGCCGCCGCGGAATGGAGGTGCGCGTGCACGGGATCGTCCCTCCCGAGACCGACGGCCGCACGCGCCAGCGCGATTACTCCGCCGACGGGGTTCCGATCAGGCTGGTGGCCAGCGACTTCACCAGCCGGCTGGCAGCCGCGGTGCGCGATTTCGACCCGCACGTGATCATCACCTCCTGTCCGGAGCCCAGCGCCAGCTCCGACGACGTGGAGCGGATGGTCGAGACGTTCCGCCGCCTGGGCGTGCCGGTCGCGCTCTACGTGCACGACATCGACGGCACCGTGCCGCTCTTCGAAGGCGTCGAGGATCGGCTGGCCGCGGTGATCACGAACAGCCGCTTCATGTCGCGGCGGGTCGGCGAGCTGTGGGGGCGGGACTGCGACGTGGTCTATCCCCTGCCGGACAAGTCCGCGGCCCCGCCGGAGAGGGAGAAAGGGCCGTTCATCACCTTTTTCAACCCGCTGCCGCACAAGGGGCTGAGCGTGGCGCACACGCTGGTGACGCGGCGCTTCCCCGAGCGGCCGTTCCTCTTCGTGGAAGGCTTCATCGATCCCGAGGCGCACGGGATCGCGCTCTCGCGCTCGGGCAACCTGGTGCACGCGCGCCGCTCGCCGGATGTCAGCACGATCTACCTGATGACCCGCGCCCTGATCGTGCCCTCCCAGTGGGAGGAGCCGTTCGGCCGGGTGGCGCTCGAGGCGATGTACAACCGGGTGCCGGTGATCGCGTCGCGCACCGGCGGTCTGGTCGAGTCGGTGGGAGAGGGGGGAGTCCTGATCGACGATCCGTCCGACGTGGATCGCTGGGTGGAGGCGGTCGAGTCGCTGGACGACGAGCGGCGCTACCGGGAGCTCGTCGAGGCCGGGGAGAAGCACGCCGCCCGGTTCTCCGTGGCGCGCGAGACCGACAAGCTGGTCGCGATTCTCGAGCGAGTGGCGCGCTGACGACGATCGCCTGCGCATTGCACCGCGCGCGGGTTTGGTCTATTTCTTGCTGAGATGATCGAGTTGGACGAAAAGCAGATCCTGGTCGGGGTCAAGGCGGACCAGTCGCTGTGCGACGCCGTGCGGGAGGCTGTCGACGGCCGCGAGGGCGGCGACGAGGTGATCGAGCTGGCGCCGATCGGACGCAAGGACTGGGTCGCCGGCCGGCGCGTGACGAACGCGCTGACCTTCGGCGAGCTGGACGCGCTGGTGGGCGACGTGCTGCGGCGCCTGCTGGCGCTGGACAGCAAGCAGCGCATCCGCAGGGAGAACGTGCGCGCTTACGCCGTGCCGCCGCCGGTCCCGGTCTTCAAGGATCCAGACGAGACCAGCGAGAGCGACTCTCGGCCCGCGGAGCCGCACGAAAAGGAGCCGCTTTCGCAGCCGGAGAGCGACGCGGCCTTGGACGGAGGGGTCGAGATCTGCCCGGTCTGCGGTCGCAGCGTCCACAGCTACAACCTGCAGTACGATCTCCAGGGCCGCCCGGTGGGCTGCTTCATGTGCGGCGGCGATCCTTCCGGCAGGAGCTGAGCCATGGGGACCCGGCGGCGGATCGGGGTCGACCTGGGCGGCACCAAGATCGAAGCGGTGGTGGTGGAGGGGCCCGACGACGCCCCGCGGGTGGTCGCCCGGCGGCGGATCGCCACCGAGCGCGAGCGGGGCTACGCGCACATCGCCGCGCGCCTGGTGGAGCTGGTGCGCGAGCTGGACGGCGAGGCCGGCGGCCCCGCTCCCTGCGGCGTGGGCATGCCGGGCAGCCTGACCGCCGACGGCCGGGTCAAGAACTCGAACACGGTCTGCCTCAACGGAACGCGCTTCCGCCAGGACGTGGCCGCGCGCCTCGCCGGACGCGAGGTGGTCTACGCCAACGATGCCAACTGCTTCGCGCTGGCCGAGGCGCGGCTGGGAGCCGGGCGGGGCTACCCGCTGGTCTTCGGCGCGATCATGGGAACCGGCGTGGGCGGCGGAATCGTGATCGACGGCCGCGCGCGGGAGGGGCCGCAGTCGATCTGCGGGGAGTGGGGCCACTCCGTGCTGCGCCCAGAGAGCGAGCGTCTCTGTTACTGCGGCCGGCACGGCTGCGTGGAGACGCACCTGGCCGGACCCTGGATCGAGCGGGAGCACCGGCGGCTGGGCGGCGATCCGCTGCCGCTGCCGCGCATCCTGGAGCGCCGCGGCGAGGGAGACCCGCCGGCCGAGCGCTGCGTGCGCGGCTGGTTGGAGGACTTCGGCCGGGCGCTGGCCAACCTGATCAACGTGCTGGATCCGGACGCGGTCGTGCTGGGCGGAGGAGTCTCGCGCGCCGGGTGCCTCTACGACGAAGGTCGCGAGCAGGTGGCGCGCTTCGCCTTCACCGAGCGGCTCACGACACCGATCCTGCGCCACGAGCTGGGTGACTCGGCCGGGGTGCTCGGCGCCGCGCTGCTGGTCGGGGCGTGAGGGAATCAACCGCCGGGACGCGTCGCCATACAGAGAGTCGGAGACGGAAAAACAGAAGCGCGGGAGAGAAGAGAGATGCGACGAACGATAGCCGCGGCGCTGATCGCGGCGCTGATCGCGGCGCTGGCCGCCGGATGCGCGCCGTCCGTAGAGCAGCTGAGACGGAACCTGACGGACGGGCGCTACGCCGCCGCCCTCGATCACGTCGAGGGCGACGAGAGGATGGAGAACGAGCTGGCCGCCCTGGTGCTCGAAAAGGCGCTGATAGAAGGCGAGGAGGGCTCCGCGACCGTCTCGGCGCTGGCTTCCACCAGCGCCGGCCGGCACGCGCTGGAGCGGCTCGTCGAGCGCGGCGGGAGCCCGCTGGCCGAGCTGGCCGGGATCGCGCTGCGCAGGAGGTGCGCTCCGCGGGGTTCGAGGTTGGAGGCCTACCTCGGCTCGGACTACTCCGACGTTCGCGCCGCGGCGGCGCGCGCCTGGAGCGACGAGCTGGAGCCGGAGCGCCTCGAGGAGCTGGTCCTGGACGACGACCCGCGGGTGCGCCGGGCCGCGGTGCGCAGCCTGGCCGCGGTCGCGGGCGGCGCGCGGGCCGCGCGCGAGCTGCGCGAGGTTTTGCGAGTGGATCCCGATCCCAGGGTACGGGCGGCCGCGGCGCGCGCCGGCGGGGCGCTGGGCGAGGGGGCGCTGGACGCGCTGCGCTCCGCGCTGGAGGACGGGAACATGGGCGTGCGTCACGCCGCCCTGCGCGGGCTGGGCGAGCTGGGAGGCGAGGCCGCGGTGGCCAGGATTCGCGAGCTGGCAGTGGGGCCGATGAGCGAGACGACCGTGGTGGCTGCGGCCGAGCTGACCCGCTTCGGAGAGAAGCCGGGCCGCGCGCGGCTCGAGGAGGCGCTGGAGCACGAGCGCTCCACGGTCCGTGCCACCGCGGTGACCCACGCCGGCCGCGCGCTTCCGCCCGACCAGCGGCGCGACCTGCTGGAGCGGACGCTGGAGGACGAGGCGCCCAGGGTGGTGGTCCTGGCAGCCTCCCTGCTGCTCGGCGACGCCGAGCCCGGCGGCGAGGTGGCCGCCGCGCTGGAGCGGGTGATCGACGAGCACAGCGTCTGCGCCGACGAGGCGCGCGACATGCTGGCCGTGATCGGCGATCCCGAAGCGATCGAGCGGGTGGCCGCGGTCTTCGAGGACGGCGACGCAAAGGAGCTGGTGGCGGTGCTCGGCCGCGTGCGTCGCGCGCGGGAGCTGCGGCCCGACTTCGTGCGCCTGCTGGCCGACGAGCGAGGTGCCGTGAGGCTGGCCGCGGCGCGCGCCGTGCTCTCCAGCGGCTGAGAATCCACTCCAAGCCTTGGGTCGGTCTTGTCGGAAAACACTGCCAAAAAATTGCCCGGGCCTTCCCGCCTCCCGTAGATTGGATCAGAGGGAGGTCGCTGAGATGAGCAAGAACGAAGTCGTCACCCAGCTTCGCAACCACTTGGCCGAGCTGTTCGACGCCCGCTTCGCCGGAGCCCGGGCCGTTCGCTTCTCGCGGGCGCAGGGTTTCGCCGACGGTTACATGCGGGCGCTCGAGGACCTGGGATGCGTGCAGGTCTCCGAGCTCGTCCGGATCGTCGGGGAGGAGCGCCGCAACGCCGCGCTGAGGGCCGATCCCGGTCCCACGGCGACCGCGCCGCCTTCCCGCGCCGCGCTCGACCTGGCCTGAGGCGGGGTCCCGAGCCCCTGTCGCGCGGCGAGGTCGCGCGCCGCGCAGCGGTTTGTCCAGATGAGCGACGACTACGATCCAGAGCTGTACGAGCTGACGCACCGCGGCAACGCGGGCGACGTCGAGTTCTACCTCGACTTGTGCCGCGGGGCGGGGCGAGTGCTGGAGCTCGGTTGCGGATCGGGGCGGATCGCGCTGCGGCTGGCCGCGAGCGGCTGCCGGGTCGTGGCGGTCGACAGCCACCCGGGGATGCTGGAGCTGCTCGAGCGGCGGATGCTCGATTCGAACGACGGTGAGCGCGAGCGGGTGCGACCGCTGTTGTGCGACTTTCGCCGGATCGATCTCGACGAGCGCTTCGACCGGGTCCTGATTCCGTACAACGCGCTTTACTGCATGCTGAGCGGCGAGGATCTGCTCGGCGCTCTGCGCGTCGCCTCGGATCACCTGCGGCCCGGCGGCCTGCTGGCCTTCGACGTCTACCGAGTCACCGGGGAGATGCTGGGCGGCGAGGACGACCAGCTCGAGGAGCTGTTCCACCTGGCCACCGCGATCTCGAGCCTGGGGGTGGTGGACGTCTTCGAGAGGCCGGTTTCCCACCCGGATCCGCGGCGGCTGGACGTGGCCTACGTCTACCGCTGGCAGGCTCCCGCGGGCAGCCGCGACGGGATCGATCCCGCAGGGCGGATCGAGGTCAGCCACGAGATCCCCCAGCGCTGCTTCACCGCCGGGGAGCTGGACGAGATCCTGTACGAGGCCGGACTGAGCGCGGTCTCGGTGGGAGCGGACTTCACCGACCGCGTCCCGGACGACGAGACCGGCCAGCTGACCGTGGTGGCCAGACGCAGCCGTTGAGCGGGATCGGCAACGCCGGCCCTTCGAGCGGCCGCTGCATCGTCATCGGGCAGACCTCTGTTGCGGTACGATACATCATCGCTGCGATGAGCTGGGCGAGCAGGCCTGCTGCGGAGACCTGCTCCGGCGTCCTCTCGTACGCGTGCGCTACGGTTTGATCGCGCCCCGATCGCGTGCTACCCAATCGTCTGCGGTCGCCGGGTGCGGCCGGTGTCGCGCGGGAGGCGGCCCGATGGTCTTTTCTGCTCGGTTTGCTCTGCTGACGATCTGGGTCGTCGCGCTGGCGGCCGGCGGCTGCGGGGACTGCTCCAGAAAGCCGGTTCCGAGGCCCGACGTTCGAAAGATACAGCCGGCCGTCTCGCTCTCCGACGCGGGCTCGCCGCCCGCCGGTGAGCGCCAGGTGGTGCTGGTGGTGGTCGACGCCCTGCGCGCCGACCGTCTCGGCTGCTACGGCTACCGCGAGCAGCCCACCACCCCGGCGATCGATCGGCTCGCCTCGCAGGGGATCGTATTCGAGGCGGCTCACGCGGCCGCGCCCTGGACCGGCCCGTCGTTCGGCTCGCTGCTGACCGGCGTCTCGCCGACCGTGCACGGCGCCGGCCGCCGCGCGCGCAAGGACGACGAAGGATCCGGCCGCGTGGGGAGCCTCTGGATGACTTCGATCTCGGAGTCGACCCCCATCCTGCCCGAGCTGATCGGAGATCTGCCCTCGGCCGGCTTCGCCACCAACGGCTTTTTGCACCCCAAGCTGGGCTACGGCCGCGGCTTCGATCGCTACGACCACGAGAACGGCAGCCTCAACGGCTCCAGGCGCGCCGCCGAGGTGACCGAGCTGGCCCTGGAGTGGATCCGCGAGCACGCCGGCGGGCCGTTCTTCGTCATGATCCACTACCTCGATCCGCACATCAGCTACGATCCGCCCGGCGACTACCGCGAGCGTTTCGCCCCCGGCGATCCCCCGGGCCAGGTCGAGGTCCCGTTCACCGACGTGGGCCGCGCGCGCAGCGGCGAGCTCGGCCCGGACGAGGCGGAGAGCCGCTACATCATCGGCCTCTACAACGGCGAGGTGCGCTACGTGGACGACCAGATCGGGCGCCTGGTCGGGGAGCTGGGCGAGCTGGGCCTGCTGGAGACGGCCTGGCTGGCGGTCACCTCCGACCACGGCGAGGAGCACTTCGACCACGGCAGCTTCGAGCACGGCCACCGCTACGAGGAGGAGGTGACCCGCGTGCCGCTGGTGGTGCGGCCGCCCGGCGGGGAGTGGCGCGCCGGCGAGCGCGTGGAGCAGTCGGTGCGGCACGTCGACGTCCCGCCGACCGTGCTCGAGTGGCTGGGCGTCGAGCCTCCCGATCACTTCGAGGGCGGCTCGCTGATGCCGCTCGCGAGCGGCGAGCAGCGCCGGGATCGCCCCGCCTACATGGAGTACAACCTCTACTGGAAGCCGCGCACGGCGCTGTTCGATGGTCGCTTCAAGCTGATCCGCGACGTGGACGGCGACCAGAGCGATCTGTTCGACCTGCGCGAGGATCCCGGAGAGCGCCGCGACCTGGGCGAGGATCACCCCCGCTTCGACGAGCTGGCCCGGGCCCTCGAGTCGCGCCGCGAGCTGCTGGAGAAGGCCGCCCGCAGCAAGGGCGAGGCCGAGTCTGTCGAGCTGCCCGAGGCGCTGGAGAGCGCCCTGCGCTCGCTGGGCTACGTGGAGTAGATATCCGATACTTTCAGGGAGTCGCAGTCGAATTGAAGAAGTCTGGAGTTTTTTTGGGAAGAACCAGAATAATTATTCCATTGACTTTCCGGAACCC
>CAZHCG010000025.1:0-18626 GCA_964530995.1 uncultured Myxococcales bacterium
GCTTCACGCGGGACACGTCCACCTCGGGCCAGCCGACCGTGATCGACAACCGGACCGGGCTGGAGTGGCAGGGCTGCGCCCGGGGTCTGATCGGCGATGCGTGCGGCAGCGGGAGCGCCGCTGAGCTGACCTGGCAGGCGGCGCTCGACTGCTGCGAGGAGCTCGACTGGAGCGGCGACACGGACTGGCGGCTGCCGAGCGTCAGCGAGCTGCAGAGCATCGTGGACAACCGGAAGACGACCGTGCCGATCATCGACGAGACCTCGTTTCCGGCCACGCCGAGCAACCGCTTCTGGTCGTCGTCGTCGCGTGTCGCGTCCACGTCCAGCGCGTGGTACGTGTGCTTCGGCGGCGGCAGCGTGCACGGCGGCGGCAAGGCTGTCTACGGCTATGCTCGTTGCGTCAAAGACCATTGACCGTTTTCCCCGCGCAGGATCTGCGCGGGCTGGGTTGGATCCGCCGTGGTATCGACCACGGCGGTATCCGGGAGCTCGAGGTCGGTCTCCTGCATCCTGCGGTCGGTCTCCTCTTGCCATTGATATCGGACGCTGTGACCCGGGAGTTGCAAAAAAGTTCAGAAGGCCTCGTTCCACTTTCCATTTCAAAAACTATCCCTTAATCTCCCCGGTGACTCGAGCGAGCAGCGGGAGCGGCGATGGCGAGCAGGAGCCTCACCGAGCAGGTCAAGGTAGGGCTGGCGGCCGGCGCCATGCTGGCCGTGGTGGCCGGCAGCGTGCTGGCCCGGCTGCGCGCGCGCGCCGCCGAGAACGAGGGGGCCCGCGAGTTCCTGGAGCGCACACCGGTCGTCTCGATCGGGCGGCTGCGGCTCAACGCGCGCCAGGCGTTCATCGCCGCGCTGCTGGCGTTCGCCCTGTTCGGCACGCTCAACTACAACCGCTACGGCACCGACCTGATCGTCGACGGCTACGACGAGTACGACCTGCTGCACTACTACATCGCGCCGAAGTACTTCGAGGAGCTGGGCTACTTCCGCCTCCTGCCCGCGCTGATCATCGCCGACTACGAGTCCGAGCCGATGTGCCCGGGCCGCACCCCGATCTACCTCTACCAGGACGAGAGCGATTATGAGCGCAAGTCGTACCGCCACGCCCTCTCCAGGCGCGAGGAGATCAAGAGCCACTTCACCGACGAGCGCTGGGAGCAGTTCGTCCACGACGTGACCTACATCCAGCGCGACTCAAAGCGGCTGCTCTGCAGGCTGTGGCGCCAGCTCTTGCAGGACCACGGCTTCAACGGCACGGCGACCTGGACCTTCGTGGCGCGGCCGATCGTCTCGATTGTGCCGGTCGAGCAGATCAAGCTCGCCACCCTGCTGGACCTGGTGCTGATCATCGCGATGCTGGCGGCGATCCTGTGGGCGTTCGGCGCCGAGGCGTTTTTGCTGTCGTGGATATTTATCGGCATTTGTTATTCCTTCCGCTGGCCGACGATCACCTGGGTGATGCTGCGCTACGACTGGATGACCACGATGGTGATCGGGATCTGCATGATGAAAAAGAGGCGCAACTGGGCGGCCGGCGCCTTCTTCGGCTACGCCGCTTTGATGCGCTACTTCCCGGCGCTGTGGCTGTTCGGGATCGCGGCCAAGGGCGTGCACGCCCTGTTCGCGCGCCGCGGCGTGCCGCTCTCCCGCTTCTGGCTGCGGATCCCGGTCCGCTACTACAAGATGGCCGGCGGCTTCTTCTTGACCGTGGTGCTGCTCGGCGGAGCGGCCGGAATCAGCCTCGGTTTCGACGCGCACGAGCAGAGCCTGAAGAACATGCTGGCCCACATCGAGCCGCACAACCTCTCCTCGATGCGCCAGGGGCTCCAGATCGCGCTGACCTGGCGCGGCGAGACAGAGCAGAAGCTGATCTCGGACGAGGAGCGCGAGCTGGTCGACGAGATCGAGACGCCGGTCCGGATCGCGGCGCTGGCGATGATGGTGATCCTCGGCCTGTTCATGAGCCGCGTCCGCGACTGGGAGGCGGTGGGTCTGGGCCTGATCCCGTACTTCTGGCTGACGACATCGTCGTACTATTATTACTCGATGCGGATGACCGCCGTGGTGATCCACGCCGCCGATCTGAGCAAGCGGCGCAACGTGGTGGGGCTGCTGATCCTGTTCGGCATCGAGTGCTTCTGCCACGCCTCGCAGCACATCAAGACGGGCAACCGCTACTTCCTGATCAGCGTGATGGGCATCTCGCTGGCGGTCTACTCGCTGACGATGCTCGGCTTTCTGGCGCACGAGTGGTGGACCGGGCGCCGGCGCGGCGTCGAGCCGGACTGGGTGCTGCCCGGCGAGAAACGCCCCGCCTGCGAGCGGCGCAAGGGCGCCGCCGCGACGCCCCGCTCCGAAAAGGAGGCCGGGTGATGGCCACGCGGGCTCTCGCCGAGCACGTCAAGGCCGGCCTTGCCGCCGGCGCGGTGGTCGGGGTCGCGGTGGCCGCGATCCTGGCCCGCCTGCGCGCCAGGGCCAGGGAAAACGAGGGGGCCCGCGAGCTGATCGAGCGCGAGCCGGTGCTGAGGCTCGGCCGGCTGCGGCTCAACGCCCGCAACACGTTCTTCGCCGGCCTGGTCGGGTTTGCCCTGTTCGCCACGCTCAACTACTGCCAGTACACAGGCGCGCTGCCGCTGCGCTGGTATCACAACTACGACCTGCTGCACTACTACACGAGCGCCAAGTACTTCGACGAGGTGGGCTACTTCGATCTGCTGCCCGCCTTGATCGCCGCCGATCGAGAGGGCGGCGAGTACTGCCCGGGCCAGGTGCGGCAGTACCTGGCCCAGGACGAGAACGACTACCACCGCGAGCCGATCCGCCACGCGCTGGCGCGCGCCGACGAGGTCAAGAAGCGCTTCAGTGAGGAGGAGTGGAAGCAGTTCGTCCACGACGCGCGCCACATTCAACGCGCGCCGCCGACCAATCTCAGCTGCAAGCTGTGGCGCGAGTTGCTGCTCGACCACGGCTTCAACGGCACGCCGACCTGGGTCCTGTTCGCCAGGCCCTTTGCCAAGCTGATCCCGGTCGAGGCGATCAAGGTCGCCTGCTACCTCGACTTCCTGTGGCTGCTGGCGGCGCTGGTCGCGGTCTGGTGGGCGTTCGGCCGCGAGGCCTTCGCCTTCTCCTGGCTGTTTCTGATGGTCTCCTACTCGCTGCGCTGGCCGATCATCAGCTGGGCCTTTTTGCGCTACGACTGGATCGCGGCGATGACGATCGGCGTCTGCATGCTGCGCCGCGACAAGCACTGGGCGGCCGGCGCGCTGTTCGGCTACGCGACCTTGATGCGCTACTTCCCGCTGCTGTGGCTGTTCGGCATCTTCGCCAAGGCGCTGCACTCCCTGCTCAACAACGTGGAGATTCCCTGGACCCGTTTCTGGCGGCGCGTCCCGCTCCGCTACTGGAAGGTGGCGGGAGGTTTCTTCGGCGCGGTCCTGGTCCTGTTGTCGCTCTCGATCGCGGTCGACGGAGTAGACGTGCACGCCCAGAGCCTGCACAACATCACGGCCCACATCGAGCCGCACAACCTCTCCTCGCGGCGCCAGGGGCTGGTGATTCCGCTGGTCTACCGGGGCGAGACCGAGCAGAAGCTGATCTCCGACGAGAAGCGGGAGATGGTCGCCGAGATCGAGTCGTACGTGCACCTCGCCGCGCTGCTGTTGCTGATCCCGCTGGGGCTGTTCATCAGCCGCACGAAGGACTGGTACGCCGCGGGGCTGGGCGTGATCCCGTACTTCTGGCTGACCACCAGCTCGTACTATTATTACGTTTTGCGATTGACGGCTATAGTGATCCACGCCGCCGACCTGAGCAAGCGGCGCAACGTGGTGGGGCTGATTCTGCTGTTCGCGATCGAGTGCTTCTGCAACGCCTCGGAGCACATCAAGCCGGGCAACCGCTACTTCCTGATCAGCGTGATGGGCATCCTGTTGGCGATCTACACGTTCTACATGCTGCTCTCGCTGGGCGCGGAGTGGTGGCGAGCCCACCGCGCCGAGCAGCGGGAGTCCTGATCGGCGTTATCCGGCACGCGGCCAGCGGGCGCCGCGCCCAACACGAGTGCTGGGTGGACGGGTGCCAGTGCCGGATCGATTTCTCCCGAGCCGATGCCTTTTCTTGCGGTAGGTGGTCATGGTCGTCATTCTCTCGGGGCGGCGCGTTCGGCTGTTTCTACTATGAGATCGAGCTTCTTGCGGACCTCGCCATCGAGCTCGTCCTCCGGCACGTGAGGAGCCAAGACGTGGAAGTTCGTCTTGGTCATGAGGTTCGGAATCCCGACGAGCTCGTAATACCTCTCGAAAAGCGGGGAGAGGAAATCGTCGCTGACCTTGGCGCGTGCGTCCCAGGGGGACGGCTTGCGCAGGCTCTTCGAGGCTGCCTCGATTTCGGAGATGGCCTGCTTCATCGCATCGGATCCACGCCTCGCGAAGAGATCCCCGTGCTCGTCCCGCTGCTGGTTTCGTGCGAACGCTATCAACGTGCTGTAAGTGCAAAGGTAGTTTTCGATCTCGCGCCTCGTCCACATTGCCTGTTCCAAGCGGCTGTCTTCGGGAAGATCTCTGTCCAGATTGTCGTAGATGGCCACACCGACGAGGTCGGGTTTGGCTTCCCTGAGCCCGTGAAAGTGCCTCCGGGCTTCCACGGGCTGGTTGCCCACGTACTTCACGAAAGGGCGCTCGAGGTGATCCCTTGCGGCGTGCTCCAGCTTTTTCGCGAAGGCCTTGAGGATGTAGAGATCCGTCGAGCCTTCCAGGTAGAGCACCCACCCGGTCTCCAGGGCCTGGAGGTACTGCTCGAAGCCGATATCCTTGAGCGACTTGCGCAGCTGCTGGCCCTTGTCGTTGAGCCGGTGCGGTCGCCCCAAGAATGCGATGACGACATCCCGATCCGCCGCTTCATCGAGGAAGATCTCCGAGTGGCTCGCCGCGATGATCTGGCTGCCGGTCTCCTCGGCCGCGCTGGAAAGCACCTGGTATATCTGACGTTGCCGGAGCACCTCGAGGTGCGCGTCGGGCTCGTCCATCAGAAGAAGAGCGCCCGGATTCGCGGCCATGTGAGCCAGCAGAAGCAGGGTCTGTTGCTGGCCCCGGCCGCTCGCCGACAGATCGAGCCGAGTGCCGTTCACACTGTGAAACGACATGACGATCTCACCCCGCTCCTCGATGTAGGACGGCTCTTCCAGCTTTACTCCGAACAGCTCGGTGATGTGGTCGACGATCTTGTCCCAGCTCGTCCGATCGCTGTCGAACACCTGCCAGCAGAGATTGCGCAGGACTTCGGCGGTGCGGCCTTCTCCGACCAGCACGTCGATGGCTCCGGGATCGAGACGCTTCTCGTTGGCGGCGAGCCCTGACATCGGGGGCAGGTACGCGAGACGCATCGAAGACACGGCTTTTGGAATCTCTTCTCTCGCTCCGTCAGCTCCCAGCTTCGAACGGCAGTAGAAAGACTCTTCGTTCGCGTAGTCGAGCTCGATGGGCGCTCTCCACTTCTCCCCGCTGGTGATGCCCTCCACCTCGATTTCGATGAGGATGTTCCGCGTGCCACGTTTCCCGGCTTCTTTGTACCCCTCCCGAACGTGCAGGTCGCGCCAAAGGAGGTTCGCGACAGGGACCGGCAGCGCGATCAGGTCCCTGCGGTTCACTGCGACGCCCGCTCTCTCCCTGGGCACCCTCTTGTTGCCCCGCTTCTCCACCCAACGCCTGACGCCGGTGTGCCACAGCGCGAGCGCTTGAAGTGCCGAGCTCTTGCCGGAGTTGTTGGGACCGACGAAGACGACGCGATCCCCAAGCTCGATCTCCACGTTTTCGAACAGCTTGAAATTGCGAACAGTGAGCCGAGTCAACATCGCACACCTCCGCCTTCATCTTCGGTGATTCCGTACCCCGGCGCTGCGCTTGACCCAACCGCGCAGACCGAAAAGCTCCATGTCAGAACCAGCAAAACAATTGTACGCTCCTGCCCGAAACGTGTCGATCCGTACAAACGTACCCTCGTTCTTCCGGTGGGAGACGGGGCCTGATTGTAGCAGCCGGTGGAGATGAATTTAGCTATCTACGGCGATGCGTTGTCTCCGTCTTGTTTTTCTCCGGCCGAAGATCGCGTTCACTGCAGGTAGCCCATCTCCTCGAGGCGCTCGATCAGCTGCGGCGAGAGATCGGCGTCGCGCCTGTTGTGACGTCCCTCGTGGATCTTGCCGCGCAGCGTGCATCTCGTCGCGCCCAGCTCCAGCAGCGGTATCTCGCCGTCGGCGCCGGGCAGCTCGACTCGCCGATCGACGAGCGGTTTCTCCTCGCCGCGCACTCGGGTCAGGACCTCGATCGATTTCGACTCCTCGGGCAGGGGCAGCAGCAGCTGCTTCTCGCGGCCGGGACGCGGGTTGATCCGAAAGCGTATCTCGCGACGCTCCTTTGCGGTTCGCACCTGGTCTCCCCACTCCAGCCCGATTCCGGCCGCCTCGTCGTACGCCCGCTGCTCGAGATGCAGCTCGCCTTCGAGGCGCACGCTCTCGCCGCCTTCGGCCACGCGGCAGTCCAGCACCGCTCCGCTGAAACGCTTCTTGCGAAACGAGGTGATATCGCCTCTCATCTCGCGGACGATCGTCTCGATTTCGGGCTTGGTCTTTCCTTTGAGCAGGTTCTTCTTCTCCGCCGGGTCCTTTCGCAGATCGTAGAGCCCTTCGCGGATCGTGACCCATCTCTTCTTTCGCCCGTACGGGTGGAAGCTGAAGCGGGAGATGTACTTGTAGAAACGGTGCGCCATGCCGAACCGCTTGGGCCCGCGGCGGGTCGACTCCATGATCAGGCGCCTGGCGGCGAAGCTGTCGGACGCCTGCGAGGAGCCCCACAGCTCGACCAGGCTGACCGCCTCTTGCAGGAACTGCCCCTGCGACCCGAGACCGGCCAGCTCGAGCAGCGTGGCCGGAATGTCGCCGGTCGCGACCAGCTCCTGTATTCGCCGTCCGGCCGGCAGGCGACCCGGACAGCGCACGATCATGGGCACGTCGATCACCTCGGAGTAGAAGGAGTGCCCGTGGCCGAACGAGCCGTGCTCTCCGAACTCCTCTCCGTGGTCCGAGAACACCATCACCACGTTGTCGCCGTAGGGCTCTCGCTGGTCGACGGTGGCGAGCAGGCGGTCGATCTCCTCGTCCGCGTAGCGGATCGCTCCGTCGTAGAGCGCCAGGGTCTGCCGTCGGCCTTCCTCGGGATAGCGCTCGGTCGTGTCGCTGTACTTCTGGAGGTACCCGGCCTTGGCCCACTTGCGCTCGCCCGGCTCGCCGCCGAAGCGCTCTTCGTACCCCGCAGGCGGCAGGTAGGGCCAGTGCACGTCCCAGAAGTGCACGAACAAGAAGAAGCGCTCGTCGCGATCGATATCCTCGAGCCAATCCAGCGCGCGGTTCACGACCTCTTTGGCGTCGGCGCTGCCCTCCTCGTCCTTGGGATGGTCGTAGTGATCGAACCCGCGGTCGAAACCGTAGGCGGGCGCCAGGAAGCTGGCGGTCACGATCGCTCCCGTGCGGTAGCCGGAATCCCGGAAGGTCTGCGCCAGCGTTCGGACATCGTCTCCCAGGCTGTCCCGGTAGTCCTCCACTCCGTGGGTCGATGGAGCCAGCCCGGTCAGCGCGGTCATGTGCGAGGGCAGGGTCCAGGGAGCCAGCGTCACCGCCCGCTCGAACAGCACGCCCTCCGAGGCGAGGCGGTCCAGGGCCGGCGTGGTCCGACGCTCGTACCCGTAGGCCGAGACGTGGTCGCGGCGCAGCGTGTCTATAGAGACGAGCAGCACGTTGGCCGCCCCGCGCGGCGGAGGAGGCCTGAAAGCTCCGGCCCGGATCAGGGCGACGATCGCGACGGCGAGGAGCGCGGCGGCGGCGAGCGCGGCGGCGACGATCAGGAGGCGCTTTTTGGAGAGCTTCATCTTCGGCTTCTTTTCCGATCCACGAACCGCGAGCGGGGAGTCTGCCAAGTGGAGACCGATATGTCCACAGCGGGTCCGTGTCGTTCCTTGGCCTCGCCGATGATGCCTCGACCCGAACCCGGCATCGGAGGACTGAAGAGGCACTAGTCCTGCTGTTCTTCTTCTTTTCGCAGGGGCGGGTCGTAGCCCAGGACCAGCATCTCACCGGGAGAGACGACCTTTACGGCGCGTCCCAGCGGTGCCCAGTACTCGCTCCAGCACTCGTCCGGCGTCCAGAGGTCCGGGGGCCAGTCCTCGGGGTCGTCGTCGGGCAGGTCGAACTCCTCACCCTCCAGGCATTCGGTGGTCTGCATATCCTGCACGTCGGTGTCGTCTTCGTAGACCGTGTTGGTCAGCCGCTCGATCTGAATCACGTCCTCGGACTCGGGCCTGACCCACAGCTCCTGCCAGTTCTCCCCGTAGTCGATCACGATGTGGTTCGAGCGCGTGAACCAGCTCCACTCGCGCCGGTCGATCGAGATGCTCTCGATCTCGGCGGGCGCGACGCCGTCTTCGCCGTCGAGGCGGACGAACCACTCGCCGGCCATCAAGCCGATTCCGTTCTCGCCGACCGTGGCGCACTGCTCGTCGAGGCAGGGGAACCAGCCGCCCCGGTACGGTCGCGGGTCGAGCCGGTCCGCGCCGAGCTCCTCGCAGCCGGCTACCAGCGCCGGTGCGCTCGCGGCGAGCGCCAGCGCTGAGAACAGAAGTGTCGTTCTTCTTCTCATCTCTATCGACCTCCTTGCATCAGTAGGACCATTTCAGCGACAGTGAGAAGGAGCGTCCTTTTCTCCATTTCTCGGTCGTCATTTTGGCCTGTTTGAACCTGGCCGGCAGGTCGACGATGTTCTTGGCCTCGAGCTTGAGCTGGAAGCCGGCGCCCAGCTCCTGGCTGGCCACGAGGTCGAGCTGGTGGAACGGCTGCTCGTAGATGTCGGGCAGCCCGACCGCGCCCACGGTGCGGATCCTCTCGCCGAACACGTTGTACAGGATCGTCGCCTTGGTGCCGATCTCGATGTTGTCGTAGCCCAGCTGGGCGTTGAAGATGTACGGCGACTGGCCCTGAAGCGGCCGCTTCTCGTTGGTCTGCGTGCCTTCCACGTCCTCGCCCAGCTCGATCCGGGAGTAGACCCAGGTGGCGTTGCCGCCGAAGTAGAGATCCTCGATCGATTCGTGAATGAAGCCGAAGCTCTTGAAGACGTCGAGCTCGAGCCCGAAGTTGCGCGCCGCCTCGGCGTTGGCGAACGTCTCGTAGAACTGCGCGCCGGGCATGATGATCATCTCGATCGGGTCTTCGAAGTGCTTGAAGAACCCGCCCAGCGAGACGCTCTCCCCGGGGGCCGGGTACCACTCCCAGCGCAGGTCGACGTTGGTGATCAGGGTGCGCTTCAGATCGGTGTTGCCCACGATGTCGCGGCCGCCGATCACGTTGGTGAAGCGCGCCGGCGACATCTCGCGGAAGTCGGGCCGCGAGACGGTCTGGCTGACGCCGGCGCGGACCAGCATGTCGTCGCTGAACTCCCACGAAAGCGTCGCGGCCGGCAGGTAGTCGGTGGTCTCGATCTTGGAATCGAGCGGCTCGGCGTCCGGGTTGAACAGCTCGTAGGTGCGGGTGAACTGGCGCGATTTCTCGATCCGCAGCCCGCCCAGCACGCGCAGGCCGAGGCCGAGCGGAAAGTCGGTCATCGCGTAGGCCGCACGGATCTGTTGCTCGGCGCTGTAGTTGTCTGTCTCGCGAGTGATCTCGGTGAAGAGGTTATTGACCTGGGTGCCGCTCCAGTGACCGATCAGCTCGTCGCTGAACAGCTCCTCGGGCGGGAGGCCGGCCAGCGCCGGCGGGCTGGGGCGGTCCTTGTACTTGAAGCGCCGCGTGTCCGAGCCGCGGTCCTTGAACATCAACAGGCCGCCGAGGCGCACCTCGGCGATCTCGTCGCTCCACTGCTCGAACGGCAACGAGAGGTCGAGGCCCAGGTCGTGCACCTCGTCGAGCATGTCGGAAAAGACGCGCGAGTTGCCGTCCGGGCGGTTGGAGGCGATCCACAGGTCGGTGTCGCCCTCGCGGTAGTAGGTGACCTCCTTGCGATCCGGCTCGTGGCGCGAGGCGCGCGAGTAGGTGTAGCGCCAGTCGACGCCCAGATCCATCAGCGGCGGGATGATGTGCTCGCCGACCAGCTGCTGGGTCAGCAGCTGCCGCTCCACCCACCTGATCCGCGTCACGCGGATGTCGCTCTTGACGTCGCGGTTGTAACCCCAGTAGAAGCGGGCCGCGTCCTCGGCGATCCGGTTGAGCAGCGTGGTGGACCGGATCAGGTGATCCTCGCCGAGCTCGAGCCCGAGGGTGAGGATTCCGGAGACCTTGATCACGTTGGTCGTCTCGTCCCACTGGTAGCTGTGGAACACCTCGGGCTCGTCGTTGGCTCCGCTGGCCAGGATGTCGAGCTTCTTTTGCTCCCGCTCCCAGCCGTTGTCGTAGATCGCGCCGGCCAGGAAGCCGAGCTTTGCGCCGGGCAGGTCGAGCTTGTGGCCGACGGTCAGCTTGCCGCCGGCGTCGGGAGGAATCTCGTCGCGGTAAGTGCGCCAGTTGTTGCGCAGCGCCTCGCCGAACTTCTCCAGCTCGTCGGCGGTGTATCCGTCGGTGAACATGTTGCCCTCGAGCAGCTTCTGGTCCTTGGAGGCCCTGCGCACCGAGGGCGGCAGGTCGCGCCAGCCGTTGTCCCAGCCGAGCCAGTCGGTGGGGCCGCCGACCGCCATCAGGCCGTCGCTCATCGTGGTGCCCACCGTCCAGCCGCCGCTGGCCTCCAAATCGAGGGCCAGCTCGTCGGGATAGTCGCGGGTTCGCAGCATCACCACGCCGCCGCCGAACTCGCCGGGCATGTCGGGGGAGAACGTCTTTTGAACCACGATGCTGTCCAGCACTCCGGTGGGGAACAGGTCGAGCGGCACGACCCGCCGCTCTGGCTCGGGGCTGGGCAGCATCGCGCCGTTGAGCAGGCTGGAGGAGTAGCGCTCGCCCAGGCCGCGCACGTAGACGTACTTGCCGCCGATGATCGTCACGCCCGTGACTCGTTTGAGCGCGCCGGCCGCGTCCGAGTCCCCGGATTTGGACATCTGCTCGGCGCCGATCACGTCGCTGACCGAGCCCGACTCCCGGCGTTCCTGCAACAGGGCCGCGCTGCCGCCCTCGATGCGCGGCGCGGTGATCACCAGATCCTCGAGCATCGCGCCGACCGGCACCGCCTCAATTCGCAGCTCGGTCGGCTCGCCCTCGACGACCTCGATTTCGGATCTGTTGATCGTGCTGAAGCGGGGATGCACGGCGGACAGGTCGTGGGCTCCGACCGGAACCTCGACCGAGAAGCGGCCCGACTCGTCGCTGGTCACGTCGCAGCCCACGCCGCGCACGAAGATCCGCACGTCGGGGACCGGCTCGCCGGTGTCGGAGTGGACCACCGTGCCGACGATTCGAGACCTGGGCAGGCTCTCGTCGACCTCGACCTCGGGCCGCGGCGCGGTAGCGGCTTCCACGTCGGTCTCGGCCCGGCCGCCCGCGGGAGCGATGTCGACGAACGCCTCGCTCAGCTTGCCGCTCACGACCGGAATCGCGGAGGTGTTGTTGGCCGCGTAGCCCTCGCCGCTCAGCTCGAAGACGTAGCTGCCCGGCGCGATTCCGATCACGACCGCGCCGTCCGCGTCCGTGATGCCCAGCCGGCGGCCGTCGAATTCGACGCGGATTCCAGCCAGCGCCTCGGAGCTTTCGGCGTCGAAGACCAGCAGCCGTACGCGGCCGCACCCGGTTTCCTCGCCGCCGGCGGCGGGTGGAGGTTGCGGCGTCTCGTCCTCGGCCGGGGGATCGGCGCCGCCCTGGCGGGCGCCGGCGGCGAGCGGAACGGCCAGCGCCAGCGCCGTCACCAGCAGCGAGATCGCAGATCTCCGTCTCATCCGCGGTGCGCTCCTCCCGCCCCCTACAGGCACTCCCAGCCCATGGCGCGACAGCGCTCCATCGAGCGGCGCAGCTCCATGGCGTGTTTGAACAGCTGCGGATCCCTGATCCGGTCGAGATGGCTCTCGGCCGCGTCGTGCTTGCCGATCTGGAACAGCGAGTAGGCCAGCGCGTAGACCACGGAGTCCTCGTCGAGCAAACCGAGCCTCTCCAGCCGCGGCTCGAGGGCGGCCGCCTCTTCGAAGCGCTCCAGCTCGATCAGCAGCCCCAGCCGCTGGCGGATCTTGGCGCGCTGCTCGACCACGTCGGCGTTGAGGTAGAGCGCCTGGACCGGCCGACCGCCCTTCTTGAACAGCTCGGCCGCATCGATCAGCAGCTCGGGGTTCTCGTGGGCCTCGCTGCGGAAGAGGCGGGCCGCGGTCAGGGGACGCCCGGCTCGCAGGTAGGCGCGGGCCAGTTGCAGCGCGATCTCCTCGCTGGCCGGAAAGCGCAGGCGCGCGCCCTCCAGGACCAGGATCGCCTGCTCGGCCTGGCCGCCGTGGATCAGCGCCTCGGAGATCGCGGCGTGGTCCTCGGCGGTGGCCTCGGCGCGCTCCAGGTACGCGCGCCCCTCTTCCATGGCCTGCTGGTAGAGCTCCATCTCGACCAGCAGCAGCACGCGGTAGCGCGTCAGCTGCGCGTCCTGGGAAAAGCGTTCCAGGCCGTCGCCGAGCGCGTAGAACGCCCGCTCGAGATGCTCCAGCTTCCAATGACACTGGGCCCTGAGCAGATAGCTGCCCGAGAGCGACTCGGCGGCCGTTCCAGCGGCGTCCAGCGCGGTCAGGGTTCCGGCGTAGTCGCCGTTGCCGAAGCGGGCCTGGGCCAAAAAAACGTGCGCCATCGGATCTCGCTGGCCGGCCGCGAGCGAGGCCTCGAGGTGGCGCTCTGCGTCGGCGAAGGCGGAGCGCTCGAGGCTGACCAGCCCGAACAGCATGTGGTAGCGGGCCAGGTCGAGCCCCTCGGCCTCGGTATCGACCTCGGAGAGCACCGCGGCGGCGCGGTCGAAGTGGCCGTCCTTGAGCATCATCGAGGCGAGCGCGATCTGGTCGACCTCGGCCGGAGCCTCTTCCTCGGCTTCTTTCTCCTTCTTGCGCAGCCGCGCTCCGGCGTCCCCGGGAGCGAGCAGCGCCAGGACCAGGAAAGCGGCGAGCAGGGCTTCGATGCGGTGTCGGATGCTCATCGTCTCACTCGAGCCTGAACGGGACCTTCTGCGTGGCCCGGAAGCGGACCGGCTGTCCCCTGTACCTGGCCGGGGAGTAGCGGGTGGAGCCGACCGCCGCGATCGCGGTCTCCTCGAAAACTCCCGGCGGATCGGACTCGATCACCGCGAGCTTCTCCACCTCCCCGCGCTCGTTGATGATGAAGGAGAGCTTGACGTAGCCCTCGATGTTCTTCTGCCGCGCCCGCGGCGGGTAGCCGACCGATCCGCGCGCGACCACGCGCGGTTGCTCGTCGACGGTGTTGGCGTTCATCACCATCTCGCGCACGGCCTCGTCGCCCAGCACCTGGTCGGCGGCCTCGTCGAGGTTCAGCCCCTCCAGCTGCGGAATGCCGAAGCTGCTGCCCGAGATCGAGGTCGAGAGGTTGGGCAGCGGCGCGCGCTTGGCGTCGGTCGCGCGGCGCCTGCGCCGGGGCGGCGGTTTCTTCTTCTTCTTGGGCGGCGGCTTGCGCTCGGGCGGTTGAACCACGATCTGCTTGCCGCCGTCATCGTCCTCTTCGGGCGCGGTCTCGTGAGCGTTCATCACGATCACGGTCCACAGGACCAGCCCGCAGCCGGCGAACATCGAGACGATCGCCACCGCGAGACGGCGGGCGCGGGCGCCGGCGTCGAAGGGCGAATCGCTCATCCGGCCTCTTTCTCCGTAGCGACCCCCACGTCGGTCGCGCCGCCCAAGCGGCACTGGTCGACGACGTTGACCAGCTGTTCGGCGGGCACGAGCCGATCGGTGATCACCAGAATCTGTCCCGAGGAGCCGCCCTTGATCAGGTCGCGGACGCGGCTTTGCAGCATCCACGGCTTGACCGGCTGGCCGTCGAGGTAGAGCGCGCCGCTGCGCTCCACGTGGATCCGGATCGACTTGGTCGAGGCCCGCTCGGCGCTGGCCGCGCCGGGGCGCTCGATCTCGAGCTTCATCTCCTTGACGAAGGTGGTCGAGACCATGAAGAAGATCAGCAGGATGAAGACCATGTCGATCAGCGGGGAAATGTCGATTCCGGTCTGGGTCGTTCGCTTGCGCAGGTACCTCATGCGTCGCCTCCCTCGTACATTGCGCAGACGATGTCCTTGATCTTTGCTATCTCGTCCTCGAAAGCGTGCTGGCGATGATCGAGCACGCGCCCGACCAGCAGGCCGGGGATCGCCACGGCCAGCCCCATCTGCGTGGTGAACAGCGCCTGGGAGATGCCGCCGGCGATTCCGCCCGACTGGCTGAAGAGCGACATGTCGCCCAGGGAGTCGAACGTCTCGATCATGCCGATCACGGTTCCGAGCAGACCCAGCAGAGGAGCAGCCGCAACGAAGGCGCGGATCGAGGTGGAGAAGCGCTGCAGCTCGACGTCGTGGACCGACAGCGCGGCGTCCAGGGAGCGGCGCAGGTTTTCAAGTCGCTGCGCGGCGATCTCGACGGCCCGCCTGGCGGCGTGGTCCACGATCCCGGCGGGACGGCGATCGTAGCCGGTCGAGTAGCGCTCGACCAGGATCCGCACCGAGCGGCGGTTGCCGCGGCGCAGGGTCAGAAAGCGAAAGCCGATCGCGAACCAGATCACGGCCGCCGAGACGAGCAGGGGGATCATCACCCATCCGCCGCTGGCCATGTAGCCGCCGAATTGGTCGAGAAAGTCGTTCATGCGGACGCACCGTCCAGCACCGCCCCGCCGTTCTCCGCCGCCTCGGGCTTCCCTTCGATAGAGCTTCTTTCACGCTGCTCGGAGCCGGCCGAGCCGCGCTTTGTCCCACTCTGTCGCTCGCGAGCCTTGAACGCGTCGGCGCGGTTCATCACCTGCAGCGCGGCGCGCTCCATCGACTCGAGAATCGCGCTGGCGCGTCCCGAGAGCAGGGTGCCGAGCAGCAGCGCCGGAATCGCCACCATCAGGCCCAGCTTGGTTGTCACCAGAGCCTCGGAGATGCCGCCGGAGAGCAGCTTGGGATCGCCGGTGCCGAACTCGGTGATCACGTCGAAGGTGGCGATCATTCCGGTCACCGTGCCCAGCAGGCCGAGCAGCGGCGCCACCGCCGCGATCACGAGGATCGTGGTCCCGAACCGCTCGACGGTCGGAGACTCGTGCAGGATCGCCTCGGAGACCAGGTCCTCGAGGTGCTGGCGGTCGCGGTCGAGGTTGCGGATCGTGGCGCGGATCACGCGTGCGCCGGAGCCCTTGCCTGGCCTCAGCACGTCCAGCGCCTCGCGGTTCAGCCCCTGGTCGACAAGCGGACCGATCTTGCGGATGATCGAGTCGGTACGCGAGCTGGCGCGCAGCAGGATGAACAGCCGCGCCAGGATCATCAACAGGGCCAGACCTCCCAGCGCCACGATCACCCAGGCGATCGGGCCGCCGGTCTGGACCTCTTCGATGAATGATTTTTCTTCCTTCTCCTCGATGCCCTTGCTCAGGGACTCGTAGAGAAAGATCGCGATCTGCTGGGGGCTCTCGCCGGAGAACAGGTCCCGGGCGGTGGCGAAGGCGTCCTCGTGCCATAGCTTGAGCCGGCCGGCGCCGGCCGGAGCAAGCGCGCCGCCGGCCGAGTCGGAAAGACCGAAAGAGGCGACGTTGCCCACGCGCAGAATGCTGCCCTCGGTCTGGGTGCCGTCCGCCAGGAAGAAGTTGCCCCGGTCGCGTCGAATCGAGCCGCTGCGCTCGATCGCCTCGGCGGCGCGGGTGAACATCCTTTCGACGATCTCGATTTGCTCTTCGGGCTTCTCGCCGGGCGAGGGTAGCTCGTAGCCGTGCTTGCGCAGCGTGTCGCCGGCGCGGCCGATCGTCTCCACCAGCAGGTCGGCGCGCTCCTCGGCGCCGACCGTCCGGCGCTCGACCTCGGCCAGATCCCGGTCGACCCGGTCGGCCTGGTTGCGCAACGCCAGCAGCTTGCGCTGCATGGAGTCGATCTCCGAGCGGGCGGCCGAGACGCGGCGCTCGGTCTCGCGCTCGATCTCGCCGAGCCGCGCAAAGAGCGCCTCTTTTTCGGCCTTGAGGAAGGCGTATTCCTTCTTGTAGGCCCTGCTCAGCTCCTGGCGGGCGTCGGCGGCGACGTCCAGCGCCAGGGAGCAGATCAGCAGAAAGGCGAGGGCGGCCAGCTTGGTATTCATTGCTCGCCCCCTCGCGGAAGTGCGTTGGGCAGGAGGAAGAAGCCGGCGCGGATCTGCTTCTTGAACGAGTCGAACAGGTTGGAGATCTGCTTCTCGCCCTCCTCGGAGGAAATCGTCTCGTAGCGCCAGCCGCCGTCGTCCTCGCGGACCGTGTGGCCGAAGCGCCCGTCGCGCGTTTTGAAATAGAGCATCACCATCCCCACGCGGGCGACCTCGGCGAGCAAATCGTTTTCGCCGACGCTGATCACCTGCTTGTAGATTCCGTTCTCGCGGGAGAGCCGCAGCTCGTCCTCGACGCGATCCCAGAGGCGGGCGACGCCCTCGGTCGACTTGATCAGCCCTTCGTCGATCCGGCGTTCCAGCTCGTCGAGATCCTCGGCCCGTTGCTCGAGCTGAAAGGGCAGGCCGGCCAGCACGGTGCTCTTGATCCTGGCGATCATCTTCAGCACCACCGGCTCGAACAGCTCGTCGCGACGTTCGTCGCGCTCCACCTCCTCGTTCCGGCGCGCCTTGGCGTCGCGCAGCTGCTTGAGGTTCATCTCGGCGCGCTGGATCTCCATCTCCAGGTCGGCTTTCTGAGCGGCGTAGGAACGCAGCCGACCGCGCTGGTCCTCTTTCTTGGCCTCGATCTCTGCGGCGAGATCCTCCACGTCGGTGCGCAACTCGGCGATCTGCTCGGCCATCTCGACCGTGGATTGTCGACCCCGGGCGGCCGGAGAGAGGAGCAGAGCTGCGATGCAGAGCGCCGCGACCAGCGAGAGAGGGTGGATCGCCGCCGAGGGGCGACGGGCTTTGTGTCGTGGCTTTCCAGATATTTTCATGACGACGTCACCATTCACTCCCGGACAGTCCGGGAGCCGACACCGAGTTTTCGATGCCGGCTCCCGAGTTTCGCAACCAATTCCGAGCTAGTTGATCTCGTCGACCTTGATCCACCCGTCGGCGATACCCTGGGCGAACCAGTCGTCGTCGGGGTCAATCGCTCCGACGTAATCGACATCGTCGAAGAAGCTGTCGCTCGGAGCCGAGCCCGCGCCGATCGCCGGGGAGCCGGAGGCCGGAGCGGGGTCGGGGCTCTCGGTGTTGAACGGATCCTCGAGCATCGGGTCTTCGGCGCTGTTTCCCGAGCCGCTGTCGAAGAAGTCGGGCACGGAGACGCCGGACGGATCGTCCTCGGCGTCGTTGGCGCCGAAGCTGGTGTCGCAGTCGATGATGCTGTTGGTGATCGAGAGGCTCGAGTCATCGACGTTGTTCCAGCTGGCCTCGTGGTCCACGTCCAGGCAGCAGTCGTTGAAGCCGGTGATGATCAGGTTGGACAGATCGCCCTTGGTGCCCTCGCGCAGCAGCGCGCCGATGTCCGACTTGTCGGAGTTGGGCGAGCCGACCAGCGTGATGTTGGAGAGCGTCGGGTCGGAGCATGGCGTGGCCAGGTTGTCCTCGCCGTTGTTGTCGGCCTCGATGCCCTGGTCGGCGTCGTCGCCGTACTGCTGGGCGACGAAGAACTGGCCCTTGCCCTGCCAGCCGTCGGTCCAGTCGAGGTTGTCGTCGCCGGTGCCGGTCGCGGCGATGTACTTCCACTGGGCGGTGCCGCCGAAGAACTCGATCGCGTCGTCCTGCCCCATGTGCACGTGCAAATGATCGATCGTGGTTCCGGAGCCCACCCCCTGGAAGGCGATCCCGTTCAGCTCGTTGTCGGGGGTCAGCTGCTGGCCGGCGAACTCGCAGCGCACGTAGCGCAGCGTGCCGCTGTCGTCGGAGGCGTCGTTGCCGCCGAACATGCCGGTACCGCCCTCGCCCTCGCCCTCGCCGCCTTCGAGGTTGACCGGGGCTCTGCCGTTGATCACGATTCCGCCCCAGTCGCCGCGGGCGCGGTTGCCGGGCTCCTTGCCCGAGGTGAAGACGATCGGGTCGGTGGCGGTGCCCTCGGCGTCGATCTTGGCTCCGCGCTGGACGGCGAGGAAGCTGGTCTCGGTGGTGTCGCCGAAGATTTCGGTGCCGGGCGTGATCGTCAGGGTCGGGTTGGAGCCGTCGCCGTCGCCGACGAACACCCCGCCCTTGAGCAGGTACATGTTGTTGCCGTACCAGGTCTGATCCTCGCTGATCGTGCCTTGCATGATGCAGACCGTGGTGCCGTTCTGCTCGGTGGTGTCGACGCCGGGAGGGCAGTCGCCGTCGGAGTCGCTGTCGCTGTCGCTGTCGGAATCGGAATCGGAGTCGGAGTCGGAGTCGCTGTCTCCGTCGGTGTCGGCGTCGGTGTCGGCGTCGATCGCGCCGTTGCCGTCGTCGTCGTCGTCGCCGCCGCAGCCGGCCAGCGAGAGCCCCGTGAGCGCGAGGAGCGCTGCTAAAATAGTTGCAATCTTTTTGGTCTTCATGGTTTTGGTCT
>CAZHCG010000025.1:18726-37580 GCA_964530995.1 uncultured Myxococcales bacterium
TTTTGGTCTTCATGGTTTTGGTCTCCTTGGTTGAGGTCTATTGATGGGCCGGTCGCCCATGGTTCAAATCACCATCTCCTCGACTCGTGGCATCAGTAGCGCCGTTGCGTGTCGAACCCGTGAAGAGCGCGAATCGTTTCCTTGACGGAGGGGCAAAACGTTCACGACGAAGCGCGCTCGTTTCCGCCCGCAAGGCATCCGGGAAGGTTTCGCGGCGCTGGTGTAGTCCTGGTGAAAGCCTCGTCATGATCCTGTCCTGCGGGTCGGGGAAGGATAGTCGCTGTCGTTACCGCGCACCCGGTAGCCGACCCCGTGCACCGTCTCGATCAGCCGCCCGGAGCCGCCGAGCTTGGCGCGCAGACCCTTGATGTGGGCGTCGACCGTTCGCTCCAGCACCTCGGCGTCGCTGCCCCACACCGCGTCGAGCAGCTCGCCGCGGGTGAAGACGCGTCCTTCTCCGCGGGTCAGGGCGACCAGCAGGCGGAACTCCTGCCGCGTCATCGAGACCGGCCGGCCCGCGACCGTGGCCTCGAAGCGGGGCACGTCGACTCGCACCGCCCCCACCAAGATCTCGCCATCGTCGCTCCGCGGCTCGAGGCGGCGCAGGATCGCGCGCACCCTCAGCGTCAGCTCGCGCGTGCTGAACGGCTTGGGCACGTAGTCGGTGGCTCCCAGCTCGAAGCCGACCACGCGGTCGGTCTCGGAATCCCGCCCGGTTACGAACACGACCGGTATCTTGAAGGTGCGCGAGTCGGACTTGAGCCGGCGGCAGACCTCGGTGCCGGAAAGGTTGCCCAGCTCCACCTCCAGCAGGATCAGGTCGGGTTGCTCGCCGGCCGCGATCTCGAGCGCGGACGCGCCGTCGCGAGCCGCTCGCACGCCGATGCCCTCGCGTTCCAGCGCGCGCCGCACCGTTTCGGCCAGCTCGCGGTCAGGCTCGGCCAGCAGCACGGTGTTCACCTGGGACGAGTGTTTCTCCATCGCGATGCCGAATGCTAGAGTCGGCTCGCGTCAGCGCGGGCACCGAAAGGTGACAATCGGGTGAGAAGCTCGTTGCTCGGCGAGCGCCTTGATCCGCCATCCCCTGGCCAACCCCGTCAATTGATGTAGGATTGTCCTCTGCCAGATGCCGAAGCCCGTTGCACCAGCTCCCCACTTCTCGATTTTCGGCGCTCGACTAGCCGCGTCGCTCGCGGTTCTCGTTCTGCTCGGCGCGATGCTGGCGCTGGCCGCCGCCTGCGGAGGCGAAAACGAAGAGGCGGACATCTCGTTCTCCCCCGCGGCGCGGGCGCGGGGAGTGCCGCTGGCCGATCTCCCCCCGTCTCCGCCGCCTGTCGGCGAGCCGCCCGAGGCGGACAAGGTGGTGCTGGTCGTGATCGACGCGCTGCGCGCCGACGCGCTGGGCTGCTACGGCTACCCGCGTCCCGTCTCTCCCAGCATCGATCGGTTGGCCGCCGAGAGCGCGGTGTTCGACACGTTTCACGCCTCCGCCCCCTGGACTCTGCCATCCTTCGCCTCGATTCTGACCGGCGTCTCCCCGCAGGTCAGCAAGGTCAGGGTTTCGGGCGGAGAGGATCTCAGGAAGCTGCCCGGCAAGAAGAAGGGAAGACGGATCACGGTCATCCACCGGCAGCTGCCCACGCTCGCCGAGCTGCTGCCGGGGGTCTCCAGCTACGCGATCGTCAACAACAACTTCCTGCACGAGCAGCACGGCTTCGGCCGCGGATTCGGGACCTACGACTTCGAGCGGGCCGGGTTCGCCAGTTACAGACAGGCGGACGAGACGGTGAAAAGAGCCCTGGACTGGCTGGGAAAGAACCGCCAAGGGCCGCTCTTCGCGCTGATCCACCTGTTCGATCCGCACGTGCCCTACTACCCGCCGGAGAAGTACCGCCGGCGGTTCGGGCTCGGCGAGAAAGGCCGCATGCGGCCGCGGGACTACTACCAGTTCCGCAAGATCAGGGACGAGAAGCTGGTTCCCACCTTCGCCGAGAAGTCGTACCTCAGGGGGCTCTACGACGGCGAGGTGCGCTTCTCCGACGATTCGGTCGGAGAGCTGGTCGAAGGAATGCGTCGGATCGGTCTGCTCGACTCGGCGTGGCTCGTGATCACCGCGGATCACGGAGAGGAGTTCTGGGAGCACGGGGGCTTCGAGCACGGTCACCGCTACGAGGAGGAGCTGACCCGCGTCCCGCTGCTGATCCGAGCACCGGGGGGGCGCTGGGGCGCGGGGCGGCGCGTGGCGCTTTCTGCACGGCACGTGGACATCGCGCCCACGGTGCTGGAGTGGCTCGACGTGGAGCGGCCGGCCCACTTGGAGGGGCGCAGCCTGCTGCCGGTGATCTCGGGGGAGGAAGACGGGCATCGTCCGGCCTACATGGAGCACAAGCTGCGCGGAAAGCTGGAGGTGGCCTGGTTCGACGGGCGCTACAAGCTGATCTGGTGGTCCGGCGAGCACCGCGATCGCCTCTACGATCTGCTCGAGGATCCCGGAGAGAGGCGCTCGCTGGGCGGGGACCATCCGATGTACCGACCCTTGCGCAAAGCGTTGATCGGCTATCGCCGGAGCCTCGACGCGGCGGGAGAGGCGCTGGGCGAAGACGAGGCGCCCGAGGTCGAAATCGACGAGGATCTGAAAGAGGCGATGGAGAAGCTGGGCTACTTCGACGAGTGAGCCGCGCGTCCGGCCCGCCAGCGCTCGAGCACATCGAACATCGAGGGAGCGCCTTTCCGTACCGCTACTCGAAATCGATTACAGAGACACTTTTCAGGCGGCCTCGAGTGGCTTTCCGTGGCGCTTTATCTCGGACCACAGGATGCTGTGATCTCCGGCGGCGGCGATCTCGTTCGGAGTGTATCCGAGCACCTCTAGTGGGGCGTCGACTCGCGCGGCGAGCCGCGACAGAAGCTCGAGCCGTTCTAGAGGCGGCCATCGCTCGAGATCGTCCGAGACGATGACAATGTCGATATCGCTCCACCGACTTGCTTCGCCTCGTGCGTGAGAGCCGTACAGTATCATCTCGCTGGGGTGGATGCCCTCGCCGGCCAAGACCTCGAATAGCTCGTTGGCTACACGCTGGATGTCAACTGTTCCTTCAGCCATTCGAATAGCTCCTCGGTCCTGGAAAAAAGGTCGGTCACGTACTCTTTTGTATACCGCTGGTAGAGTTTCTGAATATCTTCTGGATACCTCGTGCCGAGGTAGTGCGGAGCGCGCGAGAACAGGATGTTTTCCATTCGCTCGTTGAGACTCAACCCGGCGGCCTTGCCCAAGAGCTTGAAATTGTGGGTCCTGGGCGGGGTATCACCACTTCGTTCCTGGACGATTGCCTTGAGCAGCTTTTCGACCGCTTGATGACAGAAATGAGCCGCGTAGAAGGGCCTTTGACCTCGCCGAAGAATGTCTCCGGCGAAGTCGAAATCGTTTTCGGCCATCTCCAGCCAGGTTTTGGTCTGGGGCGTCAACGGATTCATGTAGAGAAAGATAGCACGGTTCGTAAGAGGCGAGAAAGCAGTGCGCCTGCCAGGTGACCCCTGTTGCCGGCGTGGCACACGGTGTTGTCGGGCTATTCAGCCCGCCAGCGCTCGAGCACATCGAACATCGCGGGAGCGTCCTTACGGTACGGCGTGCGGCCCAGCTCCACGGTGCCGTCCTTTCCGACAGGCAGGCTCGACTCGCTGGGGCGCAGCATCTTCTTGCCGTTCCACAGCCCGGTGTAGAAGCCGACCTCTCCCTTCGGCGGAAAGTAGAGACGAAAGAGGGTCCAGTCCTCGATCGGCTTGCCCGCGGGCCAGCGCTCGGCGGGCAGCAGCCAGTCGCCGGGCAGATGGCTGGCGAGCCTGCTGCCGACGGACTTGCCGCGCCGAAGATGACGAGCTTCGAGGTGGATCTTGAAACCCTCCTCGAGCCGGCGGTCGGTCTTCCACCACAGCGCCACGAACTGTCCGGATCCGGGCGGGATCGCGTCGAGCAGCAGCTTCTTGCCCACCAGCGAGACGCCGTTTTCCCAGCTCACCTCGCAGCGCTCGGCTCCGGGGGGCGGCTCGGCGACGATCGAGCGCGTCGGCGCGGAGCGGATACCGTCCGGCTTTTCCCGCAGCGGCGGATCCGAGACCGAGCGCGGGCCGGCCACGCCTCCGGGACGACAGCTCAGGACCAGCTTCCCGTCGCGCAGGGCCGACTCGGTGTCGAGATCGGAGCAGCGCTGTTTCAAATCGCTCAGCATCTCCCGGCCGCGTTTCGCTCCGGCGCGGGTCACCCGGTTGCGCTTCAGTCTCAGCGGCGTGGCGCGCGCCTCGCTCACTCCGCTGCGGTCGATCTCGAGCTCCCAGAGAAAGGCGCGGTGCTCCTCTAGATCGCCGCCGTAGTCGAGCACGAGGTTGCCCGCGTCGTAGATCACGGGCCGCCCCTCGATCAGCTCGGCGCCCTGAAAGTAGTGCGCCGAGTGTCCCACGATTCCGTCGAACCCGGCAGCGATCAGGCGCCGCGCCAGCTCGCGGATCGGCTCCTGCGGCCGGCGTTTCCAGTTGTCGCCCCAGTGCGGGCCGAGCAGCACCACGTGGGCGTGCCGGCGCGCCTCGTCGAGGGCCTTTTTCAGCGTCTCGAAGGCGTCGTCCGGATCGTCTTCCAGCAGGTCGTGGTAGCAGGTCCCGGGGCGGTTCTTTCGCGCGCGAGCCGGACGGGTGCGCGTCAGGTCCGCTCCGACGACCGCGACGACGGTGTCTCCCAGGCGGCGGTAGACCGGGCGGCAGGCGTCGTCCAGATCGTAACCCGCTCCGGCGTATCCGATTCCGGCGGCGCGCAGCCGATCGAGCATCTCGCGCAGGGCCCAGGGACCGTAGTCTCCGCTGTGGTTGTTGCCCAGCATCACCACGTCGATGCCGGACTCGCGCAGCAGATCGATCGTCTGCGGGTGGGCGCGGTACATGTACGACTGCGATTCGCCCTTGTAGGTGAAGCGTCCGCCGCCGGAGACGACCCCCTCGCCGTTGATCACCGCCAGATCGGCGGCGGCCAGCAGTCGCTTCAGATCGCCCAGCAGGCGGCGGCGGTGCCGGGCGTCGAGGACCGCCTCGTTGAGACGGCGGCCCAGGATAAGGTCGCCGCCGAACGCGATCGTGTGACTCTCGAGCTCCGGCGGCGCGGGGCGCTCCTTGTCGGCGGGGTCGGGAGAGCCGCAGCAGGCCGCCGCCAGGGCGAAAAGCGCGGCCGGGAAGAGGTGGGAAAGCTCGCGGCGGCGGGATCGCGGTCGCTCAGATGCCATGCTTCGACCTGTGTGTTTCGATCACATCGAAGACGCGGGGCGCTTCTTGCCGGTAGGTCGCCTCGCCGAGCGGAACGAGAGGGCCGCTCTCCGTTCCGGCCGGGGGCTCGAGAGGATCGATCAGCCCGCCGTCTCCCGCCAGCGCGGCGAAGAAACGCACCGTCTCGCCGGGCTCGCCGCGGCCGCGCAGGCGCAGCAGGGTCATGTCGCGGATCACCTCGCCCGGGGGCCAGCTGGTCGTGGGCAGCATCCAGTCGCCGGGAATGTGGTTGCTCACGTTCCTGCGCCCTCTTCCGTCCTCGCCCGCGCTCCGGCCCTCGACGTGAATGGAGTACTCCTCGCTCGGCTTCTCGTCGGCACGCCAGTACAGCGCGACCACCTGTCCGGCCTTGGGGACCGGCAGCGATTCGAGGTAGAGCTCGTAGCCCACGAGGCTGATTCCGTCCGGGTAGCGCACCTCGAGCGAGGTCGCTCGTTCGGGCAGGGCTTCGATCACCCTCTGCGAGGGAGCCTCGCGCACCTGGCCGGGCACCTTCCTGGCCGGCGGATCGGCGACTCGCAGCGGCCCGCGCAGCGAGCCCGGGACGCATTCCACGATCACCTCCCCCTCGACGACCTGGTAGCCCGTTCCCAGCTCCTCCATCATCGGCTTCAGCCGGCCCAGGATCGTCTCCAGCCGCTTGCCCGTGGCGCGGTCGGTCCGGGCGTTGACCAGCCACAACGGGATTCCGCGCAGCCGCTCGACCCCGGCGCGGTCGAAGGTCAGCTCCCAGAGGAACGCCTCGTGCGCTCGATCTCCGCCGCCGTAGTCGACCAGCAGGTTGCCGGCGTCATAGATCACCGGCTTGCCGTCGATCAGCTCCACGCCCTGGAACCAGTGCGCCGAGTGGCCGATGATCGCGTCGTAGCCGGCTTCGATCAAACGCCGCGCCAGCTTGCGGATGTGGTCGGCCGGGCGGTCCTTCCAGTTCTCGCCCCAGTGGGGAGTCAGCAGCACCAGCTGGGCGTGGCGGCGGGCCGCGTCGTGGATTTCGCCGAGCTCCTCGACGACGCGGTCGTTGTTCCGCCCGTTGCGGTAGGCGTCGAAGTAGAGCGTGCCGGGACGATCCTCGCCGGCGCGGAAGGATCCGCCGACCGTCAGGTCGACTCCCACCACGGCGACGACCGTGTCGCCGACGCGCAGGTAGGCCGGACGGCGCGCGTCGGCCGAGTCTTGACCGCCGCCCGTGTAGGAGATGCCCGCGCGCAGCAGGCGATCGAGCATCTCGGCGAGCGCCGCGCGGCCGTAATCGCCGGCGTGGTTGTTGCCCACGGTCACCACGTCGACGCCGGCGTCGCTCAGCGCGTCGATCGCCAGCGGGTGGGCGCGGAACATGTACGGCCGCGGCTCGCCCTTGTCGGTGAAGCGTCCGCCCGAGGCGATCACGCCCTCGCCGTTGACGATCGTCAGCTCGGCGCCGCGCAGATCGCCCTCGATGTCGCCGAACAGCGATCCGCGCCGTCGCTCGTCGAACAGCGCCCGGTTGATCCGCCTGCCCAGGGTCACGTCGCCGCCGTAGACCAAGGTGTGCTCCTCGAAGGAGCCCGGATCGGGCACGTCCAGGTCCTCGCGCTTCTCCTCGCAGGTGCACGCGGCGAGCCAGGCGGCCAGCGCGAGCAGCGCCGGCGCGCAGCAGAGCGCCGCGCGTCGCCGAACAGTCGCTGGTTCGATGCGGCACATCAGAGACTGAACGATAACGCCAAACAGCACCGGGTTCGACCGGGGAAAGCACAAAATCCCGTATCTATCCGTCGCTTGCGCCGCGGCAGAACGCCTTCTTTCCTTCGAAGCGCCTCTTCACTCCGGGCAGCACTCCGGCGGAGACCACCGCGATGATTCCGCCGGTCAGCATCAGCGGGTAGTAGACGCCCCACGGCTGGTCCAGGATCCAGGCGGCGATCCCGACCGCGGACAGGCAGAGGCCGAAGACGATCGCCGCGGCGAAGGCTCCCACGACGAAGCGGCGCCCCCGTCCCCGCGCGGCGAGCAGCCCGGCGATCGCTCCCACTATTCCGAGCAACCCTCCCAGGATTCCGCCCAGGGTTCCGCCCAGCCAGCCGGGAAACCAGGCGCCTCCCTCCGCGACGACCGGATCGGTTCCGGGCGGGTACTCGACCAGCCGCAGCGGACCGAGCAGCACTCTGCCGCGACCCGGCAGCTCGACACCCAGCTCGATCTTCTCGGGGCGCTCGGTCTCGGGGCGCTCGACGATCCGGAACGGCAGGACGAAGGTCCTCCATTGCTGGCTGCCCTCCAGGTGACCGGCCGGCCCGCCGCTCTCCACGCCGCGCGAGAAGAACGGACCGCGGCCCGAAAAGTGGCTCAGCATCTCCAGGTAGCCCTCGCCTTCGACCTCCTCGCTGCGCACGCGTCCGACCAGAGCGTAGGCCGTCTTGGAGACGCCGGGCTTCCCGATCTCCAAAAGCGTGCACTCGACGCCTTCGGGACCCTCGCTCTCCACGACCAGGATCCGCTCTGGTGCTTCCCCTTCTCCGGCGATCACGCGCGCCGCGGAGCAGCCCCCGTCGGGCGCGATCTCGTTCCACTCGATCTCCGCGACGACCTCTCCGGAGGTCGCGCAGGCCGCGGTCGCGACCGCCGTCGCGAGGCAAAAGCATCTGTACATCCCGGTCCCCTTTCATCGTCTCTTCAAATTCGAGCCAGGGTGCGCCACAAGAGCAGCGGCAGCCTTGCGAGCATACCCCAGAAGAGGCGAAAGCTCAGCCAGCTGAAGCGCAGGTTGTCGCCGCGCATGTCGAAGTGGGTCGAGCGCCGCTCCGGGTAGCGCACACTGACCGGCACGTGCACGAAGCCGAGGCCGGCCCAGGAGGCGCGCACCAGCACCTCCATCTCGAAGGAGAAGCGCGGCTCACGGCAGCCGAGCGCGAGCGTGGCCTCGATCGGGTAGACGCGAAAGCCGCTTTGCACGTCGCGAAAGCGCCGCCAGCCGTCGAGCGTGGCCCAGAAGTTGGAGATCGCGCGGCCGCGACGGCTGGCGGCCGGAGTCAGCGCCGGATCCATGCGGCGTTCGCCGACGATCAGCTTGTCCGGGTTGTCCCAGGCGGCGTCCAGCAGGACCGGGATCTCCTCGGGGAGGTGCTGACCGTCGGCGTCCAGCACCACCGCGTGGGTGAAGCCCCGCTCCAGGCAGCCCTCCAGGCCGGTAAGGATCGCGCGGCCCTTGCCCATGTTGCGCGCGTGCGAGACGACCTCGGCCCCGGCGGCGCGAGCCGCCTCGTCGCTGCCGTCTCCCGAGCCGTCGGAGACGACCAGCACGTCCGGCTCCATCACCGCGCGGGTGCGCCGCACCACCTCGCCGATCGCCTCGGCGTTGTCGAAGACCGGGATCACGGCGCAGATCCTCATCGCGCTCCACCCTTGCCCAGCAGCGGCTCCAGCAGCCGGTCCAGCGCGTTTTTTCGATCGAACTCCTGGAAGCGGCGCTTGCGAAAGAGATACTCGGCCGCGATGAAGATCCCCAGGTAGGCGTAGCTGACCGGTCCGACCAGCACCGCCCAGAGAGCCTTGCTCGAAACGAAGGCCGCCGCCAGCACCAAAAGCGAGTTGCCCGCAAGCACCAGCAGCCAGACCTTGGTCAGAGTCCGGCAGTAGGCGGCCTGCTCGGGCGGCATCTCGGGCCGCTTGAGCCGGGCGAAGCGCTCGATGATCGACGTGCCGCGCAGCGAGGCTCCGAACTGCGCCAGGAAGATCAGCGAGATCAGGAACGGAGTGAATCTGAGCAGCAGGCCGGAGCTCGAGATCGCGGCGCCGCCGATCAGCCCGGCCATCGCCAGCGCCTGAACCAGCACGATCAACGAGGCGGCCCGGTCGGAGAGGACCGCGGCCAAAAAGCGCCGGCCCAGCAGGACCAGCAGCAGCAGGGCGGTCCAGCGCACGTTGAGGTACGTCAGCCCCAGCAGCACGATCAAGGGGTACACGGCGATGACGACGGCGTCGAAGATGCGGCCCATCGCGGGCTACTTCTTGCGTTGCTTCGTGACGTACTCGGCCAGAGCATCGATCGAGGCGAAGGCGGTCTTGGCGGTGTCGGTGTCCGAGATGTTGATTCCGAACCTGGACTCGAGCGCCACCGAGAGCTCGAGCGCGTCGATCGAGTCGAGCCCCAGCCCTTCGACGAACAACGGCTGATCGTTCTCGATCTCGGCGGGCTCCACGTCCTCGAGGTTGGCCGCCTCGATGATCATGCGCTTGAGGCTCAGTTTGAGATCGTCACTCATCATCTTCTCCGAAATGGCAACACTTTCGCAAGGTTGCCGAATTGACAATCATCGAACAGATAAGTAGCACCATAAGGTCGGATGGGCAACCGCATTGCGCGCTGTCGGGTGGGGTTGACGAGGCACTAGCTTGGAAGGCGGAATCACCTTGAAGGCAATGGTCACCGGAGGAGCGCGCGGGCTGGGGGGCGTCATCTCGCGGCGGCTCGCCGCCGAGGGATACGATCTGTGGATCAACTACCGCGAATCAGAGGAAGAGGCGGAGGCCCTGCGGGCCGAGATAGAGCAGGGGGGAGGACGGGCGCGGACCGTCGCTTTCGACGTGGGCGATCCGGACCAGGTCGAGCGACGGCTGGTTCCCCTCTTGGCCGACGAGGGTCCGCTGGACGTGCTGGTCAACAACGCCGGCGCCAGCTCGGACGGCTACCTGATGATGCTCCCCGAGTCGGACTGGCGGCGCGTGATGCGCACCAACCTCGACGGTCTCTTCCTGGTCACGCGAGCCTGCCTCAAGGGTATGGTGCGGGCGCGCGGGGGGCGCGTTGTCAATATCGGCTCGCTGGCCGGGGAGCGGGGCAACGTGGGTCAGGTGGCCTACGCCGCGAGCAAGGCCGGAATCGCCGGCGCGACCAGGGCGCTGGCGTTGGAGACGGCCCGCTGGGGAATCCTGGTCAACGCCGTCTCCCCCGGTCCGCTCGAGATCGGGATGGCGGCCGACCTGGACCGCGCCGAGCTGGAGGATCGAATTCCGCTGGGTCGCGTCGGCAGGGCCGAGGAGGTGGCCGGGGTGGTCGCCTTTCTCTGCTCCGGGGACGCCACCTACATCACGGGACAGGTGATACCGGTCAACGGTGGAATGGGTCTGTGAGCGCGATGGTCTTCGATCCGCTCCAGCTCGTCGGGCTCGCCGCCGACTCTTCCGCGCCGGCAGTGGTGACGCGGGACGGGAGCTTCGATCGAACGACGCTGCGCCGGCGGGCCGCGGCCGTGGCCGCCGAGCTGGAGCGGATCGGAGCCGGCGGGCGCCGCGCGATCATTAGCCTCGACGCCAGCCCGGAGTTCGTCGCCGCGCTGGCCGGAGCGTGGCTGGCCGGAGCCGAGCCGGTCCTGCTCGATCCGCTGGTGCGAGGGGAGCTGCGCCGCGCCGCTGAGATCACCGGGGCGCGGGTCGTGATCCACGGCGGCGGCGCCGAGCTCGAGGGTCTCCCGGGCGGAATCGAGGAGCTGGTTCCAGGCGACGGCCGGCGCGATCCCGGCCCCGCCCCGCGCCTGGAGGAGTCGCAACCGGTGGTGCGCCTCTTCACCTCGGGAAGCACCGGCGAGCCGACGCTGGTTCCCAAGACCCGCGGCAACCTGCAGACGGAGGTCGATTTTCTGGCCGAGCTGCTGGGCGAGCCCCGGCGCGTGGCGACGATGGTGCCGTGGTGCCACATCTTCGGCTTCACCGTCTCGCTTCTGCTGGCGCTGTGGCGCGGCGGAACGTGCGATTTGCGCGCCGGCATCTCGCTGCCCACGCTGCTTTCTATGGCGGTCTCCGGAGATCTGGATCTGGTCGTGGCCGTGCCGGCGATCTACCGCGCGCTGGTCAGGGCCGCCGAGTCGGCCGACGAGACGCGGGTGCCGCCGCGCTGCCGCTTCGTGACGGCCAGCGCCCACCTCGCGGCCGATCTGCGCGATCGCTTCGCCGAGCTGACCGGCAGGTCGATCGTGGACATCTACGGCTCCACCGAGGCCGGCGGAATGGCCTACCGGACGCAGGGCGGGCCCTGGACCGCCGAGCCGCACGTCGACTGGCGGATCGCCGACGGCGGTCGGCTCGAGGTCAGCTCGCCGTCGGTCTCGGTCGTTGCGGCCGGAGAGTTCTTCCGGGTCGGCGACCTGGCGCGGCGCAGTGGGAACGGCTTCGAGCTGATCGGTCGCGAGGACGACGTGGTCAAGATCGGCGGCAGGCGGGTCTCGATCGGAGAGGTGGAGCGGACGCTGGAGAGCTGTCCGGGAGTCGCGGCGCAGGCGGTGCTCCGCCGGCGGGTGCGCGGCGAGCCGCGCCTGGTCGCGGTCGTCGCCGCGGAGAGCGGCGGGCTCGACGAGGAAGAGGTCAAGGCTTTCGTCCGCTCGCGGCTCGCGGACCACAAGGTCCCGCGGGCGGTGCGCGTGCTGGGCTCGCTGCCGATCGGACCGGGGGGCAAGGTGGATCGCAGGGCCGTCGAACGGCTGCTAGACGAGGAGGTCTGAGCGGTGCGGGTGCTCGTGGTCAGCGGTTCGCGCGCAAGGCTCCCGGATCCGGTCTACCCGCTGGGAGCGGCGATGGTCGGCACGGCGCTGCGCCGGGCCGGGCACGCGGTGGAGTGGTTCGACGCGCTGCGCCACGACGACGCCGCAACCTCGCTGGCCGAGCGCCTGGAGCAGCTGAGCCCGGACGCGGTGATGCTCTCGATCCGCAACATCGACAACGCGGCCTTCCCCGGGGTGCACCGTCACTTCGAGGAGCACCTGGAGCTGGCGCGGGCGGTCGTTGACCGGGGCGGAGCGCCGCTGGTGCTCGGCGGATCCGGCTTTTCGCTGATGCCCGAGGCGTTTCTCGCCTACCTCGACGCGGATTTCGGCGTGGTCGGCGAAGGAGAGCGCGCCGCGGTCGAGCTGGTCGAACAGCTCGAGGCCGGCCGCAGGCCGCCTCGCCTGCTGCGCCCCGAGCGGCTCCAGTCGCCGTTTCTGGCCGCAGACCGCGATCTGTTCGATGCCGAGTGGTACTACGGCCGCGGCGGAACGGCCAACGTGCAGACCCAGCGCGGCTGCCGGCACCGCTGCATCTACTGCACCTATCCCCTGCTGGAGGGTCACCGCGTGCGCCGCAGCGATCCCGGCCCGGTGGTCGACGAGATGGAGCGGATCGTCGCCGGCGGCATCCGGCACATCTTCGTCGTCGACGCCGTGCTCAACAGCCCCGAGATCCACCTCGCCGAGATCTGCGAGGAGATACTGCGCCGCGAGCTGGAGGTCTCCTTCACCGGTTACTTCGCGCCGGTCGGCGAGCTGGCCGAGCTTCCCGATCTGCTGCGCCGCGCCGGCTGCGAGGCTGTCGAGCTGGGCACCGACTCGCTCAGCGACCCGGTCCTGGAGCGGATGCGCAAGGGGTTCACGGCCGGGCAGGCGATCGACTACTCGCGGCGACTGCGCGCGTCCGGAATCAAGCAGTGCCACAACCTGATCTTCGGCGCCCCCGGCGAGAGCGAGGAGACGATGGACGAGTCGGTGCGCCGCATGGACGAGATAGAGCCCACGGCACTGATCGCCACGATCGGGCTGCGCGTCTACCCGGGGACGGACTTGGTGCGGATCGCGGGCGAGGCGGACGAGGAGGGCGGGGACCCGATCTCTCCGCTCGAGCCGCGCTTCTACCTCTCCGCGGATGTCGCCGAGACGGTCGTCGATCGGGTCGCCGCCTGGGTCGACGAGCGTCCCGGCTGGATCTGCCCGGGCCTGGGGAAGAGATACAATCCGCGCTACCTGGAGCGGCTGCGCCGCCGGCACAAGGGCGTGCTGTGGGCGATGTTCGGAGACTGAGATCGGTTCTCGGGCTCAAAGGAGCGAGGCGATGAGCAGACACCAGCTTTTGTGGAGCACGACGCGGCAGAGCTTCTGCCGCCTCTTGCAGCTGCGCTATCGGATCGGCCTGGATCCGCGCTCCGATCCGGAGCCCGATCCGCCGTACATCGCGGTCTCCAACCACGGCAACTTCTTCGATCCCTGGATAGTGGGGCGCTTCCAACGGCACGCCACGAGAATCATGATGAACGACGACGGCTTCAGGACCAATGGCCCCACGCGCTGGTACCTGCGCAACATCGGCGCCTTTCCCAAGAAGAAGGGCGCCAGCGACCTGGGCGCGATGAAGAAGACGCTGGGGTATCTCAAGCGCGGCGATCCGGTTTTGATCTTTCCCGAGGGGCAGGCCACCTGGGACGGAGAGACGCAACCGATCTACGGCGGGATCGAACGGATGATCAAGCGCTCCCGCTGCCCGCTGGTGATCCTGCGCGTCCGGGGCAATTTCCTGACCCATCCCTGGTGGGCCGAGAGCGGCAGGAGGGGCAGGATCCAGGTCTCGCGAACGGCGGTTCCGACCGAGAAGCTGGCCGGGATGAAGAGCGACGAGATCCTGAAGCTGGTGCTGGCCGGGATCCACCACAACGATATCGCGGACGAGCGGAACGCAGAGGTGCCGTTTCGCGGCAAGCGGCTGGCCGAGGGCGTTCAGCGGCTGCTCTGGCGCTGCATGAGCTGCGGGCGCAGCGACTCGCTGACCGCGATCGGCGATCGGATCACCTGCAACCAGTGCCAGGCGAGCTGGCGGCTGGACGCCCATGCCCGGCTGCATCCCGAGGCGGACGGCGAAGCTCCCCACGGGGATCTGCACGCTTGGTTCCAGGCTCACAAGCGGGAGGCGCGCCGGGCGGTGGAGGAGGCCGGAGAAGAGACCGTGCTGGCGCGCAACGAGGCGGTGACGCTGCTGGTCGAGGACCCCGACGGAGGCTTCGCGAAGCGCTCCGAGGGCACGTTGGAGCTGACCCCGCGCCGGCTGAGCTACGTTCCGCTCGAGTCCGGCTCCGGGGCGCGCGGCTTCCCGCTCGATCGGATCGACAGCTTCGCCATTCAGAAAAAGGATCTCTTCGAGATCACCGTCGGCGGCGAGGACATCCGCTTCTGGCTGCCCGGCAGGAGCCCGATGAAGTGGCTGGTCCACCTGCGCTACCTGAGCGGCTTCCAGCAGGCCGAGGAGCGGGGGGTGATCTAGTCGGACAGGTCGGACAGGTCGGAGGCGTCGGACTCGTCCGACCTGTCCAACCTGTCTGATCCAAGTCGAACATACTCCAGGCCGTAGGCGCGGAGCACCTCCTTTTCTATCTCGGCTTCGGCGCGGCGCAGCTCTTTGCTGTCGGTCGTGGCGGCTTCCAGCGAGAGGCGGCGCCGCACCGGGGCGGCGATGCGGCGCAGCTCCGGGTCGGGCGGAATCGGAAACGCGGCCAGCTCGCAGCGCTGGACGTGGAGGGTGGGGAAGGCCTTTTCGTACCAGCCGCGCAGCAGATCGGAGTTGAGCGCGCCCAGCAGACCGAGCAGGCGCTCGCGGTCGTTCTCGGGGTCGGCGACTATCAGCGCGTCCTTGACGTAGCGGTCGTTTTCGTCGAAAGCGGCGCGCAGGCCTTCGCCGGTGTCGCGGACCAGCAGCTTGGGCCGCTCGAAGCGACCCGGGCTTCCCGGCCTCGCGCTGCGACGGTGGGCGCGCATCTGTTCGGGATCGTAGCGCACGTACCAGCTCGAGAAGCGAGCCCGGTAGCGGCCGATGTCGGCCCCGCGCAGCAGCGGCCGGCAGCTCGGGTGCGACGCCTCGCGGACCAGAAAGTGGGAGTCGTCGCCGGTCTTGAGGCCGAAGCTCGTCTCGAAACGCTCGGCCAGCGGCGCGCCGTTTTCGCGCAGGCGCTCGGAGAGGCCCTGTGATTCGGCGTCGCTGACCGGATCGAAGACGAGGCGCGGATCGGAAAGCACGCGCTTTGGCGACAGGGGCGAGAGCCGCAGCGAGCCCAGCTGGTCGAGGCGCACTTTGCTCGCTTTGCGCAGAACCGCGTCGTTCCCGCTCCCGCGGCGGGCGATCAGCACCGAGGCCGGAACCGCGGCTCCGGGAAAGACGCGTCCGCCCAGCTCGAAGAACTCGATCTCGTCGCAGAGATCGAGCAGCAGCCGTCGCAGCGGAGCGTAGCTGTCGAGACGCAGCCAGGCCGCGGAGAGGACGAAGCCCAGCGCACCGCTCGGGGGCAACTGCTCCAGAGCACTTTGCACGAAGCAGGCGTAGAGGTCGGACTTGGCGCGGTAGGTGTCGAAGCGTCGCGCCAGGCGACGCTTGAGATCGCTCTCCAGGTGGTGAGGACGCACCCAGGGCGGGTTGCCGATCACCGCGCTCGGACGCTTCGGCATCGGCGGCGAGCTCAGCGAGTCCCCGAGCGAGACGCAACGCGCCAGCCTCCGTGCCGCGCTCCGATCTAGCGGAGCGTCGGCGCCGTCGGACAGCTCCAGCAGCAGCGCCGCGCGGCAGATTGCGGCGGTGCACGGGTCGCTCTCGATTCCGCGCACTCGGTCCGCGACGATCTCGACGCGCCGGGTCGGGTCGGCCGGTTCGCCGCGGCGCTCCAGCAGCAGGCGGCTCGCGGGCGCGAGAAATGCTCCGCCGCCGCAGGCCGGATCGAGGAAGGACGGTGGATCGGCGCGCGAGACGGCGACGACTCGATCGATCACGTGCTTCGCCAACGGCGCGGGCGTGAAGTGCACACCGTCGCGTTTTCGTTTCCCCTCGTCGAGAAAGGTCAGGTGGGCGGCGCCGAGCAGATCCAGCGAAAGCCGGCCGCCGGCCTCGCCCGCTTCGGCAAGAGAGCTGTTCAACGCGGCGAGGGGCGCGCGCGGCAGGGAGCCCAGCTCGCGCTCGACCCGCCGGGGAATGCCATCGAACAGCGAGGTCGAGCCCGACAGCTCGCGCACGGCCTCGAGCAGCTCGCGCGCGGGAGGGGCGTCGCGCTCGAGCTGCCGGGCGAGACGAGCGCGGGCGCCGGGAATCCGGTCCAGAGCGAGCCGGGCGAAGACCGAGGACAGCACGGCGCAGCGGGCTGCCGCCAAAGAGATACCAGCGCCGCGATCGAGCGCGAGACGGACGCGCCTCAGCGCCTTTTTCGGCAGAGCGAGAGGTTGTCGCGGTTCCTTTTCGACGCCCATCTTCGAAGCGGTCAGCCCCGCCCGCCGCCGTCGACCGGCGCCGGAAGAGAAGCGAGCGAAGCGCGGTATTCGTCGATCATGCGGCGCACCACCTCTGCGGCGGAGGGCACGTCGCGAATGCGTCCGGCCGCCTGGCCGATCTCGAGCTCGCCCTCGTCGAGATCGCCTTCGAAGATGCCCAGCCGGGCTCGGCCGCGACCCAGGATCCGCGAGAGGCGATCTCGATCGGCGCCTTGGTTCTCGGCCTCGATCGCGCGTTCCAGGTAGGGATTCAGCAGCGCGCGGGTCGGCATCAGCCGCCGCAGGTAGAGGCGCGCCTCGCCCTCGCCCGATTCGAGGGCGGCCCGCTTGTAGCTCTGGTGAGCCGAGGACTCGATCGTGATTGCGAAGCGCGTGCCGACCTGCACGCCCCGGCAGCCGAGCGCCAGCGCCGCGGCCAGACCGCGCCCGTCGACGACGCCGCCGGCGGCGACGACCGGAATCGAGACGGCATCGACCACCGAGGGCCAGAGGTCGAGCGAGGTCAGCTCCTCGCGGCCGTTGTGCCCGCCGGCCTCGGTGCCCTCGGCGACCACCGCGTCGCAGCCGGCGTCCTCCACCTTGCGCGCCAGCGCCGCGCTGGGCACCACGTGGGCCACGCGGCAGCCGGCCTCGCCGAGGAGCGAGGTGTACCTGCGCGGGCTGCCGGCCGAGGTGAAGACGGCCGGCACCCGCCGCTCGATGCAGACGCGGATGCAGTCGTCGGCGTGGCGGTGGGCGAGCGGCACGTTGACGCCGAAGGGAGCGTCGCTCAGCGAGCGCAGCTTGGCGATCTGCGCGGCGAGCAGCTCGCCGTCCATCGATCCGGCGCCGATCAGGCCCAGTCCGCCGGCCTCGGAGACGGCGGCGGCCAGCTCGGCCCCGGCGACCCAGATCATGCCTCCCTGGACGATCGGGTAGCGGATGCCGAAGAGATCGGTGATTGCGGTCGAAAGCCGTCGCATGCAGCTCGCTTAGCACGGAAAGCGGCGGCGGGCGAGCCGGGCCGGTGCCGGAGATGACCTCGGCGCGTGGTCGTCGGCGAGCGTCGTACCGGAAGCCGGCATCCCGGCGGCCCCAGTCTTCGGATCTGGCCCGCTGATCGAGGATCCCGGCTTCGGGCTCCGCTCGAACGCCGCGGCTACGAGGGCCGCGGTCAGGATTGCGAGGCCCGGCGGGCTCCCAGGTACGCTTCGCGCAGATCGTAGAAGCCTCCCACCCTCTCGTCGGGGCTCTCGCCGGGCGGCTCGGGAGGCTCGAGCGGCGCCCCGGGCGAATCCTGCAGCGCCTGTTCGAGCGCGCCCTGCCGGGGGGCATCCGGGTGAGCCCCGGAGGCCTGACCGCCTCGCCGCCTGTGCTGTAAATCTGATTTTTTTTCTGGGCTATGCCGAATTGCGCCGACCAGGCATTGCGAGCCGCGGTTTTTGGGAGATGCTATGCTCTGCTCGTCTCGGAGTTGGAGGTCGCGTTTTGAGCTGGTCGCTCGTCGTCTTGATTTCACTGGGCGGGACCGTGGCGCTGTTCGTGGTCATGGGCGCTCTCGCGCGGCGCCTGGAGCGGCGGCGCGGGTTGGAGGTGCTGGCCGGCTTTCGCGGGTTGGAGGTGCTGGGCATGACCTCCAACGCAAATTTCTTCGGCCGCGAGTCGCTGGGCGGCGGGCAGCTGCGCGGCAACGGCGTGCTGGTGCTGACCCCAGAGACGCTCTACTTCGAAATGTGGGCGCCGCGGCGCGCGCACGAGATCCCGGTCGCCGCGATCCGCGCAGTGGAGCTTCGCAAGTCCCACCTGGGCAAGACCCGCTTCAGGCCGCTTTTGCACGTGACCTTCACCGACGAGGGAGGCCGCGAGGACTCCAGCGCCTGGCTGCTCAGGGACGTGGAGACGTGGAGAGCGGCGCTGGAGAAGCTGGCGCAAAAAGAGCAGCCGGCCCGGGTCGTCGAATCCGAGCCGAAGGTCGATCAGAGGTGAGCCCCCCCGGTTCGTCAGACCAGCTCGTAGCCGCGTTCGGAGAAGTGCTTGTCGCAGGCGAAGGCGCGGGTGATCTTGAGCGCTCCCATTGTGGCGAAGCCGACCGCGTCGACGAAGGAGAGCTTGCCCGATGGCGTCCCCGCGAGAATATCGAGCCCGGCTTCGTGCAGGGTTTCGTCCACCCAGGTGACGTTTCTCATATCGGCTCAGAGCCGAAGACAGATTTTGTCGGGAACGCGGGGCGGGGTCGGTTGGCGGGCGGTCGGTGCGAGCGCTCCACCCAACCGGTGCCGAAAGCGAGCCTGGCTACAACCCGGAGGCGGTCTGCATCTTCACCAGCGGCGGCTTGTACGTCCACGACGGAAACTCCACCTCCAGCTCGCCGGCCCGGTAGCGCGCCGACGACTCCGCGTACCAGCGACGCATCTCGCGCTGCTCGCGCTCGAACTCCCGCCTGCGCTCCTCGTGCAGCTCCTGTTTGCGCTCGTGGACCAGCTTGCGAAAGCGCGTCTGCCGCTCGAACCAGTAGATCTCGACCGGGTGCTTCTCCTGGGCGCGGCCGAGGCAGGC
>CAZHCG010000026.1:0-37489 GCA_964530995.1 uncultured Myxococcales bacterium
CTGCCGGGCAACTTCCGTGGGATCTTGCCGGTAGACTTACGTGGGATGGGACATGCAGATTCCCTCGCTCGCGCCCTCCCAGACGAAGCAGAAGGCCTCGGAGTCGTCGCTCAGCTCGATGCAGGGATCGACCTGGTCCTCGCCCGGCGGCTCGCAGGGCAGCCCGATCCAGCCTTCGACCGGATCCGAGTCGCCGTCCGAGTCGCCGTCGGAGTCGCCGTCCGAGTCCGCGTCGACGTCGGTGTCGGCCCCGGCGTCGTCATCGTCCAGAGGGACTTCGGAGGCGCGCTGGCAGGCGATCACCGCCAGCGCGGCGAGCAGCGGCGGCAGCGACCGGCATGTGATCGAAAAGAGAGATCCCCACATGTTTTCCTCCCGGTGCAGCCACACCATTATAGGGGAGATTGATAGACTGCGGGGTATATTTTTCGGGCGCGAGCCCGGGTTTCCGCTTCGCGCGAATGGACGCATCCCCTGGTGGGGGATGCGCGGGGGAGAGAGAGTCGCCGAAAGCCGAGGAGGGGGAAGCTACCCGTGCTTCAGGAGCCGCCGCAGGTGGGAGAACTTCAGCAGCTCCTTGACTTTCAGCAGGAGCTCGGTGCGGTCCACGGGCTTGACCACGTAATCATCGCAACCGGCGGCGAAGGCCTCGGAGATCCGGGAGTACTCCGAGCGGGAGGTCACCATCACTACTTTCACGTCCCGGGTGGAGTCGGTGCTCTTGATTCTGCGGCAGGTTTCCACTCCGTCGAGCTTCGGCATCATCACGTCGAGGAGGATCAGGTCGGGCCGCACGTCGCCGATTCGCTCGAGCGCATGCTCGCCGTCATTCGCCGTCTTGACGTTGTAGCCCTGACCCGAGAGCAGCTGCTCGTAGAAGGCTCGCATCGTCTCGGTGTCGTCGACCGCCAGTACCATCTCGTTCATCTCGATCCTCCCAATCTGTCGGTCGCCGGTTGCGCGATATGCTGATGCACGTTCCATACCAACACCGCCGAGACGGTCGGACGCCCGTTCTCGTGCCTCTGGAATTCGTTGATAACCAAGATGGATTGGGCATTTGCCGCGCCCAGGCGCAGCTCTGGCTCGCCGCATCCTATCCAGAAAATCATATTTGTCCTTGCAGCAATTGTCACTTTCGATGGTGGTGTTTTCACTTGTGAAAAAACCTCTTCGAAGAAACTGGAAAACGTGGTCGCGATGGATGAGCCGTCTGCCGCGGGAGGCCTCTCTGCCGCGTGGCGGGCGGCTCAGGGGCCGAGAACGGATTCTCGCTACAGGGGCTGGCAGCTGTCGCCGTCGTAGAGGGCGACCGTGTCGACGCCGGCGGCGGGCGTCTCGATCGCCGCCGAGGAGATGCGGCAGCGCGAGATCGAGTAGAGGTGGTCGTCGATCATCACGACGCGCTGCGCGGGCGACTGGGAGACCTCGTCTCCGCCGAGATCGGCGATGCCGGCCTCGTCCACGCCGCTCGTGTCGATCTCGTAGAGCAGGGCGCCGCTGGCCGGCGGGTTCTCGCAGGTCCGGTAGGGCAGCGCCAGCAGATCGCGGCTCTGCCAGAGGGTGAACGCCTTGTGGTCGTCCAGCGCCGGTGTGTGGTAGTCCCAGCCGGGCAGGGCGAGCCGCTCGACCAGGGCCGGGCTGGCCAGCTCCGTCATGTCGTAGATCGAGATCACCTCGTCGCCGCCTTCTCGCCCCAGGGCGATCAGGTGGTCCTCGCCCAGCGGGTGGAGGTAGGTGGAGAAGCCGGGGCCCTCCCAGCTTCCGACCAGCTGCGGGTCGTGGGGATCGGCCAGGTCGAAGACGAACAGCGGGTCGTACTCCATGAAGGTGACCATGAATCCGAGATCGCCGATGAAGCGCGCGGCGTAGAGATCCTCGTTCTGGCCGATCCCGTGGATCTCTCCGACCGCCTGCAGCGCGCCCTGGCTGGCCTCCAGCACCCACAGGTGGCTCTCCCCCGACCAGCCGCTGCCCGTGACGGTCGCGACCCGCAGGTATCCGTCGTGCTCTCCCAGGCAGAACTGGTCGAGCATGTGGCCGTCGACCGTGCCGCTCGCCAGGTAGAGGACCAGGCCCGGGTTGGATTGGATGTCGAAGGCGTGGATTCCGCTCGAATCGGTCTTCCAGACCTGGCTGGCGAGCGCGTCCAGCACGTAGCGGCGCGAGGTCGCCAGGTAGAGGGTCTCGCTCGAGGCGTAGACCAGCCCTGCGTCGCCGAAGACCGAGACGTCGCGCTGGGGGGTCAGCGGAGCGCCGAGCTGCAGGCTGGCCACGCTCGTCAGCGCGATCCCCTGGGGAGTTGCGGCTCCGAAGTGATCTCCGCAGCGCGCGATCTGCTCGGGCTCGGCGTCGTCCTCCTGGCCGGCGACCGCGTCGAGCTTGCGCGGCAGGATGTCCTCGGGATCGAGCGCCTCGGCCAGCTCCATGTTCTCATCGAACAGCTGGGCGTGGGCCGCCTCCGCGCCGAGCGAGTCGATCGCCTCGGGCGAGGGATGGACCGGGAGCTGGAGCGCGGGGATCGGCGAGCGCAGCACCACGCGCAGCGCGTCGCCGACGCGCCGCGAGCTGAGGTAGCCGGCCGCGTAGGTCACGGTGCGCAGCAGCTCGGGCGCCGCGCCGCCGGCCACGTCCACGATCGCGACGCCGGTGTACGATCGCGGCGGCTGATCGGCCCAGGCCGACGGCGCGGGGGCCTGGGGGTAGCGGATTTCCTCGGGGACCTCCGATTCGTCCAGCCGAAAGAAGGCGATCACCACCTGGTGGTAGAGAATCAGCTCGATCGGGGAGCCGGGCAGGCCGATCCGGCCCAGCACCTCCAGCTCGCCGGCCTCGGCCGAGACGATCACCAGCTCCTCGCCGGTCAGCGCGTAGAGACGCTCGCCGTCTGTCTTGACCAGATCGGCCTCGTCCACCCCCTCCTCCTGGAGATTGGTGCCGGTGAAGTCGGGGTCGCCGCTCGCGTCGCCGTCCGCGTCCGCGTCCGAGTCGGCGTCCACATCCGCGTCGATGTCGGCGTCCGAGGCGCTGGAATCATCGTACTGGCCCAGCGCGATCATCATCTTCACCGACAGCGCGTGGCGCGCGGCCTCGACGGCGTATGCCTGCACCTCGCCGCACGAGGAGAGGTCGTTCAACGCGTGGTCGGGATCCAGGTCCTGCGGCCAGCGGTCCTCCGGAAGCGAGCCGTCGCCGCCGTCGCCTCCTCCCCCTCCCGGCGGGTAGTCGGGCTCGTCGTCGCCCGGCGGCCCACCGTCGCAGGCCGCCAGCGCGAAGCCGAGGAGCACGACGGCGAGCGCGTTCCGGATGCCCGTGCTCGATCCAGTCTCGAAATTCTCAATCATGGCTCGTCCTCCCTCGATGCACCCTCCCCCGGGTAGCTTGCCGGTTATTGCTAGCACGAACCGTGCCAGGGATCTTTTTTCACGCAAGCCTGCGTAATGCTTGAAAAAGGTATATCAAGACCAGGTTTGGGCGGCACACTCTGTGCCGTTTGGGGCGAAGAGGGTTCGCAAGACCTTGCACGGCCCGATCTCGGCCACGCGGGCGACCGTTCCCGGTCGGATCGGCGCCAGCGGCCCTCTGCTCCCGAGGGGCGGTCGCAGAGGACTCCGCCGAGCAGCGTTCCGGCTCACAGGTGCGGCCGGTCGGTTTCTCTCCGGGGAAACGGGCCCCGCTTGCGTCCGCGGGGCTTGACACCCGAAATCAAAAAGTGCCATTGCAATGTCCTCATCACGATCGTCGGCGGGCGGTCGCGCGAGGAGGGCCCGGCGCCGGGCGACGGCGCTTTAGAAAAGACAAGGAGTATCTCATGAGCACCGGAAAAGAGTACAAGAGCGTGGTCGAGAGGAATCCGCACGAGCCTGAGTTCCACCAAGCGGTCAAGGAGGTTTTCGAGTCGTTGGAGCCGGTGATGGACAAGCACCCCGAGTTCCGCTCGGCCAAGATCCTGGAGCGTATCGCCGAGCCCGAGCGGATTATCATGTTCCGCGTGGCTTGGGCCGACGACAAGGGCGACGCACAGGTCAACAAGGGCTACCGGATCGAGATGAACAGCGCGCTGGGCCCCTACAAGGGCGGGCTGCGTTTCCACCCCACGGTCAACCTCAGCATCCTCAAGTTCCTGGCCTTCGAGCAGGTGTTCAAGAACAGCCTGACCACTCTCCCGCTCGGCGCGGGCAAGGGCGGTTCGGATTTCGACCCCAAGGGCAAGTCCGACAACGAGGTGATGCACTTCTGCCAGGCCTTCATGGGCGAGCTGTGGCGTCACCTGGGGCCCAACACCGACGTGCCGGCCGGCGACATCGGCGTTGGCGGTCGCGAGGTGGGATTCCTGTTCGGCATGTACAAGAAGATGGCCAACGAGTTCACCGGCGTGCTGACCGGCAAGGGCGCGGGCTGGGGCGGCAGCCTGATCCGTCCCGAGGCCACCGGCTACGGCGAGGTCTACTTCGCCGAGGAGATGCTCAAGACCAAGGGCGACTCGCTGAAGGGCAAGACCTGCCTGGTCTCCGGCTCGGGCAACGTGGCGCAGTTCGCCACCGAGAAGGTGCTCGACCTGGGCGGCAAGGTGATCACGCTCTCCGACTCCAGCGGCTTCATCGTCGACGAGGAGGGGATCGATCGCGAGAAGCTGGCGTTCGTGATGGAGCTGAAGAACGTCAAGCGCGGCCGGATCAAGGAGTACAAGGACAAGTACCCCAAGGCGCAGTACGTCGAGGCAGACGCCAGCGCCGACCACAATCCGCTCTGGGACGTCAAGGCCGACGTGGCTCTGCCCAGCGCCACGCAGAACGAGATCAACGGCAAGGACGCGCAGAACCTGATCAACAACGGCTGCCGCGTCGTCTCCGAGGGAGCCAACATGCCGACCACGCCCGACGGGGTCGATCTGTTCCTCGAGAACAAGATCCTCTACGGCCCGGGCAAGGCGGCCAACGCCGGCGGCGTCGCGGTCTCCGGTCTGGAGATGACCCAGAACAGCATGCGGCTCAGCTGGAGCCGCGAGGAGGTCGACTCCAAGCTGCAGGACATCATGAGGTCGATTCACAAGAACTGCAACGAGGCCGCCGCGGCCTACGGCACGCCGGGCAACTACGTCAACGGCGCCAACATCGCCGGCTTCCTCAAGGTGGCCAACGCCATGCTCGACCAGGGCGTGGCCTGGTAGAACGCAGCCGATCCACTCCCCCCTGTACCGACCGACCAGCACGAGGTACGCTGCGCCCATGGTCCTCTCGTTTTCGATTGCCGAGCTGGCGGAGCGGATCGGGTGCGAGCCGCTCGGCGACCATGAGCGCGAGATACGAGAGCTGCGCGCCTTGTCGGAGGCCGGCCGGGACTCGATCTGTCCTCTCTTTCGCTGGCGATTGCTGAGCGAGGCCGAGGTTCGGCCGGCGGCGGTGCTGGGCAGCCCGGATCTCTGCGCCAGGGCTCTCGAGGTCGGCGTCGCGTCCGCCGTGGCCGGCGACGAGCCGGTCGTGGCTCTGGCGCGTGCGATCGATCTGTTCTTCCCCGAGGAACGATCGGGTGCGGGGATCAGCCCCACAGCGAGCGTGGACGAGTCGGCCGAGATCGGAGCCGAAGTCTGGATCGGACCCGGCGCGGTGGTCGAGGCCGGCGCGGTGGTGGGCGAGGGGAGCTGGATCGGACCCAACGCCGTGATCGGAGGCGGCTGTCGGCTGGGTCGCTTCGTCCGCGTCGGTCCCTGCGCCGTGATCGGTCACGACGGCTTCGGCTTCGCGCCGACCGAAGACGGCCCGCGCCGGGTGCGCCAGGTGGGAGGCGTGGAGATCGGCGACTGCGTGGAGATCGGCGCCTGCGCCTGCGTGGACAGGGCGACCCTGGGCCGTACCTCGATCGGGGCGGGAACCAAGATCGACAATCTGGTCCAGATCGGGCACAACGCAAGCGTCGGCCGGCGGGTGCTGATCGCCGCTCTGAGCGGCCTGGCCGGCTCGACAGCGATCGGCGATGACGCTATGCTGGGAGGCCAGGTCGGCGTGGCCGATCACCGGAGAATCGGAGCCGGGGCGCGCGTCGCCGCCAAGAGCGGGGTGACCGGCGACGTGGACGCCGGCAGCGACGTGGCCGGCTACCCGGCCCTGCCGCATCGGGATTGGTTGCGCGCGATGGCGCGGCTCGCGGCCTCGGAGCGAGGGGGCGGCGGAAGGACGGAGGATCGATGAGCCAGCGAGAATACGTGGTTGATATCGATGGCATCTTGCGCATTCTGCCCTGCGGTCCGTCCGCGGTGCTGCTCGACAGGGTAGTGGAGGTCAAGCCGGGGGCGCGCATTCTGGCCGAGAAGCAGCTGTCGATCTCGGACCCGGCGTTCGACGATCATTTTCCGCGACATCCGGTCTACCCGCCGGGCAGGATGATCGAGGTGATGCTGCAAGCGTGCACGGTGCTCGTCTACGCCACGGAGCAGTACGATCCGCAAGAGGAGCTGGTCACGCTGGTAGGGGTCAACAAGACCAAGCTCCGCCGTTCGCTGATGCCGGGCGACACGCTGGAGATCGAGGCAGAGCTCGTGCGGCGCAAGTCCAACGTCTGGCGCTTCGACGTGACCTGCTATGTCGACGACTACATGGTGGCCGAAAGCGGGCTCGTGATTTCGTTGCACGGCCGCGAGGACGCTTTTTGAAGAGACGATGAGGGCGGTTCGGCAAGCCGATCGCGGGGGCGAGCGCCGGACGACTCTGGTCGATCCGCGCGCCGCGGTGGACGAGTCGGCGGAGCTGGGCGCGGGGTGCAGGGTCGACGCCTACGCCGTGATCGGACCCGGCGTGCGGCTCGGCGACGGGTGTCGGGTGCGCGCACACGCGGTGCTGCTCGGCCCGTGCGAGTTGGAGGCGGACAACGATATCCACTCCTTCGCCTGCATCGGCGGAGAGCCCCAGGACCTGAGACACCGCGGCGAGCCCACGCGACTGGAGATAGGAGCGGGCAACGTCTTTCGCGAGCACGTGACGGTCAGCCGCGGCACGGTGCACGGGGGCGGAACGACCCGGATCGGCGAGGGCAACCTGCTGATGGCCTGCTGCCACGTGGCACACGACTGCCGCCTGGGCGACCGCGTGGTGATGGCCAACAACGCCACCCTGGCCGGGCACGTGGAGGTGCAGGACTGCGCGGTCTTCGGCGGGATGGTGGCGGTCGGCGCCTTTCTCCGCATCGGCGAGTCGGCGATGCTGGCGGCCGGCTCGATGATCGAGCGCGACGTGCCGCCGTTCTGCATCGCGGCCGGCGATCGCGCTCGGCTGTGCGCCGTCAACCGGGTCGGTCTCGATCGTCGAGGCATATCGCAGCCGGCCCGAACGCAGATCAAGGAAGTGTTCCGGGCCCTGCGGGCCCACGAGCCGATCCGGGAGATCACGGCACGCCTCGAGGAGCGCGAGGACGTGAGCGTCGAAGCGCTGCGCATGGTGCGCTTCCTCGCCGCCAGCGAGCGGGGCGTGACTCGATGAGCCGGGCGGCGCGGCCGGGCCGGACGCTGGGCGTGCTGGCCGGCCGCGGAGTTTACCCGCACGAGCTGGCCGGAGAGCTGGGCGCCGCAGGGCACAGCGTGGCAATCGCCGCAATTCGCGGGCAGGCCGCGCCGCCGCCGCCCGGGATCTGCGATTCCTGGGCCGAGTTTCCGCCGGGCGCGATCGGGAGAGTCGCGCGCTGGTTCCTGGAGCGCGGCGCGTCGACCGCGTTCTTCGCCGGCGGCGTGGCTCGCGCCACGGCCGTCCGCTCGCTGCGGCTCGACCGGCACTCCGCGCCGCTGGTCTTGCGCGCCTTGCTGGGCGGGGACGACCGGCTGCTGCGCGCGGCGGCCGAGCGCTTCGCGGCACTGGGAGTGGAGATCGGTGATCCGACGCCTTTCGTCGGAAAGATGGTGGCCGGCTCGGGCAGGCTGGCCGGTCCCGAGCCCGATCGGAATGCGCTCTTCGACCTGCAGGTCGCCCGACGGGCCGCGCTCGGGATCGGTGCGCGCGACGCCGGGCAGTCGGCGATCGCGCTGGGCGGCCGGGTCTCGGGGGTCGAGGACCGGCGCGGGACCGACGCCCTGCTGGAGTCGGCGGCGCGGCCGGGCGCGGTGCTGGCCAAGGTGGTCAAGCCCGGCCAGGATCGGCGTTTCGACATGCCGGCGGTCGGACCCGAGACGATCCGCCGGGCTCGCGCGTCCGGGGTGCGCGCGATCGAGGTGGAGGCCGGCGGAGTGCTGCTGCTCTCCAAGAGGAGCGTTCTGGATCTCTGCGCGACAGCCGGGATCTCGCTGGTGGGGTTCTCGCCCGCCGGCGATTTCGAAAAAGGCGGGGGTTGCCGTCGGTGAGGGTTCGAGACAGCATGCGATCGATGCGCTCGTTTTCGATCCTGGCGGCCGCTGTCGCCTCCTGTCTGCTGGCCACCGCGCTCTGGGCGGCGGCCGACTCGCGGAGCCCGGCTCCGGGGCGCGAGATCTCGCCGCAAGCGCGAGATGTCTTGCGGCGCTTGGAGGCGGAGCCGGATCCCGCCGCGTTGCGCGTTGCCGCTCGCGCCCTGACTCCACGCGATCTGCTGACCGCGATCTACCGGGGCGATCGATCGCAACGGCTGGTGGCGGTCTCTGCAGCGGGCTACCTGGGCGATCCGCTGCCGATGATTCCTTACCTCGTCGCTCTCGGAGGCGCGCGCCAGCGGGAGACGGCGAGCAGGGCCGCGCACGCGCTGCTGCTCTCGTTGGAGAGGCTCGAGTCGGGAACGGAGGCGGCTCCCGAGCTGATCGCTGCCCAGGCGCGGCAGATCGCCGGGCAGTCCCTCGATCTGGCGAGGGACGAGCGTCTCGATCTCGATGTCCGCGTGATGGGAGTCGAAACGGCGCGTCGAATATCGGCGTTGGCGGGGGTGGATCCCGAGCTGGAAGCTCTGCTCTCGAACGGCTGTTCGGCGTTGCGGGGCGCCGCGCTGGCCGGATTTGCTCCGCCGCTTTCCGAGTCGGCGCTGGCGGCCGTGGCCGGGATGGTGGAGCGGGACGCGAGCCCGATCCTGCGCGGTCAGGCCGCGGGGTTGCTTTGCGAAAACGCGCTGGCTCACGGAGTCGAGGCTCCGTCGCCTGATCTGGCTCGCGTGCTGAAAGGCGCGATCGCAAACAGGGAGATTCCGGCCGAGGGTATCGCGCCGATCATGGCCTGCCTGGCGCGCTTCTCTCCGCGGGCCCGCTCGGAGCTGGTGGAGGGGATGCTTGGGCGTGGCGACGAGGAGCTGGACGCCCTGTGGGAGGATCTGACCTCTTCGGAGATGTGATCCTATCCACTCCGGGCGCGGGGTATCCTTCTCGGGGCTGCAAAACATGGATCGGACCTACAGTTTCGCCCCTTCGAAGGAGACCCCGCACCCTCCGTTACCGGGCTCTACCACTCCGGGCGCGGGGTATCCTTCTCGGGGCTGCAAAACATGGATCGGACCTACAGTTTCGCCCCTTCGAAGGAGACCCCGCACCCTCCGTTACCGGGCTCTATCACTCCGGGCGCGGGGTATTTCTCGGGGAGTGTTGCCAGTCGAGGTCTATTCGATCATAATTGGTGTCGGATTTCGGGAAACCGCGACTTTTTTTGATGTGAAAGGAGCTCGAGATGCGCAGCACCGTCCTGACTTGCCTTGCAACCGCCGCGATCGCGATCGTCGCATTGGCCTGCGGAGTGCCGCAGGAGCAGTACGACGCGGACATCGCCGCCCTGAAGAGACAGGTGGACGACGCGCGGGGCGAAAACGCCGATCTGAGGTCCAGGCTCGAGAAGATGACCGCCGAGCGCCAGCGGCTGCAAAGCGAGATCGACAAGCTCAACCAGGCTTTGCAGGAGCTGACCGGCGAGCGCGACGCGCTGGCCAAGGCCGAGGCGCTGGCCAAGAAGCGGATCGACACTTTCCGCGACATGTTGGGCAAGTTCAGGGCGATGATCGAGTCGGGCAAGATCAAGATCCGCATCGCCGACAACAAGATGCTGGTGGAGATGGCCTCGGCGATCCTGTTTCCCAGCGGCAAGGCCAAGCTCTCCGAGGAGGGCAAGGAGGCCCTGACCGAGGTGGCCGGAATCCTGGCGACGATCGAGGATCGCAACTTCCAGGTCGCGGGCCACACCGACAACGTTCCGATTCGCAATCGCCGCTTCAAGGACAACTGGGATCTGTCGACCGCTCGCGCGGTGGCGGTGGTCCGACACCTGGTGGAGAACGGCATGCCGCGCGACAACCTCTCGGCGGCCGGTTACGCGGACATTCAGCCCGTGGCGAGCAACGAGATCGAGGAGGGGCGGGCCAAGAACCGCCGGATCGAGATCGTGCTCGTGCCCAACCTCAACGAGCTTCCCGACCTCTCCGCGCTCGAGGACATGATCGACGGGTAGCCTCCTGCGTCGGCGAAGTCACTTCGAGGGCGGGGGGAACAGCCGGGGGAAGCGTGCCAGCAACGAGCGTGATCCCTGCGCGACGATCCGCTCGTCGCGCAGGGCGGCGCGAGCGTCGATCCGCTGCAGGACCAGGTCCGCGAAGGTCGCCGCGTCGGTTCTCAGCGTCAGCTCCGGATTCGGGTGCGTTCCTCGGTGAGCTTCGCAGCGGCCGCCGGTGATCTCGAGCCGCCAGAAATCCGCATCGATCTCGACCTGGATCACGGCCGCGAGACCGTCGCCGGCGTCGGGGTCGTAGCACTCTGCCAGCTCCGGTATCAGGATGCGCGGGTCCTCCGAGGCGACCCGGCGGATCCGGGAGCGGTCGGAGCCGGCGGCATCGATCTCTGCGGCGATGCGCCAGTAGGTCTCGAAATGCCGGCCGAACATCTCCTCGGACGAGGTCAGCCGCGCCGCGGCGTCGATCTCGGTCTGGTGCGCGACGCGCCCCTCGCCGACGAGCTCGCGGCCGGCGCGCTCGAAAGCGGCCCGCACCCGGCGCTGCGTGACCGGTTTTCCCAGGGTGAAGTCGAGCAGGTAGCTCTCGGGTCGCAGCAGCCGCCCGCAGGGGATCGTGTCGGTACCTTCGCAGATCAGCTCGAAGCACTTCTCGATTCCGGCCATGTTGGACGGATCGCGGTGGGCGCCGACCGCGATCAGAACCGAGCGGTCGGGTCCGCGATCGGGTTGTCGCATCCGGTTGCGGCAGATGCCGGTGCTGCGTCCGCGCCCCACGCCGGGCCTGGTCGTGGGCAGCAGGCGCTCGATGAAAGCCTTGAGCAACGCCGAAAACGAGTAATAGTAGACCGGCGTGGCGAGCACGAGCGCGTCGCTGGCGTAGAAGCGCTCGATCAGCGCGGCCATGTCGTCGCGTTGCACGCAGCTTCCCGGCGTGCTCGAGGACCAGCAGCTGTAGCAGCCCAGGCAGGGACGTATGTCGAGGTTGGACAGACGGGTCTGGTGGACGTCTCCTCCCGCGCTCGCCGCGCCCTGGGCGAAGATCTCCACCATCTCGCGGGTGAAGCCGTTCTTGCGAGGCGCGCCGTCGACGACCAGAATTTTCATGGCACTCCTCGATTGAAGCCCGATTCGAAGGCTCGCGTCTTCATACCTTCGAAAAATCCGTCCGGCAAGGGCGTTCGATGCACATTACCCAGATGAAGATGTGTAAGCCGGGGTCGAAGTTTCTTCTTTCGGTTTACGTGCGGCTTTGGTAGCATGAACGAATCGGATGATCGTTCAGGGAAAAAGGAGCAAGGCATGACGACTCGCTGGCTATTGTTTGTTTTCAACGTTCTTCTGTCCGCCGCGCTCGCGATTTCCGCTGGTTGCGGGAGCACGGACACGATCGGCAACGGCGACGGCATCGATGCCGATGTCGACGGTGACGCCGACGGCGATACCGACGCCGACTCCGATTCCGACGGGGATTCCGACAGCGACTCGGACAGCGACTCGGACAGCGACTCGGACAGCGACTCGGACAGCGACTCGGATATCGATACCGACACCGACGTCGATACCGATACCGGATACAAGGCCACCACCTGGAAGTGCCTGATCTGCGACCAGCCCCAAAAGGGTCGGCTCTCCGACAGGGGCGTGGAGCGGCTCGAGCCTCCGGCGGCGCGCCGCGAGAAGATGATGAAGGAGCTGTTCTTCGGAATCTGATTCCCACCCCGGAACCGCTTCGTTCCCCTTTTCTCGGATCATCTTTGTGGGATAATCTTCTCGACGATGAGAGTCGTGGCAATCGTCGCATTCCTGCTCGGCTTCGTCCTTGCCGGGCACGCGACCCGTTCCCATGCGGGCGAGGTCGCCGCCGCCGTCGTCGCGGAGCCGGCGGACGGTGGAATGGACGACCGCGAGCGCTTCGGACGCTTGATGCGCACCCGCGCCGTGACGCCGGTGCACCGCAGGCCGCACGTTCGCAGCCGCCTGATCGCCCGCATCTACCCCGGCGCCGTGCTGCGTCTCGCCGAGCGGGGGAGGGGCAGGGGATGCCCCGGAGCCTGGATGGAGCGCGCGGGAGGGGGGTACATCTGCTCGCGGAAGCTGAGAGCCACCTCCGAGCAAGCGCCCGCTCCCGCCGAGAGGGATCGGCCCGACATTCTCGGGGGAGTCGAGATTTACCGCGTGGTCGAGGGCGGAGCGCGGTTGTACCGCAAAAAGAGGCACATCTGGCAGGGCAGGACGCAGATCTTCCTGATCCGCGGCGCGGTGCTTTCGGTGGTGGAGACCTTCAGGCGTTTCGGCGGAGAGTTTCACCGCACGCGCGAGGGCTGGTTCGCCGAGGCCGCCAACACCGAGAAGCTGCCGCCGCCCACCCCGTCGCTGGCAGTCGAGTCGTCTTTGGGCGGAGAGCCTCCTGACGCGATCGCGATCGAGCCTCGAGTGCCGGTGGTCGCACGCTGCGAACGGGAGCGGAGCGAGCCGTTGCGCGCCCTGGAGCGCTGGAGCGTGGTAGAGCTGGACGAAGACGCGGAAAACGACGCTCCGCAAGGCATGTTGGCCGTGGCCGGCGGCGGGCTGGTCAGCGACGAGCACGTGGCGCGCTACCGCGAGCCGGCCCTGCCCGAGGACCTGGCCGAGGACGAAAGGTGGATCGCGGTCGACCTGTCCGAGCAGCTGCTGCATGCCCGCGAGGGGCGGCGGACGCTGCGGGTCGTTCCCTGCTCCACCGGTCGCGAGGGCAACACCCGGCCCGGCGAGTACCGCGTGGAGTGGAAGCGACGTTTGCAGACGATGCGACCGCGCGGCGGTCACCTGCGCGTCGAGGACGTGCAGTACGTGATGTACTACGAGCGCAGGAGATCGATCGCGATCCACGCCGCGCACTGGCACGACGAGTTCGGGCACCCGGTCAGCCACGGCTGCGTCAACCTGCCGCTCGCGGACGCGCGCTGGCTGTACGAGTGGAGCGCGCCGCGCTCCCTGCCCGAGGACAGCGAGAGCTTCCCCACGCCCGGCGATCCGGGGACGCGGGTAGTGGTTTTCGAGTAGGGTGGAGCAACGCTTTTCAGCGGCCGATCACGATTCCGGACGGATCGATCTCCTCGCGCAGCAGGCGGATCTCGTCCTCGGTGGGCGTGGGGCTGGCGTCCGGCTCGCCCGCGGGCAGTTCGATAGCGAACCCGGAGGTCTCCTCGATCGTTTCGATCTCCACACCGGGATGCAGGCTGCGCAGGCGCATCGTGCGGTCCGGCCCCTCGAAATCGTAGACGGCGTACTGCGTGATCACGCAAAGCGGTCCGGTGTCCGAGGGCAGACCGGCGCGCTCGCGGGCGCCCTCGCCGTCGAGAAAGCCGGGGGTGGTCAGAAAGTCCAGCTTCTCGACGAAGGAGCGCCGCGACTGGCGCATGATCACGATCAGACGATCGGAGAAGGAGGCGACGTCGTTGGCTCCGCCGCTGCCCGGCAGTCGGATTTTCGGGCGTTCGTGATCGCCGATCACCGTGGTGTTGATGTTGCCGTGGCGGTCGATCTGGGCGCCTCCGATGAAGCCGTAGTCCACGTAACCGGCCTGGGATAGCGACATCATGTCGTGCATGCTGGAGGCGGCGACCGCGCGGTGCATCGTCCGCGAGTCGCCCACCGAGATCGGGAGCTGGGGCACGATCGGCCCGATGCTGCCGGCCTCGAAGATCATGATCAGGCCGGGCGAGTGCGTTTTCTGCGCCAGCATCGAGGCGACCACCGGCAGACCCGTGCCGACGAACACGGTGCGGTCGTCCTCCAGCATCCGCGAGGCGACCACCGCCAGCTGCTCGGTGGGGTTGTAGCTCGGGCGGTTGTTTTCGCTGCTCATCATTTCTTTCCTTCCGAGCGTCCGGCGGCCCAGGGCAGGGAGAGCGGCTCGTCGTAGCTCTCGATCCGCGCCAGGCGGTCGAGCTGCTCGCGGCCGCCGATCTTCTCGAGGTACGTCTCGAAACCGTCCACCGAGCGCACGTACTCGTCGAGGTAGCGCTCCACGCCGTCCTCGCTGCGGGACAGCTCCATCCACTCGGCGATGTGCTCCTCGTCGAAGTAGTAGCGGTACGGCATCAGGCAGGGGTGGCTGCCCCAGGGCGCCTCGACCACGGCGTCCACGACGAAGAACGGTATCTGCGTGCGATCCGGCCTGTCGCGAAACTTCTCGCCGTCGACGATCTCCTCGGTGGTCAGGATCAGCCTGCGGGCGCAGCGGGCCAGCTCGAAGTCCTCGACGATGATTCCGTCGATCTGAGCGTTGCCGTACACGTCGCAGCGCGGCACGTGGATTATCGCCACGTCGGGGTAGGCCGCGGGCAGCAGGCAGACCGGCTTGCCGCTCCAGGGGTCCTCGACCACCTTGGCCGAGCTGTGCTTCAGCGTGTCGGTGCCGAGCATGTTGCGCGCCGGCACGAACGGCAGCCCCATCATCCCGGCCAGGAAGCGCCACTGGTAGGCGGCGTTGCTCAGCTCGGCCAGCACCCGGACCCGGCCGCTCTCCACGGCTCTGCGCGAGGCCGGGGAAAGACCGCGCAGCTCGTGGCCGAAGGAGTAGGCCACCTCCACGCCGTCGACGCAGCCGGCCGCGATCAAAACGTCCGAGTCGTGGACTGCGGTCTTGCCGGCCAGTTCGAGGCCGCGCACCCCTTGCCTGATCATCTCGTAGATCAGGACCATCGAGACGCGGATGTGGCCGAAGCCGCCCAGCGCCAGGAAGTCGCCGTCGTTCACGAAACGGCGCACCGCCTCCGAGGCCGACATCCTCTTGTCCTCGAGCTTGCGCGACTTGTGCTCTCGCACCCAGCGGCGGTTCTCGTCGGGGTCGCGCCAGCCCAGCAGCTTCCCCCGTCCTTCCTCGAGTGTCTTCATCTCACCTCCGGGTAAGCACCCCTTTTCGTTTTGCAAATGAGCCTTTCTACCAATAGCTGGAGATTTCGAAGATGATCTCCGTCAGGACGGGTCGAGGCGAATACGACCTGGCGGGCCAGGGCTAAATATCGTCGAATCATCGAGAAGATCCGTCCGATTACGCTACACAATGCACGACCCTGGTGGTATTCTAAAACTCGTTTTGCATGTTTTTGCGCCGCGAAAGGGGGCCGCAATGATTCGTCATCTGTCGTATCTGCTCGTCGCCGTGGTCTGTTTCGCCTGGTCTTTCGCCTGCGAGGACGAGGGCGATATCGGGTCGGCCGGGGACGCCGACGCCGACGGGGACGCCGACGGGGACTCGGACTCCGACTCGGACGCCGATTCGGACGGGGACTCCGATTCCGACTCGGATTCCGACTCGGACGGGGACGGCGACGTCTGCGACGAGAGCGATTTCGAGATCAGCGGCAACGTGGTCGACATGTTGATCATTCTCGACCGCTCCAACAGCATGAAGCCCGGTTGGCCCGAACCGAATCTGTGGAATCCGATGGGCCAGGCCCTGACCCAGGTCACGCAGCAGATGGAGGGCCAGATCGAGTTCGGGCTGATGCTGTTTCCGGCACTGACCTGCGCGGGGCTCAACAACCAGTGCGCCGCTCCGGAGACACCGCAGATTCCAATCGGAACCGCTGACGCGGCGCAGCAGATCTCCAGCGCGGTCGGAGGGGGATCGAACGACGTGGGCGTCTGCGGCGGAACTCCGGTCGCCGACTCGCTGGACGCGGCGGGCACCTACCTGCCGACGGTCGACGACGAGAACGAGAAGTTCGTGCTGCTCGCCACCGACGGCGCGCCCAACTGCAACGAGTCGCTGACCTACCCGTGCGAATGCACGAGCAACAACTGCGATCTCAACGAGCTCAACTGCCTGGACGACGAGAACACCTACGCCGCGGCCGCGGCGCTGGCCGGCGCGGGCTTCTCGGTCTACGTGCTGGGGATCGGCGGCAGCGCCGACTGGGCGACCGTGATGCAGAACATCGCCGACCAGGGCGCGGGCGAGTACTACGCGGTGGCCGACTCGGCGCAGTTCCTCGACGCGCTGCAGGAGATCACCGGCGGCGTGGTGAGCTGCGAGTTCGATGTCGACTGGGAGAGCCTGGACCAGACCGCCTCGGACGATCCCACCCAGGTCAACTTCTACTGCAAGGAGCAGATCGGCGACGAGATCGGCCCCGACAACCTGATCGGCTACGACGAGGACTGCGAGCAGGGCGTCGGCTGGGACTGGCTGGACGAGGACACGGTGGTCTTCTGCGAGCAGGCCTGCCAGGATCTCAAGGACGGAGTCTGCGCCGAGGTGACCGCCACCTTCGGCTGCGAGTCGGTGCCGGTCCAGTAGGAGATTTTCCTTCCGTGCTCGCGCGCGCTTTCCAGCTCGTGAACCGCGCCGCCTCTTTCGTCCCGCCGCCTCGCATTTCACTGCAGGGCTTACTATGCTGAGACCGATGTCGCAAAGGATGCAAATGAGGGTATGCGAAAAAACAAGGGGGCGAGCGCGTTTTTTGCTCGCGGGCGCGATGCTGGCGGCCGGGCTGGGCGTGGCGACGCCGGCCGCGGCGACCGAGGTGGGTGAGGAGAAGAATTTCGGGCTGGGCCCGATCATGGGCGAGCCGTTCGGGGGCACGGGCAAGGTCTGGTTCGGTCCCAAGATGGCGTTCCAGTTCCACGGCGCGATCACCTGGTGGGACATCAATCGAATGGCAATATTTGCCGATATCCTCTGGCACCCGATCGAGGTCACCCGCAACGAGTACTTCGACCTGTTGTGGTATTTCGGAGTGGGAGGGGGATTCGGAATACGCGCCCCCTGGGACGACGACCATTACCGTGGCCGCGTGGACGACGACGACTGGGAGGCCGATCCGGCGATCTGGATCAGGGTGCCGTTCGGCTTCCCGTTCCTCTTCCGCGAGGTGCCGGTCGAGGCGTTCGTGGAGTTCGGGCCGTCGCTGATCTTCGATTTCGACGACCCGCCAGGCGACGACGGCGATGACTTGGACATCCGTGTTCGGGGTTTCGTTGCCGTAGGAGGACGGTGGTACTTCTGAGTCGTCCTCTTACTCGGGCGCCAGGACCAGGTTCTGCTTGATGTTGTCGACCACCTTGCCGACCAGCTCCCTGAAGCGCGGGTAGTCCTCGGGCGAGATGCGGTTGGTCTTCTCGGCGAAGCGCAGCTCGACGTCGATCCGGCCGTCTTTCTTCTCGGCGGCGCGCTCGAACTGGAAGAACTCGTTGTCCATGCTCACCGACTCGGGCGCGTGGAGCACGCGCCAGCCCTCGGGTATCACCACCTCGTCGGTGCTCTCGACCAGCGAGAGATAGAGCCCGGACTGAAGCGGCAGCTCCCGCTCCGAGAGGCTGACGTAGCTCGAGAGGCTCTCCGAGCGCGGCAGGTCGATCAACAGGTTTTCGCCCTGGCGGCGCACCACTTGCTCGCTGACCGCGGTCATCTCGATCTCGAGCGGCTCCACGATGTCGTCGGCGCCCCGGTAGACCAGTGTTTCGACCTGTGCTCCGGGGAACAGCTGCGCGACCATCTGCGCCGCCAGGATCTGAGTGTCGTCCGGGTTGCGCAGCACCTGGCGCAGCGAGCCGGCGGTCGGGCCCTGGAAGGCGAAGTCCAGCTCGATGCGCGATTCGCCCTCGACTGCGGGCTCGATCCGCGCCGTGCGCAGAGTGAACTGGTCGGAGGCCGGCTGCATCGGAATCTTTTCGAACTCCCACGAGCGCGTCTCGGGATCGATCGTCATCGCCCAGGTCCCCTGGGCGTCGGGGCGCAACGTCTCCAGGTCGAGCGTGTCCGGGGTGGGATCGACGAAGCGGGGCGCGGCGATTCCCTCCTGCTCGGGGACGTAGACGATCGCGTGGTTGAACTGCAAGAACGGGATCTCCTTGATGAAGTCGCCGGACCCGGTCGTGCGCAGCACGGCGAAGCGCGTGTCGATCCCCACCTGCTCGGCGAGCGTCATCAACAGCACCGACTTGTCCTTGCAGTCGCCGTAGCCGCGTTGCAAGACGATCGAGGCCGGGTGCGGCTTGACCCCGGCGATCGTGTTCTCGTAGTCCTGCTGGTAGCGGATCTCCCTCATCACGAATCGCGTGATCGCGTCCAGCCGCTCGCCGGCGGTCTCGGCGTCGGATGTGATCTCCTCGGCCAGCTCGCGGATGTGCGGGTTGCTGCGAAAGGCGTCCACCATCAGGGCCGCGTCCCACCCCGCGATCGTGTCCCAGTCGGGAATCGAGCTGATGATCACCTGGTCCAGCAGGTTGATCACCGGCGGAGACGACGGCTCGCCGACCAGCGGCGGCACGCGCTCGGCGCTGAAGCGCAGCACGCGACGATCCCGGCGCTCGGTCTCGCGTCGCTCGTAGTCGCCCTGGCCCCACTCGTTGATCTCCATCTCTTCGGGAAGCAGCAAGACGAACTCGGAGTCCTCGAACTGGCTGCCCACCCCGTGGAAGAACCAGCGGCGGTAGACGTGGCGGTGCAGGTATCCCGAGGGGCGCGTGTCGAGCCGGTACTGCAGAACCACGGTGCTGCCCACCTTCAGCTCGCGAAAGCGGACCTGCCGCCCCCGCAGCGAGGACGCCTCGCGGCGCGTGCCGTCCATGTCGATCGCGTAGGCCTCGAAGACCTTGAGCCGGCCGCGCGGGAAGGAGTGGCGGGTCAGCTGGTCGCGACCGGTGTCGTTGACCACGGTCGCCACCTGGGTCACCACCTGGCGGCCCGAGCCGTCGGACTCGATCCGCTCCACGGCGTGGTCGAGCAGGTAGACCAGGTTGGCGCCGGTCCGGATCTCCACCTCGCCGCGACCGGCCAGCACCTCGCGGATGCGCGCCTCGGAGGGAACGTAGTCGTCGAGCATTCCGGAGTCGCTGGGCGCCACGAACTCGATCCGATCCGCCAGCGAGTGGTTGTCCGGCGCGAACTCCAGGCCGCGTTTCCACAGCTCGACCGCGCGTTCATCGTCGCCCTGCTCGTAGGCCATCGAGCCGAGGCGCACGTACGGCGTCGACCAGCGGTCGTCGATCTCCAGCGCGCGACGGAAAGCGCGCTCGGCTTTTTTCACCTTGCCGGCGCGGCGGTGGATCTTTCCCAGATCTAGGAAGCAGGTCGGGGAGCTGGGGTAGATGCGGCAAGCTTCTTCTTGATAGTCGAGCGCCCGGCCGTAGCGGTTCTTGTCCAGCGCGGTCGAGACCTGCTGCCCCAGGATGTCCTCGGCGCCGGACCACAGCTCCAGGATGCGGTCGCAGATCTCCTCGGCCTCGTCGTCGCGCCCCAGGGCGCGGTACGATCGCGAAAGAGCCCACAGCATCGCGGTGTCGTCCGGCCACTGCTCCACGTCGCGCAGGCGGGCTTTCAGCGCGTCCTCGTTCCAGCCCTCCGAAGCGTAGTTGCGCGAGAGGGCGTAGCGCGCGCTGCGGTAGTCGGGGTTGGCCTCCAGCGCGGCGAGCAGATCCTCGCGGGCGCGGTCGGAACGATCCTGATCGGAGAAGAAGCGGCTGCGGAACAGCAGCGCCCGGGGCGCCTTTGGGCCGTTTTCCTCGATCAGCTTTCCGATCGTGTCGATCGTGTGTCCGGCCTGTCCGCTGCGCCAGTGGACCAGCGCCGAGACGTAGCGGGAGAGCAACCCCTCCGGCACCAGCGAGACGTAGGCGTCCGCCAGGTTCTGGGTCTCGGCCGAGAGACCCAGGGCGTGGGCCAGATCGATCGCCAGGTGGGCCTTGCGCATCGAGCCCGGAATGCGCTCCAGGCGCTGTACGGCACGCTCCCCGAAGGAGTAGGGCGGTCCGGGCGCGGCTCCGGGCTCTACTTCGCGCGGCTCGGCCGAGCTCTCGATTCCTTCAACCAATCGATCGAGGTCGTCGGTTACGGCCACGCCCACGCGCCAGGCGCCGCTGTCCTGGCAGCTCTTGAGCAGCAGCCGGTTCCAGCCCGCGCGCAGAGTGACCGGCACCACGAACTGGTCGACGGTCTCGTTCGCCACGCGCTCGATCGAGAGCATCTCGATCGAGTTGACCCAGAGCCGCACCGGGTCCGTGGTGGTGACCCGGACGTGGTAGCGACCGTCGTCGGGAACGCGCACCCAGCTCGCGGCGTAGGCGACGACCGAGTTGCCCGGTGATATCAGGGCCAGCAGATCGAGGTTGTTCTGGTGGTCGAGCGGAACGTCGACCCGCCAGCGGGCCGGGAACGGGATGCCCGGGTACTCGGCCTCCAGATCGACCTCGCGCTCGGGGGGGTACTCCACGGAGAAGCCCTTGCCTTCCTCGTTGTCGAATGGGCTGATCAGGGCGAATTCGGTAATACTGCCGCGGTGCTCGAGGGCCGCGCGCGCGCCTTCCACGTTCGCGTCCAGGCGCCGGCGCCAGCTCGCCAGAAAGGCGGCGGACACGCGTCGCAGGTGGTGATCCGGGTGTCCCTCGAGCAGCTCTTCGAACAGCGCCATCGCCTCGCGGTACTCGGAGGTGGTCTCCTGCAGCTCGAGCAGATCGAGCATGTGGAAGAAGGCCGCCGGGTTCTCGGGATCGGCCAGCGCCAGGTAGAAATGCCGCCACGCCTCGTGCTCGTTGCCGCGATAGCGCTCCAGCCGGCCGGCGATCTCGTGCGTGGCCGGAGCCTCCGGGGCGATCTCCGCGGCTCGCTCGACCGCGGCCGCGGCCGCGTCCATGTCCTCGGCGGTGTAGAAGCTCTCCACGGCCGCGGCCAGCGCCTCCTCGTCCCAGTCGGTCTGTGCCGGGCGGTGGGGAAAGGAAGGCATCTGGCGTTGGGCCCCTGCGCAGGCGGACAGCGCCGCGGCGCAGACGAAGCAGGCGGCGAATCTGAAAAATACGTGCATGATCACCTCGTTTCTTGCGAACAGCATAGCGGTGAACGCGCTTTGGATCGACAGACAAACAAAAAGCGCACGGGTTTCATTCCGGACGGCCAAAGAGGGTCGTCAGTACCAGTTCTCGATTTTCAGGCCGGGACAGCGCTTCATCTCCTCCGCGTTGCGTGTGACCAGCACGGTACCGCTGGACAGCGCGGTGCCGGCGATCAGATTGTCCATCGGTCCGATCCGAGCGCCGCGCAGTTCCAGCTCGGCTCTGATCTCGGCCGCCGCCGCGGCCTCCGCGCGCCCGAACGGAAGCAGCCGCACGGCCGAGATTAGTCTTTCGAGCTGGTTTTTTCTCTTCGCCGGATTTTTAGACTTGGCGATTCCCACCTCAAGCTCGTAGACGACTACCGAGGGTACCGCGACGTTGGCCGGCGATTCGGAAAGCAGGCGCCGGGCGACCCGACCTTCTCCCTTGAAAAAATAGATCAGGGTATTGGTGTCAAGCGCATAAGAAGTCAAAGCTTTTCCCTGTTTCGATCCGGCGGAATATCCTCTCGGAGATCTTCGGCCGAGGGGAAATCCTTCCACTGTCCGGCGAGCTCGGCGACACCGTCCGGCCATTCGTCCGAGAGGCGTTTTTCTATCAAGCGTGCAATCCACTTGCTGCGCGAGATTCCGCTCGCGGTCACCGCCCGCTCCAATTTCTTCTCCGTTTTCGCGTCGAGGTAGATGGTCACCTGCCCCATTGCAGCACCTCTGTTTGTTTTTCACTTATAATATCAATTATAATTGAATGATTGTCAATTGTTCGAAGGAATCAACACTTTTTCAGGATGAAAACGACAACGATGTTCGACCAGAAGGAGCGTTGCTGGTACAAACAAAAAGAACTTCGACCGGAACGGAGAATCTTCAAGGTTGTCAACAGAGTTGCCATGAGGGCCGTGATCAACGACAGGTACGAGCTGGTGCGCGTGTTGGCCCGCGGCGCGCAGGGGTCGGTCCTGGAGGTGCGCGACCGCGTCGTCCCGCGTCGTCCCACGGCGCTCAAGCTGCTGGGCGATGCATCCCACGGCGCGCTGCTGCGCTTCGAGTTCCAGCGGCTGGCGCGGCTGGAGCATCCACACCTGGTGCGCGTCCACGAGCTGGGAACGGTGAATCGGCTGGAGGGCGCCGGCGAGATCGAGTCGCTGCGTCCGGGCGTCGTCTTTTTCACGCAGGAGCTGGTCGAAGGCGAGCCGGCGCACCGCTGGGCCGACTCGCTGCAGGGCCGCAGGCGGTCTCGCGCGGTGGCCCGCGTCGGCGTGGCAGCGGCGCTGGCCCTGGGACGCCTGCATCGCACCGGGCTGCTGCACCGCGATGTCAAGCCCTCCAATTTGCTTGTCGGCCCCGACGCCGATCCGATCAAGATCATCGATCTGGGTCTTTCCCGCGAGATCGACGTGGCCGATGGTCTGCGCGCGGGCACGCTCGGCTACATGGCGCCGGAGGCGATGCGTGGCGTGGCCGGCATCGCGGCCGACGTGTTCGCTCTCGGCGCGACACTGGCCCGCCTGCTGGCCGGCGTTGCCCCCGAGCCGGAGAATCCCCTGCCGAGCGCGCCGGGCGAAGACGTGCCGGTCGAGCTGTGGGAGGTGATCGAGAGGATGGTTCGCCCGCGCCCGGAGCGTCGCCTGGGCTCGATGCGCGAGGTGGCGCTCGCGCTGGCCCGTTCGATGGGAGCCGACCTGCTGGCCGCCGTCGGCGAGGACGACCTGATCGACGACGCCACCGCGGTCGAGCATCCGATCGCCTTGGGGGACAGGAGCCGCGCCGCGGAGACGATCGGCCGCGCGGCCGAGATCGATCGGCTGGTCTCGTGGATCGGAGCGGCGGCGCGCGGCGATCCCGGACCGCGCGGCGCGTTGGTCGCCGGGCCGGACGGGGTGGGCAAGAGCCGCCTTGTCCGGGACGCCGCGGTCAGGGCGCAGATCGACGCGGCCGAGAGGGGAGGGATCCCGCCGCAGCTCGTCGCCGGCGAGCTGCGGGAGATCGTGGCGGCGGCTTTTCGCCGCGCCGGGCTGTCCGAGGAGGACGAGCAGCTCGTCGCGCGCTGGACTCGAGGATCCCCGCCGCAGGGCGCGCAGTCGAGGAGCCGTCTGGCCCGCGCGGTCGCCGAGGTGCTGATCGGCGTTTCGGAGCCGGCGGTCGTGCACGTGACGGGGGGATCGGACGAGCTGCTCGAGGAAGCTCTGCACTGGGTGCCGGACCTGCGCGGCGGGCGTCCGGAGCAGCTGCTGCTGATTGTCGAATCGCGCGACGCCGCGCGAGCCGCGCAAGATGCTCGCGCCTGGTGCGCGGAGCCGCTCGAGGTGCGACCGCTGACGGCGGACTACGAGCGGAAGCTGATCGACGAGCTGCTCGGAAAGCCTTCCGGAGAGGATTTGTCGGACTGGGTGCGAGATCGCACCGGCGGCATTCCGCTGCTCACCGAGTCCACGATCGCGCAGCTGGTGGATCGCGGCGCGCGTCCCGCGGCCTCGAGGAGCGAGCTGGACGCGCTCGACCTTCCGGACGAGACCGAGAGGCTCGCGGCGGCCGGCCTGCTGGCCGGGGCCGGCGAGGAGGAGATTGCGCTGGTCGAGGCGCTCTCGATCCTGGACGGAACGGGGGATCCCGATCTGGTCTGCGCGCTCGCGGGGCTGGAGGACGACGAGGCTTTCGGCCGGGCGGCGGCGAGCCTGGCACGGCGCGGCTGGCTGGAGACGGGCGAGGGGAGCGTCGGGATTCCCGGGGTGGCTGCACGCGGAGTCGCGGCCGGAATCGATCGCGGTCGCTCCAGGTCGCTGCACGCCCGCGCCCTGGAGCTGCTGGAGAGCAGGCCGGGCTCGGATCCGGCTTCGATGGCCGGGCACGCCGCGGGAGCCGTCCATCCGCAGCGGGCCCGCGAGCTGGCTCTGCTGGCGGTGGATCGCCAGGCGTCCGCGGCCGGGGGCCCGGCCGCGGCGGCGCGACTGCTGGAAAAGGTGCTGGCCGTTTCGCGCGGCAGACCGCGCGACGAGATCGCGGTTCGCGCGGCACGACTGATGCGGGAGACCGGGCATTACCAACGCACCCTGGAGCTGACCGCGAAGCTGGCCGACGCCGGCTCCTCCGACGAGCTGCGCCGACGGGCCGCGCTCGAGAGGGCTGCGGCTCTGCGCCTGACCGGGGACGTCCGCGAGGCATTGTCGATCCTCGACGGGCTGGCCGGCGACTCGCTGCCCGAGCTGGCGGCCGAGGCGCGCGCGCTGGCGGCGCGGGTTCGATTGGACGAAGGGGATGTCGAGGCGGCGCGCGAGACGGTCGGCCACGTGCTGCCGGTCGCCGACCAGTCGGCCGCGCGCAGCGGAGTGCTGGCCACCGCGACGCTGATCGCGCTGGCCCGCGGAGATCTGGAGCGCGCGGAGAAGCTGGCCGGCGCGGGGATATCTGCGGCGGGAGAGATCGGAGATCCGCGGCTCGAGGCCAGGTTCCACTCGCTGGCCGGGATCGCGGCCCATGGGCGCGAGAGCTGGTCCGAGGCGGCGGAGCGCTACCGGGCGGCGCTCGAGAGCGCGCGAGCGGCGGGAGATCGCCACGGAGCCGCGACCTACGCGGTCAACCTGGCGGCGGCGTTGACCGAGATGGAGGAGGTGGAGCGCGCGCTGGAGGTCTACCGCGACGGTCTGCGGGGCCTGTCCCGGTTCGGTCGCAGCGGCGAGCTGGCCGTGGCCGGAGCCAACTACGCCGAGCTGCTGCTGCGCTCCGGAGACGCGGCGGGGGCGCTGGAGGCGGCTCGGCGCGCGGCCGGTCACGCGGCCGAAGCGGATCTCGGCACCGCCGCCGCCTTCGCCGAGTGCGTGCAGGGGGAGTCGTTGCATGCGCTGGGCAGGGACGACGAGGCGATCGAGACGCTGCGGCGGGCGCGAAAGATGGCCGAGCGGGCGAAGGCGACCGAGGAGCTGTCGGCGGCGCATCGCCACCTGGCCGAGGTGCTGGCCGCAAGGGGCGACCCGGAGGAATGTCGCGAGGAGATCGAGGCGGCCCGGCGCGCCGGCGGCGACGAGCTGGAGCTGCGACGGATCGAATCCGAGCTGGCGCTGGCCGAAGGTCGGGGCCTGGAGGCCGCGCTGGACGCCCTGAGCGAGATGCTGCCCGCGGGCGGAGAGCGGAGACGGGCTCGCTACAGGCCCGCGCTGGCCGCCGCCGCCCGCCTGGCCGGGCGCCTGGGACGCGACGAAGAGGCGTCCGCGCTGGCGCGGGAGGCGCTGCGAACGGCGCGGCGAGAGAGACAGCGGACTCCGACCCTGCATCGCGACGAGACGCGGATGGATGCGATCGAGCGGGAGCTGAAGGCTCTGATCGGAGCCGCGGACGGCTCCGCGTCCAGCTCGGAGGTGGCGGGCACCGAGGCCTGGGCCTGGCGCCGGCTGGTCAGAATCAACACGCGGCTCAACTCCGAGCAGCGGGTCGGGGTCCTGCTCGACCGCATCATGGACACGGCGCTCGACGTCTCCGGGGCGGAGCGGGGATTCCTGCTGGTCAGCGACGGCAAGGAGGGGCTGCGGATCCGCAGCGCCCGCAACATCGATCGCGAGAAGCTCGAGGGCAGGGAGCGCAGCTACTCGCGCTCGGTGGCGCTGCGCGCCTACGAGACAGGCGAGCCGCTGGTGACGACCGACGCCCAGGCCGACGAGCGCTTCCGCGATCAGCGCTCCGTGGCGGCGCTCAATCTGAGGTACGTGCTGGCCGTGCCGCTGGCGGTCAAGGGGCGCGTGACCGGAGCGATCTACGTGGACAGCAGCGGCGGGGGCCGCTTCGACGAGCAACGGCTCGAGCTGATGCGGGCGCTGGCCGACCAGGCCGCGATCGCGCTGGAGAACGCCCGCCTGACCGCCGAGAACCGCCGCAGGCAACGGCGCATCGAACGTCTCAACCGGCGCCTCGAGAGCGAGCTGGACTCGCGCAAGGACGAGCTCGAGCGCACGCGTCGCGACCTGGAGCGGAAAGAACGGGAGCTGGGCACCCGTTACGGCTACGAGGGGATCGTGGGGCGTTCCGAGCCGATGATGCGGGCCTTGAAGCTGGTCGACCGCGTCACCGCGACCGACGTGCCGGTCCTGATCGAGGGTGAGTCGGGGACGGGCAAGGAGCTGGTTGCCCGTGCGATCCACTACAACGGCCCGCGCGGCCAGAAGGCCTTCGTGGCGGAGAACTGCGCGGCGGTACCGGCCGCGCTGCTGGAGTCGGTGCTGTTCGGCCACATGCGTGGAGCATTCACCGGCGCGGTGCGGGACAGCCGCGGCCTGTTCGCCGAGGCCGACGGCGGCACCCTGTTCCTCGACGAGGTGGGCGAGATGCCGCTCGAGATGCAGGCCAAGCTGCTGCGCGTGCTGCAGGACGGAGAGGTGCGGCGCCTGGGGGACGAGCGTTCGGGCCGGGTGGACGTGCGCCTGCTGGCGGCGAGCAACGCCGATCTGGAGGAGCGGGTGCGGGCCGGAGCCTTCCGGCGCGACCTGTTCTACCGCCTCGACGTGATCCGCGTGAAGCTGCCTTTGCTGCGCGAGCGGCGCGAGGATATTCCGGCGCTGGTCGATCATTTCGTTTCCGAGCGGGCCGGAGAGAGGAGGCCGCGCATCACGAAGCGGGCGATGGAGGCGCTGCTTTCCTACTCGTGGCCGGGAAACGTGCGCCAGCTGGAAAACGAGATCACGCGGGCGCTGGTGCTCTGTGAGAACGTGCTCGAAGAGGAGCACCTCTCGGAGGCCGTGCTCGGAGGGGACGCGGGCTCGTTGCCGAAACGAGACGAGACCGATCTCGAGATGGGCGCCAGGGTCGACGCGCTCAAGAGCTGGCTGATCCGGACCGCCCTGCGGCGCACCGGGGGAAACCGCTCGCGTGCGGCCGATCTGCTGGGAGTCTCCCGCTTCGGGCTGCAGAAGATGATCGCCAGGCTGGGATTGGAGCCGGACGGACGGTAGGCGCCCCGTGCCCGCTGCTCCGACGACGAGGCCGTTGACAGGGCCCACCCGGCGACGATAAAGAAAAAGTCGAGTTTCAAGCAGTGGTGACAGAACGGACAATTGGGTCAGTCCCCCTGGGGGGGGCGAGACGGAAAGGAGCCGGTTGCGATGACCGACAATCCCGACAGCAGTGGTGGCGGAATGCCCGAGACCCCGCCGCCGGCGGGAGACGAGAACATCAAGATTACCAACACAGGCCAGCGCATCAGAGCGATCCTGGTCGTGCTGATCGCGCTGGCAGCGGGAGGAGCCGCGATCTGGTGGGTTTTGAAGGGAGAGGCCGAGGAGAAGCGCTACGAGAAGGCTCGCGCCGATTTCGATGCCGCGCACCGCGCCGGCTACGAAGCGTTCTGGAAAAAGTCGAAAATCGACATCAAGGAGCTGAAGAGCAACCAGGATTTCGAGCTGAGGGTCAAGGAGATCCTCGACTCGGCGCCGGTGGCCTACGAGAAGCACCTCCGCGAGGAGGCGTTGCCCGTGCTCGAGGAGTCGCTCGAGAAGTACAGGTCGCTGACCGCGCCGGCCGACGTCGCCGAGCTGCCTGAGAACGTCAAGAAGGCGGCCGAGGGGCTCTACGACGCCTGGAAGAGCTTTGCCGACGAGATCGTTCGCTACGAGACCTACCTGGAGGGCAAGGAGAAGCTCAAGCCGGCCGGCGACGCCTGGCTCGGAGCACAGGGAGACCCCAAGAAGGACGAGTTCCGCAAGAAGGCCGTGCAGTACACGCGGCTGGTGCAGTGCATTCTCGGAAGCTCGGCACAGATGGTCGATATCGACACTCAGGAGCTGGGCAACAAGCTCGAGGACACCTGCCTCAACGAGCGTTCCGACTGGTTCCGGCGCGTGGTAGACGACTGCCTGCCCAAGCTGCTGGACGGAGATGCCGAGGCGGACGAAACATACGAGACGATTCTCGAGAAGTACCGCAAGGCCGAGATGCCGGACACCAAGTCGGTGTTCGGTATCGAGACATGTCTCAAGGATTCGCGCGAGGTCTTCGAATCGCAGATCATAGAGAAGGTCGCCCGCGCCTGGGCGGACTACGTCAAGGCCCAAAACGCCCTGATCGAGGGAATCAAGGCCAAGCTCGGCAAGAAATAGGGTCGATTTCAGAACCGGCGTCGGTCGAGGCGATCTCGTGTCGCCGCCGCCGCCGTTTCGTCCGGCGGAGGAGAGATGGGCTCGCAACGCAAGCTGTTCGGCACCGACGGGATTCGAGGGGTGGCCAACCGCCACCCGATCACCGGCGAGGTGGCGCTCTCGCTGGGTCGAGCCCTGGCGATCAACGCCCGGGAGCGGGGAGGGCGCAGGCGGCCGCGGGTCGTGGTCGGCAAGGACACGCGGCTGTCGGGCTACATGCTGGAGACGGCGCTGGCCTCGGGGATCTGCGCGGCGGGCGGAGAGGTGATGCTCGTCGGGCCGCTGCCCACGCCGGGAATCTCGTTCATCACGTCGTCGATGCGGGCCGACGCCGGGGTCGTGATCTCCGCTTCGCACAATCCCTACACCGACAACGGGATCAAGCTCTTCGCTCAGGACGGCTTCAAGCTTCCGGACGCGGAGGAGGCGGCGATCGAGCGCCTGATGGAGGAGGGCGACGACAATCGCGATCAGCTGGCGCCCGACGAGGTGGGAAACGCCGTGCGCGTCGAGGACGCGGTGGGGCGCTACGTGGTGGAGCTCAAGCACACCTTCCCGCGAGAGCTGGCGCTCGACGGCGTCGCGCTCGTCGTCGACTGCGCCAACGGCGCCGCCTATCGGACGGCGCCGACTGTCTTCCGCGAGCTCGGAGCCGAGGTGGACGCGCTGGGAACGCGGCCGGACGGCTACAACATCAACGCGGGCTGCGGCTCGCTGCACCCGGAGCGGATCGCCGACGAGGTGGTGCGCCGCGGCGCGGATATCGGGATCAGCCTGGACGGAGACGCCGACCGAGTGATCCTGGTCGACGAGCGCGGGCGCGTGGTCGACGGCGACGCGGTGATGGCGCTGCTGGCGACGCGGATGATTCGCGAAGGTCGCCTGCGCGACGAGACCCTCGTGACCACGGTGATGAGCAACCTGGGCCTCGATCGCGCGGTGCGCGACGCGGGTGGCCTGGTGGTGCGCACTCCGGTCGGCGATCGCTACGTGGTCGAGGAGATGCGCAGGCGCGGCGCGACCTTCGGTGGAGAGCAGTCCGGTCACCTGATCTTCATGGAGCACGCCACCACCGGCGACGGGATCCTGGCGGCCCTGCAGGTGCTGGCCGTGCTGGTGCGCGAGCAGAGGTCCCTCTCGTCGATCGCCGACGGGATCATGGAGCGCGTGCCCCAGGCGCTCGACAGCTTCGCGGTGGGGACCAAGCGCCCTCTCGAGCAGCTGCAGGAAACGCAGCGGGCTATCTCCGCGGCGCGCGAGGAGCTCGGCGACGAGGGCAGGGTGCTGGTCCGTTACTCGGGCACCGAGAACGTCGCGCGCGTGCTGGTCGAAGGCCCCGACGAGCAGAGGAACGCCGAGCTGGCCGCCTCGGTTCGCGAGGCGCTGGTCTCCGAGCTGGGCTGAGATCGATCCCGCCGGCGGTCAGAGGTCGCGCAGAGCCTTTCCACGGACCCGGTAGTAGACGCCGTTTTCTCTCGGCAGGGACTCGACCAGCCCCGCGTCCACCAGCCGATCGAGAATCTTGATCACGTGGTTGCGGTGCATGCCCAGCGAGGCGGCGATGTCGTCCATCGTGCACGGCCTGCGCAGCAGCATCTCGCGCACGTCCTTGTCGCGGTCGTCGAAGGCGTGCTCGGCCGCCGATTCCCGGCCGGAGGGCGGGCTGAACTTGCCGATCGGGCGCGCCTCGGGGCCGAAGATCTCGATCGCCCGCTCCAGGGTCCGCTCGTCGCACGGAACGGCGCCGCGCTCCGGCAAGGGTGGTCTGACCGGAGTGTTGAGGTCGATGCGATCGTAGCGCAGCCGCTTCAGAATCCCGGCGATCGCCGACATGCTCTCGTTGTCGTCGTTGACTCCGGCGACCAGCATCACCTCGAGCCGGACCTCGCCTTCGAAGGCGTTGGTAACTCTCTCCAGGCCGTCGACGTAGCGTTCCAGCGTGATATCCGGGTGCGGCCTGTTGATCCGCTCGAGCATCGCGGCGCTGCCCGCGTCCAGCGAGGGAGCCAGGATGTCCACCTCGAGCGCCGCGCGCGCGACCTCCTCGCGCCACAAGAGGGTGCCGTTGGTGATCAGCAGCAGCGGAACGCCGGAGGCGAGGCGCGCGATCTCCCGGACGAGGCCGTGGAGGCCGGCGTACAGGGTCGGCTCTCCGGAGCCGGCGAGCGTGATCACGTCCGGGCGCGGTCCGTCGTCCAGCGCCTCCTCCACGTCGGCCAGGACCTGCTCCGGGGGGTAGAACTCCTCCGGCTCGGAGAGCAGGTTGTCGGTGGAGCCGAGCTGGCAGTAGATGCAGTCCAGGGTGCAGGTCTTGTGCGGCACCAGGTCGACTCCCAGCGAGAGGCCGAAGCGCCGCGATGGAACCGGTCCGTAGATTCTCATGCTTTTTTCATACTCCTTTGGACGGCCGTTTGCCAGCGATGCGAGAAACCAGGGAGGAAAGAGATGCGCAAAAGGACGGTTCATGAACCCGGCCTGGCTGTGACTGCCAGGTCTTGGACATCTCGGCTTGCGCGAACACCACCTGCGTGGTCCTCGCACGAGCCCACGGGGCGGTGAAAGGCTGGAAACAGCCGGGCCGCGGCGGTATCGTGCCCGGCATGAGGTCGACAGCGGTGAGCCTGCGCGTGCTGGTCGTCGCCTGCGAGGCGTCCGCGGATCGGGCGGCGGCGCGCGCGATCGAGGCGTTGCGGGCCGACGGTTCGCTGGAGGCGTTCGGCGTGGGCGGGCCCGAGCTGTCCGCGGCAGGCGTCGAGCTGCTGGCGAAAATGGAGGATCTGGCCGCTATTGGGCTGGGAGACGTGGCGGCCCGCCTGGGACGCTGGTCGCGGGTCTGGGTCGAACTGCGCGAAGCTGCGCGCTCGCGTCGTCCGCGGGTCGCGCTGCTGGTCGACTCCCCGGAGCTGAATCTGCCCCTGGCGCGCGTGCTGCGCGCCGAGGGGACGGCGGTCGTGCAGTACGTCGGCCCGCAGGTCTGGGCCTGGCGCCGGCGCCGGCTCGAGCTGCTGCGCGAGCGGACGAACGCGGTCGCGCTGGTGCTGCCCTTCGAGAAGCCCCTCTACGACGCGGCGGGCGTCGCCGCCGAGCACGTGGGGCACCCCTCGCTGGACGAGCCGCCCGCGCTCGCTCGCGACGAGGTCAGGCGCCGGCTGGAGGTGGACGAGGACGCCCGGCTGGTCGCGCTGCTCCCCGGCTCTCGCGAGTCAGAGCTGCGTCGCCTGGCGGGACCGCTGCTGGACGCCGCGTTCAGGCTGGAGAACGGCGGGGTGCGGACCCTGTTCGCCCCGCCGCCCGGAGCGGAGAAGCCCTGGTCGAACGAGATCGAGCGCGTCGGCTGCGCGACGCCGAGCGCGGATCTGCGCGCCCGCGACCTGCTGGCGGCGAGCGACGCCGCGCTGGTCGCCTCCGGGACCGCGACGCTGGAGGCGGCGCTGGAGGGCGTTCCGCTGGCGGCGGTCTACCGCCTCGGAAGCCTCAGCTGGCTGTCGGCCGGCGCGCTGGTGCGCGTGCCGTACGTGGCGCTTCCCTCCTGGATCCTGGGACGGCGGGTCGTGCCCGAGCTCTTGCAGCGCGAGGCGGACGGACCCTCGCTGGCCCGCGCCGCACTGGATCTGCTCGATCCCGCTCTCGGGCGCGCGCAGCGCGAGGACCTGGCCGAGGTGCGGCGCAGGATCGGCGGACCGGGCGCCGCGCGGCGGGTGGCGCGGCTGGTGCGGAGGGTCACCGGATGAAGCGCGCCGCGATCCCGGCGCTGATCGTCGCGGCGCTGCTGGCGGCGAGCAATCTGCTGGTCACGGCGCTTCTGGACCTGGGAGACGCCGAGGCGCTCTACGTCTGCTACGGGCGCCACCTCCAGCTCTCCTACCTCGATCACCCGCCCCTGATCGGTTGGACGATCGGGCTGGCCGAGAGCGTGCTGGGCCCCACCGCCTGGGCTCCGCGCTCGGTTTCGCTGTTCTCGATGCTGCTGGCGGTGCTGTTCGGCTGGCTGCTGGCGCGCGACCTGTACGGAGAGCGCGCCGCCGCCTGGTCGGCTCCCTTGCTGCTCGCCACCCCGGCCTTTGCGATCGGGACGGTCGCGGCGGCGCCGGACGCCTTGCTGACGGCGATCTGGATCGCGTTCTGCTGGCAGCTGTGCCGCGCCGCGCGCGAGCCCCGACCCCGCAGCTTCCGAGAGCTGTACGCTCGCCCCGCGTTGCTGGGAGCGCTGGCCGGGGCGGGCTTTGTGGCCAAGCACACGGGCGTGATGCTCGCGCTGGGCGCGCTGGTCTTCGTCTCGATCGGACAGGGGCGGCGCTGGCTCCGCCGGCCGGGCTTCTGGCTGGCGGCCGCGATTGCGCTGGCGCTGGCCTCGCCGGTCCTGGCCTGGAACGCTCGCCACGGATGGGCCGGCGCGCTGCACCGCCTGGTCTGGACTCAGGGCGAGGCCGGCTTTTCCCTGCGCAACCTGGGGGCGTTGCTCGGCGGCCAGCTGCTGTACATCGGTCCGCCGACCCTGGCGCTGATCGGCGCCGGAGCGCTGCGCGCCTGGCGGACGCGGCACAGACCGGAGATCGCGGTCTTGCTCGCCGTCTCGCTGCCGACCCTCGCCGCCGGCTACCTGCTGGTGCTCTGGTCGCCGGTCGCCGAGCCTCACTGGCCGGCGGTCGGCTACCTGCCCTTGCTGATCGCCGCCGCGGGCGCGGTGGCCGACGGCGGGCGCCGCCTGCGCACCGCGGCCAAGTGGGCGATCGGGCTGGGAGCGGCCGCGCTGGCGGCGCTCCACCTGCTGGTCTCGACACCGCTGCTACCGGCGCTGACGCCCGCCGAGAGCTACGAACCGCGCTACGACCTGGCCAACGAGCTGCGCGGCTGGCAGGAGACGGCAGCGGCGATTCGCGATATCGATCCGCGGCCGAGCGTGGTGGTGGCGGCGCACTACACCCTCTGCGCGCAGCTGGAGCGGGTCCTGTGGCGTCCGGACGATCCGCCGGTGCGCTGCGTCACCGACGAGATCGACGACTTCGATTTCTGGTACGAGCCGCTCGGCGATCCGCCGCCCGGAAGCTGGCTGGTGATCGACAACCGCTTCGAGCACGAGGCGGAAGGGGTCTTCGGCGGGGCGGCGCGGGCCGGGCGCGGGATCGACGTGATCGTGGAGCGCGGCGGGCGCGCGGTGCGGCGATTCGAGCTGGTGGAGCTGGTTCCGACTCGAGCGGCGGGCCGCTCCGGCTCACCCGGAGGACGCCCCGCGCCTCGGGCGCAGGATCAGGACGACGGCCGGCAGCGCGAGCAGGGCCAGGCAGGAGACGATCGCGCCCAGCACGAATGATCCGGGCAGGTAGCTCATCTCGACCAGGTGCCCCCCGGGCGGGACCGGCAGCGCGCGCATCACCAGGTTGGCGCGGCGGATCGCGACCCGCTCCCCGTCCACGCTCGCGCTCCAGCCGGGATGGGGGTTGTCGGACAGCACCAGCAGCGCCTCGTCGCCGGCCTCGACTTCGATTGCGACGCGGTTCGGCGAGTACTCGACGATCTGGGCGCGGTCGCCTTTCGCCGGTCGACCGAGCCGAGGCGGGTCATCGGCCAGCACCGCGGTGCGCTCGATCTCGAACCCGGGCTCGGAGAGTCGAGCGGCGGCCCGATCCTCGTTCGGGATCACCTCCGCGTCGTGCACCAGGAAGGCGCGGGGAGTCGGATCCTGGCAGCGGTAGAGGTGGTAGCGGCCGATCCGCTTCCAGGGCGAGAACTCGTCGAAACCCCGCATCGTGCGGCTCGATCCCCGCTCGAGGGGGAAGCCGGAGATCAGCAGCGCGGCGCCCAGGTGTCGCAACAGCGGGTGGTCGCGCCTGATCTTGGCGTAGGCGATGAAGCGCCGCGGGTCGCGACCCGCGATGCGGTTCAGGTAGCGGGCGTAGCCGCCGTCGATGAAGATGTCGTACCCGCCAGGATTGGAGAGGCCGTGGATCGCTCCGTGGTCGGGGTTGTGCAGCTCGGGCGCCAGGATCGCGCGCGAGCCGGGCGGAAGCTCCTCGACGCGTTCGGCCAGCGCTCCGGGCCAGCGGAACCGATCGGCGTCGCCGGCGGTCAGGAAGCGCCCGGAGAAGGCGTGCAGGTCGACGACCGCCAGCGCGACGATGCACAGCGCGCCCGCCCGCCGGGAGCGCGCACGCCAGCCGAGCGCGCCGAGCAACGCTGCGGCGACGATCAGAAAGACGGCGCCGCGGACAGTCTCCGAGCGGGCCAGCTCGGCGACGCTCCCGGCGATCTCGGAGCCGGCTCGGATCTCGGAGCCCGGGTCGAGGGCGGAGATCAACGCGGCATGCTCGGCGGCGTTTGCCGGCCGGATCCAGAGCGCCGCGATCGCGCCGGCCAGGCAGGCCACGAGCGCCGCGGCCGTCGCGATCCGGCGTCGCCGCCCGGAGAGATCGGGCGAGAGCCAGGCGTCCAGCCCCTGGGCGGCCAGCAGCGAGCCGAGCAGGGTCGCCAGCAGGCAGAAGCGGCCCGGCGAGCGGAACAGGTCGGCGCCGGGCGCGACCGCGAGGTAGAGATCGAACAGCGGAGTGTGCGCTCCCAGCGACAGGGCGAGGCCCAGCGCGGAGACGATCAGCGCCGGCAGGGTCCGTCGCGGCGGAAGCGCGGCCGCGGCGAAGGCGATCAGGGCCAGGGGCGCCAGCCCCAGGTAGCCGAGCGATTCCCAGTAGGACCAGCTGCCGACGAACGGCGCGTCGACCTTGTTGCCGAACAGGTGGGGTGCCAGGTAGGTCAGCAGGTTGGGAGGCGCCGAGGAGAAGGAGGCGGCGAACTCGGGATCGCCACCGGGGCGCTGCGAGAGATCGGCGACCGAGAGCGCCGGCAGGATCTGCACGGCCGCGATCGAGGCTCCGGCAGCGAGGATCGCCGCCCAGGCGGCGAGGCCGCGGCCGGCGGCCAGGGCGCGCGGCCGCGGTCCGCCCTCGGTCGCCGCGAGGCGATCGAGCGAGATCCAGACGAGCAGACCGCCCAGCCCGATGTAGAGCGTCTGGTAGTGGCCGCCGAGGATCGCCAGCCCCGCGACGATTGCGCCGGCGAGCAGGTGACGCGGTCCTTTGCGCGCGGCGCGGTCGACGGCTCCGCAGACCCAGGGCAGCCAGGCCGCGCTGGCCAGCAGCACGCGGTGGCCGGCGAAGGCGTGCAGAATGAAAAAACCGGACAGGGCGTAAGTGATTCCGGCCAGGTAGTTCGCCGCGCGGCTTTCGACCCTGCCGCGCGCGAACCAGGTCGCGCCGGTCGCGGCCAGCACCATGTGCAGCACCAGCGACAGCGAGATGTCGAAGCCGGTGGGCAAAACGATTCCGCTCCACCAGCCGGGGTAGAGGTAGCCGTGCACTCCGGCCTGGAAGGGGACGCCGCCCAGGATGTAGGGGTTCCAGAGCGGGAGGGTGCCGCGTCCCATCCATCCGGTGGCGAAGGCGTGCAGCGGGTACTCCATGCTGACGATGTCGGAGCCGGAGCCGACGAAGACCTCGTCGCCGGACAGCAGGTGCCAGCCGAAGGCCAGCGCGGTCGCGGCCGCGGCGTAGAGGTCGATCCGGGACGAGAGGTGGGCGCGCAGCCGGGACGGGCCGGATCGGGTCCGGCCTCCGGCGGGGCGCGCTCCGTCTCGGGAGCGGCTCTTCGAATCGGCACTGCGATCGCGGCGCTTGCGGCGGCCCATCTTTTCACCTCGCTCCGCCGCCGGGCCCGGCCAGGCGATGCGAGAGATCGGCCCAGGAGCCGCGGAACGGCACGCCGTTGATCAAGAAGAAGGGAGTGCCGTCGACCCCGATCGCCTCGCCCTCGGCGCGATCCGCGGCCACGCGGTTGCGCACCTCGTCGGATTTCATCGAGCGGACGAGGCGCTCGGGATCGATTCCGGCCTTGTTCGCCAGCGAGGTCCAGACTCCGCCGACGTGCAGCTCGTGAGCGTGGGCGAACAACAGGTCGTGCATCTTCCAGAAGGCGTCCTGGAGGCGGGCCGCCTCGGCCGCGCGGGCCGCGTCGACCGAGTGGGGGTGGTAGGAGAGCGGGAAGTGCTTGAAGTAGAGCACGATCCGGTTGGGATGGGCGTGCCGGAGGCGGCGCAGCTCGGCCGCAGCACGCTTGCACCAGCTGCACTGGAAGTCGGAGAACGATATCACCTCGATCGGGGCGTCGGGGTTTCCCAGGGGCTCGGCGTGGCGCAGATCGACCCGCCAGCGCGGCGCGGACCGGCAGCCGGCGAGCGAGCAGGCCGGCGCCAGCGCCGCGGCGAGCGCGATCCAGGCGAGCGGCACCGGTGATCTTGCGGCAAACACGAGCGCTGCGGAAGATAGCAGACCACAGGCATGCAATCGACCCGCCAAAGAGCCCGGTCTCGATTCGAGGATTCCGTGCTCGTGGTCCAGAGCCGCGCCCCGCACTCGGGGCACTTGGCGTTCACCAGCTTGGCGATCCGCCGCCTCCCTCGCTTCACGTGCCCGGCAGTATAGCCGATCCGGGCCGCCTCGAGAGGGCCCCTTGGGGGGCACAGGACGAGGTCGACGCCGACGCGCCTACCAGCCGTCGATGTCGTCCTGGCCGTAGACCCTGGCGATCTTGTCCTGCAGCGCGATGAAGCGATCACCGATCAGCTTCGCCAAGTTGCGCATCACCTTGTAGCCGATGGTGTGGTTCTCATCGAGCAGCTCGCCGAGCTTCTTCGAATCGATGCGCAGCGCCTTGCAGTTCTCCTCGGTGCAGTAGGCGGTGAGGGTGTACTTCTTCTTCGGGTGCAGCCCGGACCAGCCGAAGGTCATGCCCTCGGTGATCGTGGCCACGCGGTTCTCCTCGCCCGTGGGTCGCGAGGGCAGCGAGTAGCGCAGCGAGATGTTGCCCTGGATCAGCGTGTAGAGGTGGTCGGCCGGATCGTGCTCTTCGAAAAGCGCCTTCTCCTTCTCGATGCTCACCTCCTCGCAGAGGGGCCGGATCGCGTTGAGCTCCTCGTCCGTCAGCCCCTGGAACACCTCGACCGAGCGTAAAAGCAGTACGGGGACCATCTTCCCTCCTTCCGCCGGCGCGGCGCATCGGCCGCCGGGCCCCGGCGTTTTTCACCGTTTCACAACAGGGATACTAGCCACACCCGGCGCCGAGCGCCACCCCGGATGATGGGATTTTTGAGGCTCATCCGGATCCAGCCGTGTCGTCTCCTGGCATGCAGCAGAAGCTC
>CAZHCG010000027.1:0-37281 GCA_964530995.1 uncultured Myxococcales bacterium
AATTCCTTCGCCGGGCGGGCTACATCCCGCAGGATCTCACGGACCTCACCAGAGATCTATAGAGGTCCAGGCGCATGAACGAATCCACCACAGCCGTCCGAGCACTACCAGGTGGTGGTCACCAACCCGCCGTTCGGCAAGAAGAGCAGCATCACCGTGGTGGACGCCGAGGGCGAGGCAGGGAAAGAGACTGTCATCTACAACCGGCAGCCGCCTGCGGTCGCTCGCGTACCGACAGCAGGCCGCGGTGCTGTGGCCGCTGGGGTTCGATTCCCCCCTGCTCGTCGCCCGGCTCGTCGCGTTCCATCCGCGAGGGTTAGGAAGATTCTGAGCTTGCTCGACACGGCGTGATGCACAGACGAATGGGAAGCAAGAGCGGTCAGCTCGAGTTCGACTTGAAAAGACGGATCCGCCGGGTTCTCCCCATGCGGTCGAAGAGGCTGCTCAGGCGACTGGTGAACACGTGCCAGGCCGCCGTCTCCAAGGCGAGAGCCTACCTGCCTTCGTTGCTGGGGGGGAGGTTCTCCTCCAATGACGTGGACGCGAGGCTGATCGACCGGGAGACGGCGAACGCGTTTCGCCTCGGTTCGGTCAGCGACGACGACGAGCGCCGAAGAGCGAGATCGAGTCGAAAAGAAGAGCTGTCGGAGGAAGAGCTTCATGTGGGGCTCTACCTCGACGGCAAGCTGGTGGCCGTGGGGAGCGCCGCGAGGATGTGGTCTTCGCTGGACGAGGACGGCATCTGGCTCGGGGGCGACTTCGTCCTCGCCGAGCTTCGAGGCAGAGGTCTGGGCAGGTTGCTGCACGAAGCGAGGCTGGAGGAGCTTCGCTCTCGCGGGACTCAGGGGCTCGCTCGAGCGCACGTGAACGCGAGGAACAGACGGTCGCTGGCCTCCTTCGCCGCCGCCGGGTTCGCTCCGAGCCGAGAAGAAGATCTCGCAGACAGAATAACCGAGGAGATGATCAGGAGGGGAGCCTCCCCCGGCTCGCGCTACATCGTGGTAGAGCGCGAAATCGGAGAGGACTGAAAGCAGGGTGCGGCTCAGCGCAAGACGCCCACACGCCCGAGGGATCTCTTGACGAAAGGCCCGGCGACCCGGGCCAGCCCGCCGGCCGCCGCGACCGCGCGGGGAAAACGCAGAACGACCCGCGAGATCATCTTGCCCAAAGCACCGTCGCAGTCGTACCCGAACGGACCGTAGCTCACGCGGGTAACGCGGTAGGCGATAGCGCTCAAAGACACCGTCTCCCCGACGGAATGCGCATCGCCGCGAATGACGAGCAACCGCTCGTCCCCGCCGCGTACACCGTCTTCGACTCCAACGACCCGGTGCGCGACGACGTTGCCGCTCCGACCCGGGAAGCAGACAACATCGCCGACGCGAGGTCTTTCCGAGCCTACAGCTCTTACGGCAAGCGAGCTTCCGGGAAGTATCGAAGGAAGCATGCTGGAGCCGTGGGCGACTACGTTCCGGGTCTTTCTTGTCACTTGCTCTTTTCATCCATACCGAGCCAGGCCCGGTGCACGAAGTTGTCCATCTCCACCGCCTGGTCGCCGCAGCGAACAGACCATTTCCAGAGTGTAGAATCGGTGTCTTTCACTCTGAAAGGACAGAGCTCGAAGAGCACGGGCTGTCCGGCCTCGACCTCGACAGGCGACGTCAACGGGAAAACGAGCTGGCGCCAGTGGGTATCCGGATCGAACGGCCCGGTTCCGAGCTCGACGTCTTCGCAAAGACGTGCGCGGAACCAACCCGCGAGCGCATGGACGGTGACCGAACGGGAGGGAGCGATTCTACCCTCGAGCTTTTCGGGAAAGCCTTTCGTGGTCTTCATGTCGATCTCCGCCAGCAGCGCGGTCTCCTGTTCGATCTGATCGCTTGAGAGCTTCTCGCCCCTGACGTCGAACGCGGGCCAATCCGCCACCAGCGAAAAATCGATGCCGTACGGCTCGTCCCGGAAAAAGTCGAGCCCTTCTACCACGCCAGGATCCACCACGAGCCCGGCGTGAAGCGAGACCTGTTCGGGGAGCATCTTGCCGCTCGGCTTCAAAACACGATCCCGCAGGCTCACCAGCGGCTCGTGCATCCACTCGGCGAAAAGAAAATGCCCCATCCACTCGGAGACGAGCACGTCCGCAGGGTCTGCGACCTCGACGGTATGTTCTCCGTGCAAGAACTCAACGGCGTCGGCGTTGTTTGACCGAGCCAGCTTTTTTGCGAGTCGGATTATCGAAGACTTGTCGATCGCGTAGATTTTTCGAGCCCCGGCTCTGGCCGCGAAGAAGGATAGAATCCCGCTGCCGCAGCCGAAGTCGACGACGACATCGCCCGGTCGGACGATCCGCTCGATCGCCTGCTTGTAGCCGCCAGTGCGAACCTGGTCGCGCAGCATCGAGGCGTGGGCCGAGAAGTCGTCGTACATCAGACATCTTTCCGGCCGGCTGCACGAGCAAAAGCGCGAGCAACCGAGCAGGTGAACTCGCTTTTTCCCAGGAGATCACCGGTCTCGGCAAGCACGACTGCTGGGCAACGCTGGCAGTAACGAGAAAGATTACAAGTGGCACAGTATTTTAAATCTTTCCATTTAGTTGAGGCGATCTCATTTCTCTTTTGGGAATTCTTCCAGATGTCAACAAACGATTTTTTTCTTACGTTTCCGATAGGAGTATTAAAACGCTCACAAAGCATCACGTCTCCGTTTGGCGCGATGTATGCGACACCTACACCGGCGTTGCATGGGCTATCGTTATTATTTCTGGGTTCCCCTTCTAACGTTTTTGATAGCCTTGAGTCCTTGAGCAATGCAGAAAATGATTCAATGTCAGGTCTTAAGTCCTCAGCTTTTTTGTTCGGATCCCGGCTCGGGACAACAATCGGATCTACCACAAAAGGAATATTTTTTTCTTCCAGAACATCCATGAGCGATGGGATGCAAACGATATTCCATTCCATGGCCAATATAGATGCCTGACAAGGTATTCCTTCCTCAATAAACCATACGAGAGAATTTATGGCCTTGGATAAAGCCCCGGCTTTCCCGACAAAAAGGTCATTTTTGCGAGCATCGCAATGGTAAATACTAACGTCGACCTTAGCTAGGCCTGCGCTTATGAGTTTTGTTCGAAGTTGCTCTTTGAGAAAAAATGCGTTGGTCTTCAGCTTGACCCAGAATCGCCGGCTCGCCGCCATCTCCACTATCTCGACGAGGTCGGGGCGCAGCGTGGGCTCGCCTCCGGTTAAAACTAGAGTAAGAACCCCGGCGCGGGCGAGATCGTCGAAAAGGCTTTCGATCTCATCGAGATGCATCTGCACTGAGCCGTCCTCGCGCAGCACCTCGCAATGGGGACAGCGGAAGTTGCAGGCGTTGGTTAGCGAGAGGCTGACCGCGAGGGGATACGGCGAGCGCGCCTGCACCTGACCGAGGATCTGCTCCCCGCTCGGCGAGCCCGGCGATTTGGGCTCGGTGTGTTGGCAACTCTCATCCATCTTCGGAAGCGCTCCCCTCGACGACGAGGGAACGCGCCGCGAGCGCCTCGATGAACCCCACTGTCTCTTCTAGCGCCTGCTCGTAGGCCACATCGAACTCGTCGACTATCGCGCTCGCGACCGCCGCCACGCTCCGGCCGTCCAGCGTCCGCCACACGACGCTGCCGGTCTCGTTCAGCGTGAGGACGCGGTTATCGCGCGTGCTCACGAGCACCATCTGCCCGCTGACCTCGCGAAAGGCCACGGTGCTGACCGGGGTCACGACGCTATCAGGATTGATTCTCATCCGCTCACCTGGGCAGCTACTCGCTCTGGCCCTATTTCCCTACGACTCAACATTCTCCAGAAGCCCGGATTTTTCTCAAACTGCAAACAAAAACAAGGCACCGTGCTTGCAATTGAAGATGCGGTTTCTAGCAGTCGGTTAGTCGCCTTAGCATCGGGATTTGTATCGAGTGAATTTTTCATTATCTCAAGCACGGCGTGGTGGTCAGGGAGTTCGGATAAGCGATGCTCATGGTGCTGTTCGATAAAGCAGAGACCTGCCACTGGTTTTGGCTGAGTGTTCTTTAGAATGCACTTGGTGTCGCTGAACGGAGTAGGCGAAGCGAGCCACTCACCGGTAACTTTCGGCAGTAGTGCGATGCGATCAACGGAGTGTGTTCTCCCGTTTCCGGATAGGCTGGTAGCGATTGTCGTTTTCCCCGCGCCCGATTCTCCTGCAAAAATCCAAACTTTGCCTTCGTGTTCGACACCAGATGCATGAAGTAAAACACCGCCCCGGCAGGCGAGCAATTCGTTCAGAACCAAGAGAAGAATCGTAGAAAAGGCACTTTCTAGGTTTTTTTTGACTAAGAATTCTGAGCGCAAACGGTCGTCTACTATTTCAATATACCCTTGGAAGTCTTGCCTACGGATTTCTTTTTTCACCCCGCGATTTTTTATCACACAATTCAGTTTCTTATCGTCAAGAGGGACGACTTTATGACATATTGCCGATGTTTCTAAATCTACATATCCGTCAACTGGTGAATGACCAGGGTCTGGACTTGAAAAAAAGTTGCTAAAAAAATAAGGTATTAGCACCTTTTTATTTCGTGCTTTGTGGCTGAACCTGATAGTAAGTCCAGCAATATCGAAACCAGTAACTTCCCCAAGGGATATTTTTGTGGTATGGTGACAGTTACCCATGTCTAGATGGACGATGGACAATTCAAGATTTATTAATTCTGCAAGTGCTTTTCTGATTGCAGTCCAGTGCCAAAGAATCGAGTGATCCCTCCGCAGTTATACGGGGACAATTGTACGTCTTTCTTTTCTTGATACCAGTTTGGAAATTCTTTTTGGGTTGGCTTTTTTTCATTTTTTTTCCCACTCCCTTTGAGCGTTTTTCTAATTGAAGACCAATACTCGGCCGCCAGAACTAAACGAAGGGTCTCCAATAGCCAAGTCGGAGTAGCCGTCGCCGTCCACGTCCCCGATCCAGTTCACCCAGTGGTGCTCGACAGCGCCGGCCGGCGCCTCGAACAGGACGTCGGCCTCGGTGATCGCCGGGTTCCCGCTGAACCCGGCGTAGAACAGCGCCGCTCGACCGTCGCCCGCGTCCTCCTGGAACGCGCCGGCGACAATCGCTTGGTCGGTCGCCGTGCCGCCCGCGCCCACCAGGCCGTTCAAACGCGTCGGCATTCCCGCGGTGGCGTCGAAGCCCTGCGCGATTGGGCGGCCCAGCTCTTCTAGAGAGACCGCGCCCTCGACATATTGAGAAACGGTTGTATTCAGGATGCCGGTACCATCGTTTTCATAAACGTTCACTCGTCCCACTAAACTCGTTCCACCAGTCCACGAGCCCGCCGCCAGGTCGAGCCACGAGTCGCCGTCCTGATCGAACGGCGTGAGACCCCAGAGGCCGAGGTAGCTGAACTTGGACGGGGCGGGGTTCGGGATCACGTTGTCGAGCTCGCTCCACGCGAGGTCGAGCACCGAGCTCTCGTAGGCGTCCTTGTCGATCGCGAAGCCGTACAGCAGACCGACCTGGCAAGCGGTCTCGTACGAGGAAGCGATCACGAGGTCGGTGCCGGTGGTCTTGTCGAAGTTCGCCGCGGTCATGTAGCTTCCGGACGCCGTGTCCAGGCCCGAAGGACCGGCGATGCGCACCGAGCCGTTCGAGTTGGTGCCGTCGGTGAGATCCATCGTCGCCACAGCGTCGTCCCGGCCCAGGACGATGTAGGTCGCGCCGTCGTAGGATCCGTCGCCCGCCTCGTAGGGCGCGCCGATCGCCATGTCGTCCAGCCCGTCGTTGTCGAAATCGCCGATGGCGGCGAGCGCGTCGCCGAACAGCTCCCAGGCTCCGACGGGACCCTGGATCACGAGGTCGGCGTCGGAGCAGTCCAGCGCGCTCGAGCCGAAGGTGGACGAGCCGTAGAAGACGTAGACTCTCCCCTCGTCGGGCGCCGCGATGGCGACGTCGTCGAAATCGTCGCCGTTGAAGTTGCCGAGGCCGGCCGCGGCCCCACCGAACGACGCGTCGGCGCAGCTCACATCCACGCCCGAGGGCGCGCCCGAATCGCTGCCGAAGAAGATCGCGGCCGCGTTGCCGAGCGAGGCGTACAGGTTGCCGCCGTAACCGACCACGAAATCGTCGATGTCGTTGTCGCCGCTCGTGTCGCCGTTCAGGTTGCCGGCGGAGACGATCGTGGGCCAGTACCACCAAGCGTAATTTGCCTGGGTATACCCCTCGATCGCGCTTCCGAGCTGCTTGAACCCGATCTCCGCGTCCCCGATATCGCCCCAGGTGCTGATCGCAGAAGCCAGGCCCACCTGGTTCACTCCTCTTATTCCGCAGGAGTAGGTGTGCCCGGCCCGGATCTTGTTTCCGTCGTGGTCGTCGTGGGCGTCGTAGATCTGGGTCGCTCCCTGGGCGGCTCCGTCCATGTCGTCGGTGGCGTCCAGGAAGATCATCGCGCTGTCCCAGTTGGCGGCGTCCAGCGTCTCGTCCACCGCGCAGCGGATCTCCCAGTAGTCCATCGGTCCGGACTGGTCGTCCTCGACCGCGCTCCAGGAGAGCCTGACCTGGGCCGCCCTTCTCTCCAGCACCACGAACGGATCTACCGCCGGCGCCTCCGGCGCGGAGAGATCCACCGCTATCTCGTCCGGGGTTCCCGGAATCGGCGTGCCGTCTATCGTCAGCGTCACCGCGATGTCGCTCTGCTCGACCTCCCCGACCGGGATCTCCACGCAGAAGTCGTTGGTGCACGGATCCGAGCTGCAGTCGGTGCTCCAGATATCCGACTGGTAGCTCCAGCCTCCGGCCGAGCTCGAGACCGCGACTCGGACCTCGGTCCCGGCCGTGGTCTCGGCCGGCACCTGGACCGTGACCGGGAACTCGTAGTCCGCGCCCAGCGTGCCGTCGCAGTCGTCCGCCTCGGCCAGCAGCGCTCCCTGGGCGGGGAAGGTGACCGTGCCGTTGCCCAGCGTGGCGTTGTGCGTCACCTCGATCGCGGCGTTGCCCGCCTCGTCGGCGGCGTTGGCCGCCAGCTCGTTCTGCCCGCTCTGGATCACGACGCCGTCGCCCCCGGACCAGTCGTAGGTCAGCGTCGAGAGCGACGCCGAGGTGCTGTCCTCGCTGTAGGGCGACTCGCCCACCGCCGAGCCCCCGTTGGTCACCGCGAGCGTGACCGGCAGCCCGCTCTCCAGCCCGGCGACCTGGACCCTGGTGTAGACCTCGAACTCGGAGGTGCCCGCGTCGTAGTCGTCGGCCGGCAGGAAGAACGTCTCGCCCGGATCGAGGAACAGCAGCGTCGGCGGCTGGGTGTCGACCTGGAAGTCGGCGCTCGACGGCGCCGAGACGTTGATCCCGTCCGAGACCGTGATCGCGACGCTGTGCGGCGTCTGCAGACCCGAGGCGGCCTGCGAGAAGGCGTAGGAGTCGAAGGTGATCGTGTGGCTCAGACTGCCGCAGCTGGCCGCCGCGACCTGCGGGTTCAGCCCGCCCGCCGGCGAGCCGTCGATCGACAGCTCGATGTCGGCCGGGTTGTAGTCCCCGTTGGTGCAGGCGATCACCTGCGCGTCGAGCGCGTCCGTGCCCGGATCGCCGTCCGAGCTGGCGCTGTAGACCGCGCCGTCGGCCGGCCACTCTAGATTGACCGTGGGGTAGATCCCGCTGCCGATGTCGATCGTGACGCTGTCCGTGCCCAGGTTGCCCACCTCGTCGACCGCCGCGGCGGTCAGCGTCAGGTCGACGCCCTCCACGCACTCGGCGATCTCGATATCCAGCGAGTCGGGATCGCTGCTCGCCGCGGCGCAGGCCTGGGTGTCCGGGTAGCCCTCGAGCGCCACGCAGACGTCCTGGCCGGCCTCCAGCCCGGAGACCTCGACGCTGACGGTGAACGGGCAGTCCGCCGTCTCGATGATCGCCCCGTCCGCCGGCCAGAGGATCTCGAGCACGGGCGCCTGGGTGTCCTTGCGCGCGTAGTAGTCCACCGACCAGCTGTCGCCGGTGCCGTCGCCCGGGTTGTAGCAGCGCGCCACCAGCGGCAGCACCCCGTCGTCGCCGAGCGCCACCGCGTCGAACGCCGCCACGTCGCCGGAGACCAGCTCGTCGCCCTTGAGCAGACCGCCGACCCACAGCTCGGCGTGGGCGCCGCCGGTCGTGATCTCCACGTCCATCGTCTGCTGGGTCCAGGGCGTGGGCGAGGCCGCCTCGGTGGACAGCGTCGGCGAGCTGATCTGGCACGAGGGGTTCTCCCAGGCGGTGACCGCCTGGTCCACCGGCTCGCAGCTCCAGCTCTCGTCGGTGGCGGGCCCGACCTCGGCGTGCAGGGTGTGCTCGCCCTGGCAGAGCGTGATCGGGACCTCGACCGGGTTCTCCAGCGACGGCTCTCCGCAGCCGGCCGGGTCGACCGCGTCGTCCACGAAGACGCAGATCTCGGTGCCGGCCAGCGGCTCGTCGGCCTCGACGATCGCGGTGTACTGCACGCAGCCGGTCTCCGGGTCCTCGTCGTCGGCCGCCTCGGTGATCTCGGCTCCCCAGACCGCGGGAGCCAGCCAGCTCAGCTCGTAGCAGTTGCCGCCGCACTCGGGCGCGCCGGCGCAGTCCTCGGTGTCGTCGCAGTCGGTCAGCCCGTCGTCGTCGTTGTCCACGCCGTCGCCGCAGTCCTGCTCGTGCTCCTCGCAGTAATCGAAGACCTCGCACTCCTCGTCGTCGCAGTCGGTCAGCCCGTCCAGATCATTGTCGATCCCGTCCTGGCAGTTGCCGTAGGTGTTCTCCTGGCAGGCCGCCTGGCCGGAGCAGTCGTCGTCGGCGCAGTCGGTGTCGCCGTCGCCGTCGTTGTCCACCCCGTCGCTGCAGTCGCTCTCCTGCTGCTGGCAGAAGGCGAAGTCCTCGCAGTCGTCGTCGTCGCAGTCGGTCAAACCGTCGCCGTCGTTGTCGATTCCGTCCTGGCAGGCGGCGGCGGTGTTCTCCGCGTCGGTGTCGGTATCGGTGTCGGCGTCGCTGTCGGCGTCCGCGTCCGCGTCGGTTCCGCCGTCGCCGCTCGTGTCGCTCTTGGAGCCGCAGCCGCAGGCCAGGAGCAGCGAGAGCGCGGCCAGTATTACGATTGTACGATGCGTCATCGTCTATTTCTCCCCGTTGTTCGAAAGGAGCGTCTCGTCCCGCTGGCGGTCCGAGGCCTGCTCGCTTCCTCGATTGCTCACCGAACCTTTATAACACGTAGTCCCCGGTCCGGCGTCAAGTATATCTTTATCTTTTGACAATGCACGTCTCCCGGCACTTTTTTCTCCGCCCAGGTAGGTTGCCGCGGCCGGGCGAACCGTTCATCCGCGAAAACGACCGCCCAAGGCGGGGGTTCGTCGAAAAAGTTTTCTCGGCGCACCAATGTAGCAAGGGCGCCCTTTTTTGCTTAGAATGTGTACCCGGCGCCCGGAGCGCGACCAGGAGGTGGATCATGCGATGGACAGCGGTAATCGTGGCGGCGGCCGGTCTGCTGGCCGGCCTCGGCTGTGGCAAGGACCCGTCCCCGTTCGATCTCGGGGACGCCGGGACCGACGCGGACGCCGACGCCGACAGCGACGCCGACAGCGACTCGGACTCCGATGCGGACGGGGATGCCGACAGCGACGCCGACAGCGACGCCGACACGGACACGGACGCGGACGCGGACACGAACACGGACACGGACGCCGACGCCGACTGCGCCGAGCTGCAGGTCGTCTACCTCGACTGGGGCGACGCCCAGGTCGACGAGCCGATGGCGGTGGCCTGGGAGGACGGAGATCCCGGATTCCACTACATCTACACCAGCCAGGCCCAGCAGGGCACGGCGGCGCTGCCGTTCGACCTGCCCTGCGTCGACGACTGGTACATCTGGGGGCTGGGCGAGGTGCCCGACGGAATCAACGTGCCCAACACCTTCAACGTCCAGGTGAACGACGGTCCCGAGGCCGAGTGGAACCTGGAAGGCGGCCTGATGACCGGCTGGAAATGGAACCGCGGCGCCTCGGGCGACAGCGCCTGGATACTGGAGGATCTGGGGCCGTCCGGCGGCGAGCCCTATGTCTTTCGAGCCCGCGGCGGCGAGTCGATGATGATGGCCCGGCCCAAGCTCGGAACGATCGCGCTGGTCAACGATTCCGAGTGGGCGCCGCCCGGCAAGTAGAAGAGCGAGCAGGGGAGGGATGATGTCCATTCTTGAATCGAATCCTGGATCGAGAGGCGGTCGGTGGTTCTCGTGCGCGGCTGCGCTTGTGTGGATCGCGGCCGGCTGCACGTCCGCCGAAGTGGTATCGACGGGCGGCGGTGACGACGACGACGACGGCTCGGCGGACGCCGACACGGACGCGGACGGAGATTCCGACTCGGACGGCGACGGCGACGGCGACGGAGATTCCGATTCGGACGGCGACGTCGACACCGGGACCGGCGACGATCCCACCTGCGGCGCGGCCACGCAGCCGTGCTGCAACGGCTCGTCGTGCGACGATCCCGAGACGCTGGTCTGCGTCGGAGAGTACCCCGATCCCGGGGACGCCTTCTGCTGGGAGCTGTGCGACCCGGTCGACTGCACCACGCTCGAGGGTCACACCGGCCCCTACTGCTCCAGCGTGGACGGGACCGGCGTCTGCATCGGCCTGCCCGACTACCCGCCGGCCGAGACCGACTGCGATCTGTACGGCTGCAGCAGCGGCTCGTGCTACACCTACGACCAGGGCTCGGGCTGCTTCGCCACGGGCTGCGACTACAGCGCCGGCTGCGGCTATACCTACTGGTGCGCGCCGCTCGTCAGCGGAGACGGCGCCTGCGTCGAGTGACCGGCCCCAAGACTCTCAGCCGGGAATCGGAGCCTCGGCCAGGCGCAGCTCCAGGGCGTCGCCGCCCTTCCACTCGTCGGCCTTGAGCGCTGCGGCGACTCTGACCACCCGGGGCAGGTTTGCGGCGCAGCGCCCCATCCGCGGGCCGAAGGCGGAGATCGGCCCCGACGGGGTCCGCAGCTCCAGCTTGAGGTGATCGCTCCCCACCACGCGGCCTTTCAGCACGCGCAGCCCTTCGATCTCGAGCAGCGGCTCGGGGTTGGACTTGCCGAACGGCTCCAGGCGGCCCAGCTCGGCCAGCAGCCCGGCGTCGAGCTCGCCGGCCTCTACCGTCGAGTCGCAGACGGTCGACGGGGCGCGCTCCCCGGACACCAGCCGTCCGGCGTGCTCGAGCAGGCTGCGCTGCAGCGCCTCGATCCGCTCGCGGCTCACGGTGAAGCCGGCCGCCTCGCGGTGACCGCCGAAGCGCTCCAGCTGATCGGCGGCCGCGCTCAGGGCGCGGTGCACGTCCAGCCGTCCCCGGCCGCGCGCCGAGCCGGTGCCGACGCCGCTCTCGTCGAAGCCGACCACGAACGCGGGCAGATTCAGCTCCTCGGCGAGCCGGGCGGCGACGATTCCGATCACTCCGCGGTGCCAGCCGTCGCCCCAGACCATGATCAGCGGATCCGAGTCGCGGCCGCTGTCGGCGATCTCGCGCCGGGCCCGCTCGGCGACACCCCGCTCCAGCTCGCGCCGCCTGGAGGAGAGACGCTCCAGCCGGCCGGCCAGCCGCGCGGCCTGCGTCTCGTCGCTGGCCAGCAGCAGCTCCAGCGCCTCGCCGGGGCTGCCCAGCCGGCCGGCCGCGTTGAGCCGGGGCGCGAGCTGGAAGGCGACGTGATCCGTCCTGATCGGCCTCGCGCCGATCCTCGTCCTGGCCATCAGCGCGCGCAGCCCGGGGCGCGGGGCTCGCCCGATCCGTCCCAGGCCGCTGGCGGTCAGGATGCGGTTGTTGCCCCTCAGCGGCACCAGGTCCGCGACCGTGCCCAGCGCCACCAGGTCGAGCAGCTCGCGGGGATCGAGATCGGCCGCGCTGGCGACGCCGGAGTCGGCCAGCCGCCGGCGCACGGCCGCGGCGAAGTAGAACGCCAGCCCGACCGCGGCCATCTCGCGGTCGGAAAACCCGCAGTCGTTTCGCCTGGGGTTGACGAAGGCCGTGGCCGGCGGCGGGTCGGCCGCCGGGCGGTGGTGGTCGATCACGATCGTATCGATCCCCAGCCCGGCGGCGCGCAGCAGAGCCGGCCGGTCCGAGGTGCCGCAGTCGAGCACGATCAGCAGATCGCAGCCGGCCTCGGAGAAGCGCTCGACCGCCGCCTCGGTCAGCCCGTAGCCGCCGCCGAAGCGATCGGCCAGCTCGTAGTCGACGCTCGCCTCGAGCCGGCGCAGCAGGTCGATCACCAGCGCGGCGCTGGTCACCCCGTCCACGTCGTAGTCGCCGAACACTCCGATCCGCTCTCGCGCTGCGACGGCGCGCGCGGTCCGCTCGGCGGCCGGCTCCAGGTCGGCCATCCCGTCCGGCAGCGCGAGATCGGCGAGCCTGGGTCTGAGAAAGGCGCCGACCTCGTCCGGCTCGCTCAAGCCGCGGTTGAGCAGGCAGCTGGCGGTCACGGGGCCGAGGCGGTGCGCCTCGCGCAGCCGCTCGACCGCCGCCGGATCGAGCCTGGCGACGCTCCAGGGAGGGGCAGCGGACAAGGCTGCTAGGCCTTCTTCTTGCCGAAGCGCTTGTCGACCCAGAGCACGATCGGAGAGGCGACGAAGACCGACGAGTAGGTGCCGACCAGCACGCCGATCAGGAGGGCGAAGGCGAAGTCGCGGATCGTGGTCTGCCAGCCGACGGTCAGCAGGATCACGACCGCGAGCAGGGTCGTCAGCGAGGTGAGCAGGGTCCGGCTGAGCGTCGCGTTGATGCTCTGGTTGACCACCTGCGACAGCGAGCGCTCCTTGACCCGGCCCAGGTTCTCGCGGATGCGGTCGAAGACCACGATCGTGTCGTTGAGCGAGTAGCCGACGATCGTGAGCAGCGCCGCGACCGTGGCCAGGGTCACCTCGACGCGGCTGATCGTGAACACGCCCACGGTGATGATCACGTCGTGGACCAGCGCGGCCACGGCTCCCGGCGCGAAGCGCAGGTCGAAGCGAACCGCGATGTAGAGCATGATGAACAACAGCGCGTAGACGATCGAGGAGATGCCGGCCACGCGGAGCTGGCGGCCCACCTTGGGCCCCACCCACTCGGAGCGCATCCGCTCGGCGCCGGCGCCCCAGGGCTGATCGCGCAGCCCGTCCATCACGCGCTCCGCCATGCCCTTGAGGTTGACCTCGTAGACCTGCATGTCCTGGTAGGGCCAGGTGCAGGTGACGCTCTCGCAGTGCTTGGCGGAGTCGTCCTCCGACTCGGCCTCCCGCTCCTCCTGCTCGGCGGCGTCGCCCGTCGGTCGCTCGGCCAGGGCGAGGCCGGCCTCGCCGACGGCCGCCTCCACCTCGGAGATCTCGACCTTCTCGTCGAGCCGCATGCTGAGCTTGTCGCCGCCGGGCGAGAGGTCGAAGCGCGAGACCCCGTTGCCCTCGAAGCGGGCGGCGACCCTGCTCCGGGCGGCCTCGATCTCCTCGTCGCTGACCGGCGAGATCGCCTGCAGGCTGATCAGGTACTCGGACTCGTGGGCGCCGAAAGAGACGACCTCGCCGCCGCTGAAGCCCATTCCCTCGAGCGTGGATCTGATCTGTCCGGCGTCCACCGGCTGCTCGAAGTTGACCTGGATCTCGGTCCCGCCGGCGAAATCGATTCCGAACCTGGGGCCGAGCGTGAACATCACGACCAGGCTCGCCACCAGGGCGACTCCGGAGACGATCGCGAAGCGCCGCCGCTGGCCCATGAAATCGAACGTTGGTGTTTTTTTGAAAAATTGCATGGGCTCGTCAGATACTCAGCGTCTCCGCCCTGCGGCGGGTCATGAAGTCGAACACCAACCGGCTCACGAATATCGCCGAGAACATGCTGGTCACGATTCCGATCAGCAGTGTCACGGCGAAGCCCTTGATCGCTCCGGTACCGTACTGGAGCATCACCACTCCGGCGATGAAGGTCGTGATCTGGGCGTCGAAGATCGTCCAGAAGGCACGCTTGTAACCGGCCTCGACCGCGGCCCGCGGCGACTTTCCGCCGCGCAGCTCCTCGCGGACCCTCTCGTATATGATCACGTTGGCGTCGACCGCCATGCCGATCGTGAGGATGATCCCGGCGATGCCCGGCAGCGTCAGCGTCGCGCCGGCTCCGCTGAGGATCCCCAGGATGAACAGGGCGTTGGCGATCAGGGCGGTGACGGCCGCCACGCCGGCCTCGCGATAGTAGACGATCATGAAGACCACGATCGCCAGCCCGGCGATGCTCAGCGCGAGGGTGCCCATCTCGATCGCGTCCTGGCCGAGCTGCGGCCCGATCGTGGTCTCGGTGACCGGCTCGACGGGCGCCGGCAGCGCGCCGGCCCGCAGCACCACCACCAGGTCGCGCGACTCCTTGAACTTCTCGTCGTAGGACTTGTACCCGCCGAGCGTGATGCGCGCCCGCCCTCCGGGGATCCTCTCCTCGATGTTGGGCGCGGAGTTGACCTTGTCGTCGAGCACGATCGCCATGTTGCGCCCCACGTTCTCCTCGGTCAGATCGGCGAAGATCTCGCCCCCGACCTGGGAGAAGTCCAGCGAGACGTAGGGCTCGTTGGTCTGCGGGTCGCTGAGGATCGCCGCGTTCTCGACGTACTCGCCGGTGATCCCCGCCTTGCGCCGCAGGTAGTAGGTGCGCCAGGTGACGTCGGCGGTCGGGTTGCCCGCCTCGTCGAGCACCTGCTTTTCCTGGAAGGCGATCGCGTGATCGTCGGGCACCTCGAGGTCGGAGAGGAACTCCTTGAGGATCTGGCGCCCGCTGCGTCCCTTGACCTCGTTCTTGGCCTCCAGGTAGTACTCGTAGACCGTCTTGCCCGCGACCGGACGCGGAACGCGCCGCAGCTTGACCGGGCCGTCCTCTTCCCGCTCCTCGCGAATCTTCTCGGTGACCGCCTCGGAGGTGAAGAACTCCTCGGAGGACTCCTCGTCGACGATCTTGAACTCCAGCCGCGCGGTCTGACCTATGATGCGCTTGATCCGCGAGACCTGCCGCTCGTTGACGCCCGGAATCTCGACGATGATGTCTATTCCGCGCGGCACCACGCTGGTGTTGACCAGGCCCAGCTCGTCGATCCGGTTGCCGATCGTCTCGATCGCCTGCTTGACCGCGAGCTGCTCGGTCTCCTCGACCAGCTCGTCGAGCAGGCTCATGTGGATCGTGGAGCCCTCCTCCATGTCGATCACGGCGCTGCGCCGGAAGTCCTTGAGCGTCTCGTGCGTCTCCCCGGCCGTGCGATCGGCCTCGCTCGTGAAGACGAGGCCGAACTTGGCCGCCGAATCGCGCGGGCGGGTCATCTCGACGCCGGTGATCTCGTGTTTTTCCTCGAGCGAGTCGATGATGCTCTCGGCCACGGTGTCGCGCTTGTCCTCCACCGCCGCGGTCACCTGGACCTCGTAGATCAGGCGCAGGCCGCCTTGCAGGTCGAGGCCCAGGTTGACGCCGGGAAACAGCTCGCGGATCTCTTCGAGCGGATCGCGCTGATCGTCCCCGAGGGGCTCGGGAACGGCGGTGGTGACCGACGCTCCCACCGCCAGCAGCACCAGCAACAGCGCGAAGATCACCTTCCCCAGCCACTTGCGTTCCACTACTTCTTCTCTCCCGTCGCTTCGGCGCTGTACGGACCGGCGATCTGCGAGCGGACCACGCGCACCCGCACCTTCTCCGAGATCTCGAGCGTCAGCGTCTTGCCCGTCACCGCGGTGATGCGGCCGACCAGGCCTCCGTTGGTGACGACCTCGTCACCCTTGCCCAGGGCCTCGAGCATCTTCTGGTGCTCCTTGGCCTTCTTCTGCTGGGGGCGAATCAGCAGAAAGTAGAAGATGGCGAACATCGCGAGCATCATCAAGATGCCCTGGTAGCCGCCGAAGCCTCCGCAGGGTCCTCCCGGCGGCGGTCCCTGCGGCGCCTCCGTTCCGGACGCCCCCCCGCCGCCCGGCGCCTCAGTTGCCGATTGGGGCTCGGCGCCCGCGCCAGCGGGTTGCGCCCATGCGATTGCAGCTGCCGGTGTGGCGCTCATCAACAGAATCTCCTCGGCTTCAAGGTTCAAAAACCGCTCGCACGGGTCTTCCTACCCGGCGAAAAGGCCGACAACAACTACCAAAAGGCAGATCCGGGGTCAAGCAGCTGTTTCGCTCCGGTTCTCCGCCGGGATTCCGGGCGCATTCCCGGCGTTGACCGACCCGGCCGGTTGGGCATACAGTTCATTGTCGTCGATTTGAAGAAATGAAGATCGTAGCGAAGGAGTCTTCAGATGAACCAGGGTTCAGGATACGGTTCTCCTCCGCAGGGCTCGGGGTACACCGTGGAGCAGGCGCTCGACCTGATGCGCTCCGTGCCGGTCGAGGGGCTCAACGAGAAGCTGGTGGTCCAGGTGATCCGCAGCACGCTGGAGAGCGCCGGGATCAGCATCCCGCATCTGCTCGACGAGGTCGGGCGGCGCCAGGACCAGGTGACCAACGAGATCGTGCGCATCCAGGGGGAGATCGCAAACCTGCACCAGGAGATCGAGGCCAAGTCGGCCCAGGTCGCCAGCTACCAGCAGCAGCTCGCCGAGATCGGGTCGCTGCGGGAGAGGTTCGAAGAGTGATCGAGTCAGCGAGATTGACGCTCGCCGCGCTGCTCGCGGCCGGACTCGCGGCCGGCTGCGGCGCCGGCAGGTACGGCTTCGACCGCGAGTACTCGCCGCTCGACGCGGAGGAGCCCTATCTGGAGAAGGCCTCGGCCTTCACCTACGATGCGGTGGTCAGCGATCCGGCCGACTTCAAAGAAGACCTGATCGGCTGGTTCGGCGTGGTGGAGGAGGTGGAGCCGGCCGACGACGGCCGCTGGAAGGTGCGGATGGCGCACCGCAAGCACCGGCGCCGCCACCTCTGCGAGGACGAGACCAGCTCCTCGTGCCGCGTGACCGTGCACTTCAAGAGCTCGGGAGGGTTCACCGCCCTGCTCGATCTGCGCCCCGAGGACGTGCGGCCGGGGCTGGACAAGGTGCAGCCGGGCACGCTGGTCAAGGTCTACGGCAAGGTCCGCTGCCGGGAGAACGACGACGAGGAGATCGTCTGCGACTACGACGACCGCGGCGGCGTGCTGCTCGACGGGATCTGGTACCGCCAGTGGCCGGCCCGCTACTACGTGACCACCCGCGCCGCGGCTACGATGCGCCGTTGAGCCCGCCCCGCAGCGGCACCGGTCCGGTTATCGACTCGTAGAAGAGGCGTGCCAGCGAGAGCCACAGCTTCTCGTCGAGGCTCCCTTCCGGCAGCCTGGGCAGCAGGATCGCCGGCTCGGAGGCGAGGCTCTCGATCCGTTCCAGGCTGCGCCGCTCGGCCTCCCGGCGGGCGACCGCGGCGGCGCCGGCGCTCAGCCAGGCCGGGATCTCTCCGGCGCGGCGGGCGCGCTCGACGGCGCGCACCAGCTCCGGCGGCGGCTCGAACGGCGTCACCATGTTGACCACCGCGCGGCGTACCGCCAGACCCATTTCGTCCAGCGCCTCGACCAGCTCGACGGTCTCGTTGACCGCCATCTCGGTGGGGATCGCGACCGGGAGCACCTCGAAACGCTCGGGATCGGAGATCAGCCGCACGCGCCGCTCGGCCTCCTCGCGCATCCGGCCGGCCGGAATCGAGCCGGCGATCGAGCGCGGCAGCGAGAGCACCTCCAGCCCGTGGCCGGTGGCCGGGGAGTCGAAGACGACCAGGTCGAACTCCGGCTCGCCGTCCACCTCGCGCAGCGCGTGGTAGGTCGCCTTGCCCAGCATCGCCCACTCGGCCAGGCCGGGTACCGCGTCGAGGAACGAGCGCACCAGCGGGCTGCCGAAGACCAGCCGGTGCAGCACCCGGGAGCGCAGCACTTGCAGCCCGTACTCCTCGCGCGCGGCGACCGGGTCCAGGTTGACCGCGAACAGACGCTCGGAGATGCGCCGGATCTCGCCGTCGAGCGAGACACCGCCCAGCAGATCGGCGTAGCGCAACGGAGCGTTGGCCAGGCAGACCAGGGTTCGCTTGCCGCGCCGTGCGGCGCAGCGCCCCACGATCATCGAGACGGTGGTGCGGCCCACGCCGCCCTTGCCCGCCACGACGATCATCCTTTTGTCGAACAGGTCGCTCACCGGGATTCGCGGCTCGGCGGGGTCGGGCCGCGCCAGCTCTTTCGCAACGCCTCGACGAAGCGCTCACCGGCCTCCGGATCCACGCCGGCGATCAGCACCCGCCAGGGGCCGATCGCCAGCGTCACGCGGCTGCGGCCGCGCCCCTCGGGCACCACCAGGTAGACCAGCAGGTCGACCGCCACGCCGGCGGCGACCACGGCGGCTCCCACCAGCGCCAGGTAGGGGTAGCCGGAGCGCAGCCCGTCCACCAGCCACTGGATGCCCAGCCAGGTGCCGACTGTCAGGCAGCCGAAGCCGATCACGAGGTGCACGTGGCGCCAGCGGCGCTCGAAGCGGGCGGCATCCACGTCGAACACCGGCGAGACCGTCCGCGCGCGGCGAAAGCGTTTTTGGCAGATGGTCCAGGCCTCCTCGATCGAGATCGTGTCGCCCTCGACGCGGGCCACGGCGGTGCGGCGCAGCGCCAGCAGGTAGCGACCGGCGAGCACCAGCAGGCCGCGCACCAGCGCCAGCCCGGTGATCACCGCAAGGATGCGCAACGGCATCCAGGCGCGGCGCCTGACGAGCAGCCCGGAGATGCGCGCTTCGCGTTCTCCTCTGGAAGAATCGGTGGATCTCATCGTCGCGTATCCTAGCCAACCCCGCCGCTCGGGACAACACAGAGGCTCCGGCTCGTGATATTTTGTTGAAGGGATGGCGGCGCCGGGCGCCGGTTGATGGTACTATTCGGCGCGGATATGGTGTTTTCGGGGCTCCGGCGGAGCCGCAACCAACGGAGTGGAGAAGATGAGAATCGAATCAGTCATGACGGCGGTAGCGCTCGCGGCGATCGCGCTCGCGCACCTCGGCTGCGGGCCGACCTACGTGCGCGGCTCGGAGATGGAGGGCCTGGACGACTACACGATGAGCACCGGGCTCGACAAGCGCGACCTCGAGAAGCTGTTCGACGAGAACGTGGCCTCCCTGGTGGAGTCGGCGATCGCGCAGAAGTGGAAGGCCGAGCCCGAGCCTCCGGTGGTCTCGCTGTTTCCGATCGCCAACGAGACCAGCGAGCACGTGCGCGACCAGCTCGACGCGCTGCTGTCCAAGATGGAGACCAAGCTGATCAACAGCGGGATGGCCACGGTGGTCGACCACGCCCGCCAGCAGGAGCTGATCGAGGAGGTGCGCAAGCAGCAGGGAGGCGCGTTCGACGAGGCCGAGTCGGCCCAGGTCGGGCGCCAGCTCGGCGCGCGCTACTTCCTGACCGGCAAGGTCTACGACTCGGCGGAGAGGACCGAGGGCGAGCGGCGCGTCCAGTACTTCCTGTTCATGAAGGTGGTCGACGTGGAGACGGGCGTGGTGCGCTGGCAGAACGAGGCCGAGCTGACCAAGGGGCTCGTCGACTAGGCGGATGGCTCGTCGGCGAAACGAGCGGTTGGCGCCGGTTCTGCTCGTCGCGCTGGCGGGCTGCGCCGGCTACCAGGGCGATCTCGAGACCGTGCGCAAGGCGCTGCTGGCCGGCGACAAGCGCACCGCGCTCGCCGAGATCGACCGCGCGCTCGACGTGAAGGAGCCCGAAGAGCTTCCCGACGACGTGAGCGGGGACAACGCCCTGTTGGTGCTGGAGCGCGGGACGATCGAACAGGGCCTGGGCGAGTTCGATTCGGCCTCGCGCGACTTCCGGGTCGCGGACAAGCACCTCGAGCTGCTCGATCTGAAGAACGACACGATGGGCAAGATCGGCAAGTGGATGTTCAGCGACGACGTCACGGCCTACAAGGCGCCGCCCCACGAGAAGCTGCTGCTCAACGCGCTGGGGATGATCAACTACCTGGCGGCCGGCGACCTGGAGGGCGCCCGCGTCGAGGCGCGTCGCTTCAGGATCGTCCGCGACTACCTGCGGGACGCCGAGACGCCGGAGGCGGCGCGGCTGAAGCTCGGCAGCTACCTGGCGGGCTTCAGCTGGGAGATGTCGGGACGCCACGAGCAGGCGCTGCGCTCCTACGGCGAGGTGCTGTCGCTGGGCGGAGAGCATCCCTCGCTCGAGGCTCCGGTCCGCCGGCTGGCGGCCTGCAGCGGGCAGCGGCCGGCGGGAGTCGAGCGGCTGCTGGCCGACGAGGAGCAGATCCCGGAAGGCTGCGACGTGCCGCCCTCGGAGCGAGGCACGCTGCTGGTCGTGAGCGGGATCGGCCTGGCGCCGCACAAGGTCGCGCGGCGGATTCCGATCGGCGCCGCGCTGGTGGTCGCCGGCAGCGCGACGTACGGGCCCGGCCTGGGCGCCTCCAACAGGCGGCGCGCCAACGAGCTTGCGGCCAAGGGGTTGCTCAAGTTCGTCAACTTCCCGGAGCTGCGCAAGTCGCGGCCGCGCTTTCGCAGGGTGCGGGTCTCGGTCGGAGGGAGGCGGATCGGCACCGAGCTGGGGCAGAACGTCACGGCTCGGGTGGTCGAGGCCTGGAACCGGATCAAGGGCACCTTGATGGCCGCCGCGATCGTGAGGATGATCACCCGCGCGGTGGCCGGGGAGGCGGCCAACCGGGCTGCGAAGAGCGGCGGCGCGGCGGGCGGCCTGGCGCTGCTGGCCGGGCTGGCGGTCGAGGGGGCGCTGACCGCGGCCGATACTCCGGATACGCGTTCGTGGGTCACCTTGCCCTCGCACGTGGTACTCTCGCGTTGCGAGGTGGAGCCGGGCCGCCACGAGGTGGTCGTGGAGCTGAGCGGAGCCGCCGGCCGCGAAAGACATACGCGGCTCGTGGACGTGCCCGGCGGAGGGTTCTCCGTGGTCGCGATATCTGCGATGCGCTGACGAGCTGCAAACGAGGAAGAGAGGATAGCCATGAAACGTATCGACTCGACGAAGCTGGCGGCCTGGGGGGCGATCGTCGCCGCGCTGGTCGTGACCCTGGCCTCGCCCGTGTTCGCGCTCGACGCCTACCGGGATCGCAAGGGCCTGTTCACCGGAGCGGGGCTGGGCGGCGGAGTCGCGGTCCAGGACGGCGAGCCGGGCGGAGAGATCCTGCTGGAGCTGGCCGCCGGCGGTGGAGCCAGCGAGAGGCTGACGTTCGCGCTGGACCTGGACATCTGGTTCCAGCTGATCGACGACCACCAGAACTGGCTGGTGGTCCCCGGTCCCGAGCTGAACTACTTCCTGACCGACGGGCTGTTCCTGCGCGCCGGCGTGGGGATGGTGCTGGCGTTCGTCCGCGGGGAGAAGGTGGACGACGTCGCCACTCCGGGCACCGACGTCGAGGACAACGACTTCGCGCTGGGCTTCGACGGCTCGCTGGGGCTGGGTTACGAGTTCTTCGTGAGCTCGAACCTGGCGCTGGGGCTGGCCGTGGAGGGCGACTACTTCCTGATCGACGACCACGACGACGTGCTGGGAGCGAGCTTCTCGGTGGGAATCAGGTACTACTGAGCCATGTCGATTCCAATCCGTTCGTTCGTCGCGGCCGCGCTGGTGTCGTTGCTGTGCTCCTCCTGTGGCGGAGCCGGGCGCGGCGGCGCGGTCGAGGAATCGCCGGGGCGGCACGCGCTGGACGGCTACCGGGCGCCGCCCGCCGAGGGTCCGCGCGGCGAGCTGCTCTCCGGCGAGCTGGGCTCCGGCTCCAGGACGGGCTGGAGCGAGGGCGAAATTCCCGAAAACGCCGATCGCGAGCAGCTGTTGGCGGCCGCCCGGCGCGCGCTCGAGGAGGACAGAGTGGACGAGGCGGTCTCGATCTCCGACGTGCTGGTCGTGCTGGACCCCGAGGACGTCGAGTCGCTGGAGCTGCGCGCTCGCTGCCTGGATCGTGCCGGCGACGAAGAGGCCGCGCGCGACGATTTGAGACGCTGCTGCGAGCTGGGGCGCGAGAGCTGCTGCGGCGGCGGCGGGTAGGCTCCCTAGAGAGAGACGGGGGCTCCCTTCAACGGCGCAGCGCGCGCTGCATCGCGTCGCCGCTCATCTCTCCTCCGGGGCTGCGCAAAGCACGGCCAGCCTCAGTCTCCCAGCAGAGCGATCAACACCGCCTTCTGCGCGTGCAGTCTGTTCTCCGCCTGGTCGAAGACGACCGAGTGCGGTCCATCCATCACGGCGTCGGTTATCTCCCGGCCCCGCTCGGCCGGGAGGCAGTGCATCACGATCGCGTCGTCGGCCGCCAGGGAAACCAGCTTCTCGTTCACGCCGAAACCCTCCAGCAGGCGCGCGCGTTCCTTGCCTTTTTCCTTCTCTCCCATCGAGGCCCAGACGTCGGTGTAGATCACGTCCGCGCCGGCGACCGCCTCGGCCGCGTCGTGGACCACCCGCACCTCGGAGAGGCCGGCCTCCCTGGTCTCGGCGAGAATGCCCGCGTCGGGCTCGGTCCGCGGCGAGGTGCCGATCCGCAGATCCATCGGAATTCGCTGCGCCATCCGCATCCAGGAGTTGGCCAGGTTGTTTCCGTCTCCCAGGTACGCGACGCGCAAATCGTCGATGCGGCCCCTGTGCTCGAGCACGGTCTGCATGTCGCCCATCAGCTGGCAGGGGTGCAGCAGGTCGGTCAGCATGTTGACCACCGGCACGTCGGAGTGCCGGGCCAGCTCCGCCACCTGCTCGTGCGAGAAGGTGCGGATGCAGATCGCGACGAAGTAGCGCGACATCACCTTGGCCACGTCGTGAATCGACTCCCGCTTGCCCAGCTCGATCTCCTTGTCGGTGATGTAGACCGCGCTGCCGCCCAGCTGGCGGAAGCCGACCTCGAACGAGCAGCGCGTGCGCAGCGAGGCCTTGTGGAAGATCAGGGCGCCCACTCCGCCGCGCAGCACGTTCGGCGATTCTCCGCGCGCGGTCTTCTTCTTGACTTCGATCGCCAGCTGCAGGTTTCGCCGAATCTCGTCGGCGCCAAAATCGGTGACGGACAGAAAATCGCGTTTCATTCAATCCTCCGGTTCGAGATCGTCTCTGATCATCCCGAACGCCTCGGCGGCGATCAGGCCCACGGTCCAGCTCTCGTCGCCGGCCGGTCCGGGCTCGTCGTCGTCCGTTTCTATCTTTCGCTCGTCGTCCAGCAGCTCGTGCAGCGCCTCCAACGAGCTTTCGTATCCCAGGTCGGCCAGCGCCTCGATCGCTGTCACCACGATCTCGGGATCGGCGGCGGCGAGGAAACGCTCGATCTGCACGGTTGCATCCTCGCCCTCCAGCAAGGAGAGCAGGAAGATCATCTCCTCGGCCGCCTCTCCACCGCGCTCCAGCGCCCAGTCGATCGCCGGGCGGAGCCGATCGAGGCCGCCCTCGCTCAGCGGGGCCAGCGCTCCGAACGCCAGCTGCCTGACCTCCGGGCTCTCGTGCTCGAGGCAGGGGACGATCAACAGCGCCGCCCGCCCGGGAAGCAGCTGCGCCAGGTCGACGGCGCGCACCAGCTCCAGCGGAGCGGGCTCCTCGGGGCCGGTCCCGGACAGCGCCGCGCCGAACAGCGACTCCAGGCCTGCGGCGATCTCCTCCGCGGGGCGCTCGGCCAGCAGCTCCCGTTGCTCGGCGATCTCCCCGTCGAGCTTTCCGATCCGCTCGATTATCTCGTGAGCTTTCATCTCTACCTCCGCCGACCGCGCATCTCGGCGGTCCGGCACCCGGTTTCATACCAGAGCCGCCCGGGGAAGTGTAGCCGCGAGATGAGCGCGGCGAGATGGTGTATGTTGTGCGGATGCGCCTCGCGCTCTACCTGACCCGACAGCTGGCGGCCTGGGTCGCGGTCTCGCTGCTGGGAGTCTGCCTGGTCTTCACCGCCGCGCAGCTGGTGCGCAGCGCGCCGGTCTTCGTCGGCGCCGGGGCCGGCGCCGGGGAGCTGAGCCTGGGGCTGCTGCTCTCGCTGGTGCCGGTGCTGGGCTGGGCGCTGGCTCCGGCGCTGTGCGTGGCGATCTTCGCCGTGGCCGGCCGCATGCACGCCGACGGCGAGATGCTGGCGCTGGACGCGGCCGGGGTGCCGCGGCTGCGGATCGCGTCGGCTCCGCTCGCGCTGGCGATCGCGCTGGCCGCGGTCAACGCGGCCGTGGCGCTGGAGGCCGGGCCGCGCTCGCAACAGCGGCTGCGCTCGCTGGCGGTCGAGCTGGCGGGTCGCGCCGTGGCCGGGCGGGTGCGTCCGGGGCGGGTCGTCACGCCGGCGCCGGGCGTGACGATCTACGCCGGGGCGAGGAGCGGCGAGCGGCTGGAGCAGGTCTTCCTCGAGAAGGCGAATCCCCGGGGGCGCAGGGTCCAGGTCGCGGCCGCCTCGGGCCGGTTGGCGTTCGATGCCTCGCGCGGCCGCATCTCGCTGGAGCTGCGGGACGGTCGGGCCTTTTTGGAACGCGGGGGCAGGGGGGAGGCGGCGATCGGATTCGCCTCGCTGAGCACCGGCCTGGACCTGGAGGACGAGCTGTCGCGGGCGGTCGACTTCGTCTCGGCGGAGATGACCGCGCCCACCGCCAGGCTGCTGGCGGCTCCGCCGGCGGGCGTCTCCGAGGGCCGCTGGGGTTACGCTCTCTGGCGCCGGATCGCCTCTCCGCTGGGACTGCTCGTGCTGGCCGCGGCGGCGACCGCGCTGGCCCTCTCGACCCGCTTCGAGAGCCGCGGAGTTGCTGCGGCCGCGGCGGGCGTCCTCTTCCTGGCGCAGCACCTGCTCTCGCGGCTGGGCGAGACGCTCGCCCACGGGGAGGCGCTGCACCCGGCGCTCGCCGCGCTGGCCCCCGCGGGGCTGGTGGCGGTCGGCGCGGCGCTGGCGCTGGCGGCCTTTCGCGCCGGGAGATCGAGGTCGGTGCGCGGCGGCGGGGGCCCGAACGTTGTTCGAAACCGATAACTGAGGTAGAAGAAGGCTGCGTGCGCGGCATGCGCCCGCGAACCCATTGCGAGGAGAGTTCGAAGATGCAGGTGCCACTTCTGAGCGTCCCCCTGGTGGGCATGCCCGGTATCTGGGAATGGATCATAATCGGGTTGGCGATCGTGATCTTCTTCGGCGCGAGCAAGCTGCCCAAGCTGGGCAAGGGGCTCGGCGAAGGGATCCGCAACTTCAAAAGCGGGCTCAAGGGCGAGGGCAAGGACGACTCGCTGGCCGAGAGCGACGAGCCCACGGACGGGGGAGAGCCCGAGAAGAAGGAGGGCTGATCTTGCCGCACATCTCTTCGCGCCTCTCTCGAATCCGCCCCTCGCCGACGCTGGCCGTCACCCAGAAAGCCCAGGAGCTGCGTTCCCGGGGAGTGGACGTGATCTCGTTCAGCGCCGGGGAGCCGGATTTTTCGACTCCGCGGCACATCGTCGACGCCGCCAAGCGAGCCCTGGACGAGGGGATGACGCGCTACACGCCGGTGGCGGGCATTCCCGCTCTACGCGAGGCGGTGGCCCGCCAGAGCTCGAGCGCGCGCTCGGCGCCGTGCTCCGCCGAGAACGTGATCGTGACCGTGGGAGCCAAGCACGCTCTCTACGAGCTGTTCCAGGCGATCCTGGAGCCCGAGGACGTGGTGATCGTACCGGCTCCGTACTGGGTCTCCTACCCCGACCAGGTGCACCTGGCGCGCGGCGTGCCGCGCGTGTTGGAGACGCGGGCCGAGGACGGTTTCGCGCTGAGAGCCGAGTCGCTGCGGGAGGCGAGCTGCGAGCGTACGCGGGCGGTGGTGCTCAACTCGCCGTGCAACCCCAGCGGCGCCTGCTACTCGCCCGAGGCGATGCGATCGATCGTTCGCGCCGCACTGAATCTCCACCTCTGGATCGTCGCGGACGAGATCTACCGCGATCTGATCTACGATGGGATCGCTCACGTCTCCCCGCTCAGCATCGCCAGCGAGCTCGGCGACAGCGACAAGGTCTTCGTGGTCGACGGCGTGAGCAAGACCTTCGCGATGACCGGCTGGAGAATCGGCTGGGGGATCGGTCACCCCGACGTGATCAAGGCGATGTCGAAGATCCAGGGTCAGTCCACCTCCAACCCGACCGCGATGGCCCAGGCGGCCGCGGTGACCGCGATCGGCGAGCCGATGGATTTCCTCGAGGAGTGGCGGGCGGAGTACGTCCGCAGGCGCTCGGCGGTGGTCGAGGGGTTGGAGAGAATGCCGGGCGTCCACTGCCTCGAGCCGCAGGGCGCCTTCTACGCGCTGCCCGACGTGAGCGAGCCCATGGAAAAGCTCGATCCCCAGGCCGGCGACGTCGACTTCGCGGGCTGGCTGCTCGACGAGGCGCGCGTGGCCACGGTGCCGGGCTCCGCGTTCGGCGCCCCGGGACACATCCGCTTGTCCTACGCCACCTCGATGGAGGCGATTCGCGAGGGGCTCGCTCGAATGGAGAAAGCGATCCGCGGCCTGTGACTCGGGTTTCTCCATCCGGCAGCGCGCGAAAGCTCGAGAGAATCACCCGCCGGCTGGCGGAGGAGGTGGACCGGATGGAGTTCGGTCCTCCGGTGAGCTGCGTCTACAACCCGCTTATCTACGCGCGCGAGCCTCACGAGCGCTACCTCGAGCGGTACGCGCGCGGCCCGCTGGAGGCGGTGCTGGTGGGGATGAACCCGGGCCCGTTCGGGATGGCGCAGACCGGGGTTCCGTTCGGCGACGCGGTGATGGCACGCGAGGTGCTGGGCGTCGCCGGCGAGGTGCGGCGCCCGCCCGTGGAGCACCCCCGGCGGCCGCTGCAGGGCTTCGACTGCCCGCGGCGCGAGGTGAGCGGAACCCGCCTCTGGAGCTGGGTTCGCCAGCGCTGGGGAGGGGCGGACGAGTTCTTCGACGGTTTCTTCGTGCTCAACTACTGCCCGCTCGTGTTCCTCGAGAAAAGCGGTCGCAACCGCACCCCGGACAGGCTGCCCGCCGCCGAGCGGAAGCCGCTGCTGGAGGCCTGCGATCGCGCGCTGTCCGCCGCGATCCTTGCGCTGGAGCCGCGCGCCGCGATCGGAATCGGCGCCTGGGCCGAGCGCAGGATCCGCGCCGCGCTGCCCGGCTTCGAGGGAGTCGTGGGGAGAGTGCTGCACCCCAGCCCGGCCAGCCCGGCCGCCAACCGCGGCTGGGCGCGGGCAGCCGAGAAGCAGCTCCGCGAGCTGGGGATAGAGCTGCCGTAGCGCGCTGTCAGTACCCGTAGATCTCGAAGGCGAAGTCTCCGCCGTAGCCGGCCGTGGCCGAGTCCAGCCAGCTCGCGCCGGAGTCCTCGGAGTAGCGGTTCTCCCCGGCTGCGTACAGGTCGGCGGTGTAGTAGACTCCCCAGAAGGACTGGGCCAAGTAGAGAGTGCTGACCAGCGGGCCCGGGCCGTCCATCGTCAGACTTGTTTCGCCCGATCAGCGCTCCAGCTTGTAGCCCACCTGGCGGACGGTGAGGATGTGTCTGGGCCGCGAGGGGTCGTCCTCGAGCTTCTGGCGCAGCGACATGATGAAGTTGTCCACGGTGCGCGTCGTGCCGTCGAAGCCCCAGCCCCAGACCCGATCCAGGATCACCTCGCGGGTGAAGACCCGGCCCGGGGAGCGGGCCAGCAGCACCAGCAGATCGAACTCGCGCGCGGAGAGGTGCACCCCCTCGCCCGACTTGCGCACGGTCCTGCCCACCGGTTCGATCTCGACGTCGCCCAGCTCGATCGCGAGCTCTCTCCTCTTCTCTGCGCGGCGGCGCCTCAGCATCGCCTCGACCCGGGCCAGCAGCTCGGGCAGCTCGAAGGGCTTCGTCACGTAGTCGTCGGCGCCCAGCTCCAGGCCCTGGATCTTGTCGTGTGTCTGCTCGCGAGCGGAGAGGATCAGCACCGGCACGTCCTCGGCCTTCTGCCTCAGCTCCTGGAGGATGTCCAGACCGCTCCAGCCGGGCAGCATGATGTCCAGCACTATCAGGTCGGGGCGCGAGTCGAACGCTTTTTGCATCCCCTCGTCTCCGTCCTCGGCGGTGATCACGCGGTAGCCCTGGAGCTGGAAGTTCATCGCCAGGCCGTCGCGCAAGGAGCGATCGTCCTCCACCACCAGAATCGAGACGTCTGCGTTGTTGTCATTCCTGCGTGGGCTCATGGCTTTCCTCTCTCGTATCGCCCCTGGCGGCCGGCAAGCGAACCATGAAGCGGCTGCCCTCGTCCGGCTCGCTGGAGACGAAGACCTCGCCGCGGTGGGCACGCGCCTGGTGCCGCACGATCGCAAGCCCCAGTCCCGCGCCGTAAGCCTTTCCCCGCAGGCGGGAGTCGACGCGGTAGAACGGATCGAAGATGCGGCCCAGCTCCCGCTCGCTTATCCCGACCCCGTTGTCCGCGACCGCGATCTCGATCTCGCCGCCGCGATCCTCGAGCTCGACGCCGATCCGCTTGTCGCGACCGGTGTACTTGTAGGCGTTGATCAGCAGATTGAGCACCAGCGAGGAGATTCCGTCGAAGTCGTGGGGGACCGGAGTCCGGCTGTTCAGCGAGACGGACAGCGAGACCTCGCCGGAGGGAAACATGCGGCGGAAGTGTCGCAGCGCATCCTCGACCGCGGGCGACAGCGAGCTCGACTCGAAATCGAGAGCGTCGCGGTCCTTGGCCATCGCGCGCCAGGTCAGCAGGCGCTCGATCGAGGTCTCCAGCCACTCGGTCTCGCGCAAGATCGTCTCCACCACCTCGCGCTGGCGCTTCGGGTCGTCGGCGAGCCGCCCCATCTCGAGCGTCTGGGCGTACATCCGAATCGCGGAAAGCGGCGTGCGCAGATCGTGGGTCACGTTGGCGATCAGATCGGATTGCAAGCGGGCCACGCGCGAGCGCCGGCCGAGAAAGGTGATCGCCGCCACGGCCCCCGCGATCGCGGCCACGGCGAAGCAGACGATCAGCACTCCGATCGCGATCGCGGCGGCGCTCTCTGCCAGCACCAGCGTCACGATCCCCACCGAGGTGGTCAGCAGCACCGGCAGGATCACGCCCACCGAGAGCGCCACGAACGCCCCGGTCATGCTCATGCTGCGCCTGAGCCGCTTGATCCTGGTGACTACCCTGCCGCGTTCCACGGCCGCAGTATCACCCCTCGAGGCGCGGCAGGGCAAGCCGCGGGTCGGCCGGTCACCGCGCGTCGCCGGTGTCGCTGCCGGAATCCACCCGGTGGCGCACGATCTCTCCCTCGACCAGGTAGATCGCGTCCTCGGCGATGTTGGTCGCCATATCGGCCACGCGCTCCAGCCTGCGGGACAGCCCGACGAAGTTGATCGCGCACTCGATCAGCTCGGGACGATCGCGGATCAGCTGCTCGACCGCGGTGTAGGTCTGCTGGTGCAGGTCGTCGATCAGGTCGTCCGCGAGCCGCACCTCCTGCGCGGTGGAGGCGCTCTGGTTGACGATCGAGTCGAGCGACTTGCGCAGCATCTGCTGGGTCGCGGCGGCCATCCTCTCGAACTCGAAGGGAAATCCGATCATCGGCCGATCGGCCAAGAAGAGGGTGTGCTCGGAGATGTTGGCCGCCAGGTCGCCGACGCGCTCCAGGTCGTTGTTGATCTTCAAAATCGCCACGATCAGCCTCAAGTCGCTGGCGACCGGCTGGTGCAGCGCCAGCACCTTGAGGCACTCCTCCTCGAGTTCCACCTCCAGCTCGTCGATCTCCTCGTCGCTGACGATCACCTGGCGGGCCAGCTCGCGATCGCGATTGCGCACCGAATCGATCGCCCTTCGCAGGTTGCCCTCCACCCGGCCGCCGAGCAGCAAGAAACGCTGCTTGAGCCTGTCCATCTCGCGGGCGAGTATCGTGTCGGATGCCATCCTTGCCCTCTCTATCCGAAGCGACCGGTGATGTAGTCCTCGGTCTGCTCGTTGTCCGGCTTGGTGAAGATCTTGCTCGTGGGGCCGACCTCGACGATGTAACCCTTGAAGAAAAATGCGGTGTAGTCCGAGATTCGAGCCGCCTGCTGCATGTTGTGAGTCACGATAGCGATCGTGTAGCGCGACTTGAGGGATTCGACCAGCTCCTCGATCCGCGCCGTCGCGACCGGGTCGATCGCCGAGGTGGGCTCGTCCATCAGCAGCACCTCGGGCTCGACCGCGATCGCGCGGGCGATGCAGAGCCGCTGCTGCTGACCGCCGGAGAGCGCCATTCCGGGCTTGTTCAGCTTGTCCTCTACCTCGTCCCAGAGCGCCGCGCGTCGCAGCGCCTGCTCCACGCGGCCGTGCAGCTCGGAGCGCGAGGGCCGGTAGTGCAGCTTGACCCCGTAGGCCACGTTGTCGAAGACGGTCATCGGAAAGGGCGTGGGCTTTTGGAAGATCATGCCCACCCGCCGGCGCAGCTCGATCAGGTCCAGCGACGGGGCCAGCAGGTTCTCGCCGTCTAGCAGGACCCGACCAGTGGCCCTTTGATCGCGGTACAGCTCGAAGATGCGGTTGTAGACGCGGATGTGCGTGGACTTGCCGCAGCCCGACGGACCGATGATCGCGGTGACCTTGCCCTCCGGAACCTCCAGGTCGTTGTCGTACAACGCCTGCTGGTCGCCGTAGAAGAAGCTCAACCCGCGCACCGATATCTTGGCCTTCTCGGCCGGCGCCTCTCCGCTCGAATTCCGGCGGGCCTGCGAGCCGGGCTCGAGGCCGGTCGAGGCGTCGTCCCCGGGCCGAGAGGAAGGCCCCGATTTTTCCTGCGCGACCGACGAGATCATTTCTTTTTCTCCTTGAACAGCGAGCGGGCCAGGATCGTGACGCCCAGCACCGCTACCATGATCAGCAGCGAGGCGCCCCAGGCGGCCTGCTGCCAGTCGGGGTACGGCGACATCGCGTAGTTGAAGATCGTGACCGTCAGGTTGCTGGTCGGCCCGGCCAGGGAGCTCGGCCAGTAGACGCTGTTGAGCGCGGTGAACAAGAGCGGCGCGGTCTCGCCGCTGACCCGCGCCACCGCCAGCAGCACGCCGGTGATCATTCCGGCCTTGGCGGAGCGGAAGACCACCTGCAGCGTCACCCGCCAGCGGGGAGATCCGAGCGCAAGCGCGGACTCGCGCAGCGAGTTGGGCACCAGCGTCAGCATGTCGTCGGTGGTGCGGGCCACGACCGGGAGCATGATGAACGCCAGCGAGACCGCTCCCGCCCAGCCGGAGAAATGTCCGGCGGGCAGCACCATGATCGTGTAGACGAACAGGCCGACGATGATCGACGGGATGCCCATCATCACGTTGATCGTGAAGCGCACCGCCGCCGCCAGCCGTGTCTCGCGGCCGATCTCGGCGAGGTAGACCCCGGCCGCGATTCCGATCGGAACGCCGATCACGGTCGCCAACGAGGTTATCAGCAACGTGCCGAAGATCGCCGAGGAGAGCCCGCCGCCCTCGACCCCCGGCGGAGCGGGCAGCTCGGTGAAGAACTCCCAGTTGATCGCGGCGATTCCGCGGCGGGTCACCTCCAGCAGGATCCAGCCCAGAAAGAAGATCCCGGTCAGAGAGGCCAGAAGCGAGATGCCCTTGACCGCCCAGTCGGTGATCTTGCGGCCGATCGGGGGTCGCGGCTTCACAGCCCACCTCCGGCCCTGGCCGCCGCGCGTGAAATCCAAAGCTGAGCGGCGACCTGGATCAGGAAGGTCATCGCGAACAGCACCAGGCCCAGCTCGATCAGGGCGCTCATGTAGATCGGCTCCGAGGCCTCGGTGAACTCGTTGGCCAGGGTCGAGGCGATCGAGTTGCCCGGAGCGAACAGCGAAGCCGAGATCTCGTGGTTGTTGCCGATCACGAAGGTGACCGCCATCGTCTCGCCGACCGCGCGGCCCAGCCCGAGGAAAACGGCTCCGAGCAGCCCGCTGAAGCCGTAGCGCACGGTCACCTTGCGCGTCACCTCCCAGGTGGTGGAGCCCATCCCGTGGGAGGCCTCCTTGACCACCGGCGGAACCATCTGGAACACGTCGCGCATCACCGCGGTGATGAACGGCAGCACCATCAGCGCCAGGATGATCCCGGCCGTGAGCATCCCGATCCCCATCGGCGGCCCGGAGAACAGCGGAAGAAAACCGAGCACGTCCCCGAGCAACGGCTGGACGTGATCGGCCATGAAAGGCGCGAAGACGAACAGGCCCCACATTCCGAAGATGATGCTCGGAACCGCGGCGAGCAGCTCGATCGAGTAGCCGACCGGCTTGGAGACCGCCGGCGGCGCCAGCTCCACGAGGAAAAGCGCGATCACGAGGCTGAGCGGAACCGAGATCAGCATCGCGATCAGCGTCGAGACGACCGTGCCGAAGATGCTGCTCGCCGCGCCGTACTCGTGCTCGACCGGATTCCAGACGTTGGTCACCAGGAAACCGGCGCCGAACTTCTCGATCGCGGGCCAGGAATTGACCACCAGCTCGACGAACAGACCGATCATCAAGATGATGACCACCGCCGCCGAGCCGGTCGCGATCAACCGATAGACACGGTCGCCGAGCCTGCGCGGGGTCTTGTTCGCGGAGCTTTTCGTCATCTCGATGGCGGACCAACGGCTACGGCCGGATCGGCTTGCCGTCGACTTTGATCTCGTTTTTCCAGACCTCCTTCACCAGGGAGACCACCTCGTCGGGCATCGGAACGTAGTGCAGCTCGACCGCCTGCTCGGCGCCGTTTTCGTAGCACCAGGAGAAGAAGCTCAGCATCTCCTCGGCGGTCCGGGCGTCTGCTTGCTGCTTGTAGACCAGGATGAAAGAGGCGCCGGTGATCGGCCAGCTCTCCTCGCCCGGCTGATCGGTGAGCACCAGGTAGAAGCCGGGCGCGTCCTTCCAGTCGGCGTGGGCGGCGGCGGCCTGGAAGGAATCTATGGTGGGGCCGACGAACCGGCCGGCCTTGTTCTGCAGCCGCACGTGGCTCATCTCGTTTTGCAGGGCGTAGGCGAACTCCACGTACCCGATGCTGCCGTCGACGCGCTGCACGTAGGCCGCGACGCCCTCGTTTCCCTTGCCGCCGATCCCGGTCGGCCACTCGACGGCCTTGCCGGTGCCCACCTTCTCGCTCCACTTTTCGGAGACCTTGTCGAGGTAGTTGGTGAAGATCCAGGTGGTGCCCGAGCCGTCGGCCCTGTGCACGACGGTGATCGCCTTGTCCGGCAGATCCACGCCCTCGTTGACCTTTGCGATCTCCTCGTCGTTCCACCTCTCGATCTCGCCCAGGTAGATCCGGGCCAGCAGCCGCGGAGTCAGCGCGAGCCGGCCGGCCTCGACGCCTTCGATGTGGACAACGGGCACCACGCCGCCCATCACCATCGGAAACTGGATCAGACCCAGCTCCTCGAGCTCGGCGGCCTTCATCGGAGCGTCGGAAGCTCCGAAGTCGACGGTCCTCGCCTTGATCTGGGCGATTCCGCCGCCCGACCCGATCGACTGGTAGTTGAGCTCGGTTCCGGTGACCTTGTGGTAGGCGTGGGCCCACTGGGAGTAGATCGGGTAGGGGAACGTTGCGCCCGCCCCGTCGAGCGTTATCGTCTCGCCGGAGGCCTTCTCGGCTTGGGCGGCCTGCTTCTCCCCCTGTTCGGCCTCGGCTCCTTTCGTTTCGGCCCGGGGAGGCGTCTTCTCTCCGCAGGCGAGCGCCAGGGCCAGCGCCATGGTCAGGGCTCCCAATGTAGTAAAAACCTTGCGCGACATGTCTTTCTCCTTGGTTTTGCAACCGGCGGACAAGGCTAGGAGCCGGTTGTGACACCTCTGTGACGCCGACGTGAACTCGGCGGGATTTCGCTGCCTTTCTCAAAACGCCAGCTGCAGCTGGGTCCTGACCATGTAGTCGGTCGCATCGCCCGCCTCTACCTCGCGCAGCACGGCTCCCCCGTCGGTCTGCCACTTGACGTTGTGACCGAAGAAATAGAAGGAGAAGCTGCCGAGAATATGCTGCGATCCGTTCTCTTCGCCGTCCGGATCGACGATCGTGTAACGCACGGCCGGCTGGATGAAGTCGCCGAAGACGAAGCCGGCCTGGGTGTAGAACCCCAACGCGGCGAACGACTGGTCCTGGAAGTCGTTTCCGTCCTGGGCGCTGCCCGCGAAGAACGCGCCGCTGGTGGAAAAGCCGTGCAGCTTGAGCACGTAGTCGATCTCGCCGCGAATCGAGGAGTCGTCGTCGCCGTCCGAGTCGAACTCGGCTATCCCGCTGGCTCCGATTCCGAAGCGCGGGCCGCCGCCTTCCAGGTCGGCCTCGCTGTATCCTTTCAAATCGCCGTAGTTGTAACCGATCCGCGCCACCACGGCGGGCCGGAACCTGTCCGGCACGTTGGTGTGCTCGGCCTTCGTCACCTCGCCCTCGCCGCTCTCGGTGTCCACCAGCACCTCGCCTTCGAACCAGGGCTTCTCGCCCGTGCCGTTGAACACGCCGATCGCCCACTCGAACGGCGGCGACTTGGTCGGCCTGTTGTGGAACATCAGGCCGATGTCCCGACCGGCGCCGAACGCCTTGTCGGTGATCGACCGATCCACCAGCTCAAGCTTGCCGCTGGAGGTAATCTGCTGGCGGGAGAAGGGTCGCTTGTACTGGCCGATGCGCAGGTGCAGCTTGCCGGAAACGAGGCCGGCGTCGACATAGTAGTCCTTGAGGTAGGCGAACCCCTTGCCGAACTCGACCTGCATCAAATAGGAGAGATCCTCGCTGAAGGCGTGGCCCTTGAGCTTGAGGCGCGCGCGTGGAATGGAGAAGGCGTAATCCGCCTCGCGGCGCCTGGTGGCGCTCGCCTCGCCGGTCGCGGCGTCGCTCGGCTCGTCGCCGCTGGAGGGGGCCTCGACGTGCTCCTCGACGCTCTCGAAGGCAAAGCGCCCCTGGACGCGACCGTTGATCTTCAGCTCGAACCTCTCGTCGGAGCTCTCGATGAAGAAGCCGCCGTCGTAGCCGAGCGAGGGGGATCCCTCCTTTTCGGCGTCCTCGTCCGAGCGAGTCGGCGGATCGGGATCCGTCTCGCTCTGCGCGCGAGCGAGGCGGCCCGGCGCGATCAGCGCGACGGCGCAAAGGCAGGCGACCGGCAACGATTGCCGTACTAGAAATCCGCGAGGTTCGATGCTGTCCATCTCTTGCTCTCCTTTTCTTTCGGCTCGAGGTCGCTCGCCGCGAGCTTTGCTGCTCCCCGACACAGTCGTGAAGAAATCGTGAAGCCGGGCGGCAAGCTACTTCACGAATGTGACGCTCTGGTGACGAGACGAGCAAAAATGTGTGAATAGCTTCACGCGAACGTTGGGGTCTACTGGACCAACAATCCGAAAAGCACGGAAAGGAGGCTGGAAATCCTGCTATCCGAGCCGATCGCCTGGCCGCAAGCGCAGCTCGAGCCGTCCGCGGTGCTGCCGCCCTCGACCTCGATCGCGGCCTCGGCCGCGGCGGTCTCGCCGGTCTCGCCGGTGACCGGGTCGGCGAAGACCTCCTGGATCCGGAGCTGGACCCAGTAGGTGCCGGCGCGCTCGGCGACCAGCACCGGAACCTCGCCCGCGGCGTAATGGTACTCGTAGGGGGTGGAGTAGCCGACCGCTCCCTCGGCGTTCTCGATCTCGGCGCCTGCCGGGCCTCCGGTCTGAACCCAGCGGAAGCGCAGCGCCGCGTTCTCGCGGTTGGCGAACAGCCGCAGCCGCACCTCCTCGCCGGTTGCCGCGCCGAAGGTGTGCGGCACATGGGCTTGCAGCTCGGCGTCCGGATCCAGGCAGCTCTCCTCGTCGCCGGCGACCACGTAGCAGAAGTGGTCGTCGCAGGCCGCGCCGATCCGGTCCCTGTCCCAGTCGTGCTGCTCCGGGTTGGCCACGTCCGGGCAGTTGTCGGCGCTGTTCTGCACGCCGTCTCCGTCCCGGTCGCTGTCGCAGGCGTCTCCGACGCCGTCCTGGTCGAGATCGAGCTGCCCGGGGTCGGGCGTGTAGGGGCAGACGTCGAGCGGCTGCGGGAGATCCCCGGACAGGTCGTAGTCGGGCACCCCGTCTCCGTCCGAGTCGCGGCCGCAAGTGGGATAGGCGTTGAACGGGCAGATATCGGTCTCGTCGGGGATACCGTCGCCATCCATGTCGCCGTCGCAGGCGTCGCCCAGCCCGTCGCCGTCGATGTCGCGCTGCAGCGGGTTGAACACCTCGGGGCAGTTGTCGGCGTGGTCGAGCACGCCGTCTCCGTCACGGTCGCTGTCGCACTCGTCCCCGATCCCGTCGCCGTCCAGGTCGCTCTGGGACTCGTTGGGGCGGGAGGGGCAGTTGTCGCACCAGTCGCCGATACCGTCCGCGTCCACGTCGGACTGGGTGGGATCGTGCTCGCGGGGACAGATGTCGAATTCGTCGGGCACGCCGTCGTCGTCCCAGTCGTCCTCCGACTGGTAGCTCCACTCCTGGTCGAGCGATCCGGCGACGTCCTCGGGAGCCGCGCACTCCTCGGGACCGCCGTCGCAACCGTAGGGAGGACCGCCGTCCTGGGCCAGCGCCGATCCGTGCAGGGTGATCGCGGCCAGCGCGATGATGGTCGATTTGAAGGAGCTCATGTTCGATCCGTCCTCCGTCGCCGGGCATCATAAGGAAAACCGACCCGCCGCGCCACCTCGGCCGCGACAAAACCGGACATCTTTACGTGCCATCAACAGAGCGGAGAAGAGCCGGAGCTGCTCAACCGAGAGGGCTTCGAGCCACGAAAGTGGTAGATGTGTCCGGAGGCTCCGCCCCCGTACTCCCGATAGCCGCATCACCAAATGACCGAATAATCAATCACGGTCCCGGGCGCACACAACGCACAAAGCTGTCATAGACCACATAGTAATCATACACGCTGCCGAAGACGAAGTGCCCGTACCACGCGTGGGTCGCGTCGTAGGGCGTGGACGACCAGTAAGAATCGTTGCTCGTTCCGAACATTTCCGTGCACGTGTTCTGTCCGTCTCCGCCATCGCAGGAATCGCATTCGTACGACCCTCCCTGGTCGACGCAGTTGCCCAGCAACGCCAGGAACTCGTCCCTCGTGGGCAGCCGGTAACCCGTGCCCAGAATCAGCTCGCAGATATCCGTTCCGGTGTGACTGCTGCTGCACTCCCCGCTCACATCGTTCCCGCTAGCTTCGCACCAGTTCGCAAAGTTCTTTGAGCCGTCGCACGAGCTCCCGTTCCATGTCTGCCCCAGCGGGCAACGCGGCCAACACAGGTCGGTCTCGGGTTGGCGCACCTCTTCGGGCAGGCAGAAGTCGGTGTCGGTGTCGGTGTCCGTGTCGGTGTCCGTATCCGTGTCGGCGTCAGTATCCGTGTCGGTGTCGGTGTCGGTATCCGTGTCGGTATCGGTATCCGTGTCGGTGTCCGTGTCCGTGTCCCCGTCCGTGTCCGTGTCGGCGTCGGTATCCGTGTCGGTGTCGGTGTCGGTGTCCGTGTCCGTGTCGGTATCCGTGTCGGTGTCCGTGTCCG
>CAZHCG010000028.1:0-37223 GCA_964530995.1 uncultured Myxococcales bacterium
CGGACACGGACACCGACACGGACACGGACACCGACACCGACACGGACACCGACACCGACACGGACACGGACACGGACACCGACACGGACACGGACACCGACACGGACACCGACACGGACACGGACACCGACGCCGACGCCGATCCCTACGAGAACACGCACGTGATCCTGGACAGCGCCTTCGACTCGGAGGAGGGATGGGTCAGCAACGTGCCCGATGACCTCTACGTCGACACGGCCAACGGCAGGCTTCACACGTACATCGACATCCAAGAGGACGCCTACATCTACCATCCGATCTGCAGCCGCGACGGAGACAGGCTGATAGCCGACGTGAACTTCTACGTACCGTCCTCCGGTCTGCAGTGGGTGGAGGGAATCAACTTCGCCTTCACCAGCAATCCGGGAGACGCGGTGGACTGGAGGGGACAACGAACTCCGACGTTCGATGGCAAGTCGATCCACGCGCGGCTTTTCTATGTCGACTATACCACTCCCGTTGAATACAGGACACACTTGCGGGCCGTGGGCTCGGACGGCGAGGTCGCAGAATCCGTGGCCGGGAGCGTGGACGCATGGGTTCCGGACGCCTGGTACCACGCGCGGCTTACCTGGGACGGAACCGCGCGGATGGCCTACCTGCAGATCTGGGACGATCTGGATCCGCTGGTCGGGAGCATTGTGGTGGACGTGGAGCTCGATCTCTCCGAGGTGGCGGAGAGCTGGGACTTCAACGAGATCGAGTTCGCCAGCGCCTACCGGAGAAACGAGGTTTACAACAACATCCTGTTCTACTGGGACGACCTGGTCGTCTCGCGCTCGAACACCGCGCTCGAGACCGGGTTCGACGAGGAGGGTCGCTGGGTGAGCAACGTGCCCGATGACCTCTACGTCGACACGGCCAACGGCAGGCTTCACACGTACATCGACATCCAAGAGGACGCCTACATCTACCATCCGATCTGCAGCCGCGACGGAGACAGGCTGATAGCCGACGTGAACTTCTACGTACCGTCCTCCGGTCTGCAGTGGGTGGAGGGAATCAACTTCGCCTTCACCAGCAATCCGGGAGACGCGGTGGACTGGAGGGGACAACGAACTCCGACGTTCGATGGCAAGTCGATCCACGCGCGGCTTTTCTATGTCGACTATACCACTCCCGTTGAATACAGGACACACTTGCGGGCCGTGGGCTCGGACGGCGAGGTCGCAGAATCCGTGGCCGGGAGCGTGGACGCATGGGTTCCGGACGCCTGGTACCACGCGCGGCTTACCTGGGACGGAACCGCGCGGATGGCCTACCTGCAGATCTGGGACGATCTGGATCCGCTGGTCGGGAGCATTGTGGTGGACGTGGAGCTCGATCTCTCCGAGGTGGCGGAGAGCTGGGACTTCAACGAGATCGAGTTCGCCAGCGCCTACCGGAGAAACGAGGTTTACAACAACATCCTGTTCTACTGGGACGACCTGGTCGTCTCGGTCTACTGATCGGCCCGTCGCGGGATCGAGAGATCCGCTTTTACACCTCCCGGCCGCCGGGCTCCGGCTTGCCGCGGGGCATCAGCAGCACGAACGGCAGCCCCAGCGCGGCGACCAGCGCGCAGATTGCGTAGGTGTCGCGCAGGCCGATCGCGTCGCCCAGCCCTCCCACCGCCAGCACGACCACCGAGCGCACCGCGAAGCTGATCATCATGAACGTCCCGTTGGCTGCGGCCCGGTCGGAGCCGGCGTTCTCGATCATGACCGCCATCAGCACCGGGGTCGTCGCCAGCGCGGAGAAGCCCAGCCCGACCAGCACCGGCAGCCTCCAGAGGCCGTCGACCGCCAGGAAGAGCAGCATCAGCGGCGGAGCGCAGGCCACGGCGACGAACAGCACCCAGCGCCGCCCGGCCCAGTCGCTGACCGTGCCGGCCGTCAGCGCGCCGACCGCGCCGGCCAGCTCCAGCACGGAAAGCGAGATGTTGGCCACCAGCAGGGTCTCGCCCTCGCCGTAGACGAAGGTCGGCAGGAAGGTCACGGTCGCGGCCGCCATGAAGCTGCGCGAGACCATGATTCCGACCAGGCCGATGATGGTGCGCCCCATCCGGCGCCAGACCGCCAGCAGGTGCGAGGGCTCGGAGGCGGAGGTCCGCTCCCTCTGGAGCCCGGCCAGGCGCCGCCAGAGCACCAGCGAGGCGGCGATTGCCACCGGAGCCGCCTTCCACAGCCCCTCGAGCGTGAAGAGGGAGACCGCCTGCACCGCGGCCAGCGGGCCGACCGTGCGCGCCAGCTCGCCGCCCACCATGTAGAAGCTCATCCCGCGGCCGATCCGAGCGCCGGCGACCTCGGAGATCAGCACCGGAGTCGCGACGTGCAGCGCGGCGTTGGAAAACCCGGCGCACAGCAGGATCGCGACCAGCGCCCCGTAGCTGGGGGCGAGTCCGATTCCGCACAGCAACAGCCCCGTGATCCCGGGCGAGACGATCACCAGCGCCCTGGCGAAACCGCCGCGGTCGATCAGCGAGCCGGCCAGCGGGTTGAGCACGGACGGCACGCGGAGAAAGAGCGTCAGCGAGCCGGCCTGGAGCAGGGTCAGCTGCAGCTTGTCGATCAGCAAGGGCAGCAGCGGGGCGAGGAAGGCGGTGTAGATGTCGTGAACGAAGTGCGCGCCGGAGAGCAGCAGGATCGGGCCGGTGCGGAAGCGCTGGGGGCTGGTGGAGGAGGAACTGTTCACGGCCCGGGGTATACCACCGCCGGAGCCGCCCGGCGAGGCCGCTTTCTCGGTCGAGGGCGGGATACCGTCGACGGCTTCCACCTGGCCGGCGGCGGCGCCGACGAAGCGCCGATCTTGCAGCCGACACCGACACGGATGCCGACTCCGAGGCGTGTTTGAGCCGAAGACGACGAGCACAATGGCCGCGCAGTCATGATTGTAGAGCGACGAATGCTTTTTGCCAGGGTTCGAGCCTGGCAACCGCTTGTTGCTCCGGGTTTCAGGCGGCCGGGCGGGTGGAGTCCAGGCGGCGCTGGATGGCGTTGCGCAGAGCCAGCAGGAAGCCCAGGCCCAGGAAAGCTCCCGGCGGGAGGATCATGACCAGCACTCCGGGGTATCGACCGCCGCTCAGGTCGAGTTGCACCACGTTGTCGCCCAGCTGGAACAGCGTCAGCGTGCCGGCTCCGGTCAGCTCGCGCAGCGCTCCGAGCACGAACAGTGCGATCGTGAAGCCCAGGCTCATCCCGATTCCGTCCAGCAGCGAGCGCCAGACCGTGTTGCGCGAGGCGAACGCCTCGGCCCTGCCCAGGATGATGCAGTTGACCACGATCAGCGGGACGAACAGACCCAGGCTGCGCGACAGCTCGTACTGGTACGCGGCCAGCAGCATGTCCACGATCGTGACGAACGAGGCGATGACCACGATGTAGACTGGAATTCGCACGCTCTTGGGCACGATCGGCTTGATGATCGAGACGATCAGGTTGGAGCCCAACAGGACGAAGGCGGTCGCCGCTCCCATCCCCAGCCCGTTGTAGGCCGTGTTGGTGACCGCCAGCGTGGGGCAGAGCCCCAGCAGCAGGACCAGCACCGGGTTGTCGTCCCACAGTCCCTTGAGCAGCTCCCGGATCTGGCTTCGCTCAGCCGGCATTGCAGCCCTCCTTGGGATCGATCGGTTCGGCGCTCAGGATTTCGTCTTCGTGCTCGAGCACCAGCTCCTGCGCCTTTGTGATCGCGTCGATCATCGAGCGCGACGAGATCGTGGCCCCGCTGATCTGGTCCACGTCGCCGCCGTCCTTGGTCACCTTCCAGGCGATGTCGCCGGGGCCCTCGCCGACCAGCTGCCGGCGCCACTCGCAGTCGGTGATCTTGGCGCCCAGACCCGGGGTCTCCGCGTGTCGCAGCACCTCGACCCCGGTCACGGTGCCGTCCAGCGAGAGGCCGACCAGCACCATGATCGTGCCCGAGTAGGCCTTCTCTCCGACTGCCTCGACCGCGACTCCGACCACCTCGCCGTCGCTGCGGCCGCGGTAGACCTTGAAACCCTGCACGCAGACCGCGTCCTGGTCGGGCTCGTTGTCGAAGGCGGGCCGGCAGTCCTCGCAGGGGTCGGGGGCGTCCGTCTCGGGAATGACCCGGTTGATCGAGCGCAGCGTGAACAACCGCTCGTTCTCGGCGATGAGCGGCTCGGTCACCGAGTTCATCCCGGACAGACCCAGCGCGGCCACGCCGCTGATCGCGGTCAGGATCAGGATCATCTTGAGGCTCTCGGGCATCACTCACCTCCTCGGGCCGCGGCGAGCCGCCGATAGCCGAACTTCTTCGGCCGCGTGTAGGTGTCGATGATCGGCACGCAGGCGTTCATCAGCAGAATCGCGAACGAGACGCCCTCCGGGTAGCCCGCCCAGAGGCGGATCACCATCGTCAGGATTCCGCAACCCGCGCCGAAGATGATCTTGCCCAGCGGGAACATCGGGCTGGTCACGTAGTCGGTGGCCATGAACAGCGCGCCGATCATCACGCCGCCGGTGAAGAGGTGGAAGACCGGCCCGGCGAAGTGGGTGTCGTCGATTCCGTTGGTGACCGCGGCGAACGCCGCGACCGCGACGAGGAACGAGACCGGGATCTGCCAGCCGATGATTCCGCGCCAGAGCAAAAAGAGGCCGCCCAGCAGCAGCAACAGCCCCGAGGTTTCCCCCAGCGAGCCGTTGATCTGTCCCAGAAAGACCTCCTGGCTGTCGGATATCGCGGCCACCGCGTGGGCTCCCTTTTCGCTGAGCAGCCCCAGCGGGGTGGCCGCGGTGATCGCGTCCACCTTGTCCGCGCCCAGCTCGACGAGGTTGCCCGCCGCGTCGTAGGCCGTCACGGGCTGCCCGAACAGCTGCTCGCCGGTGCCGCGCGGCACGATCCAGCGCGTCAGCGGCGCGGGAAAGGCGATCAGCAGAAAGACGCGGCCGGTCAGCGCGGGGTTGAACGGGTTCTGGCCCAGTCCGCCGAAGACACCCTTGGCGACCACGATCGCGACGAACGCTCCGATCGCGCAGATCCAGAGCGGGAGACCGGGCGGCAGCGTCAGCGCCAGGATCAGGCCGGTCAGGGTGGCCGAGCCGTCGCGCAGCGAGATCGGCTTGCGGGCCACCAGCTGGCAGAGCGCCTCGAACACCACGGAGAAAATCGTGGTGGCCAGGATGACCTCGAGCGCCGGCAGGCCGAACATCCACACCGACCACGCCGCCGCGGGAAGGAGCACGGCGCAGACGGTCCACATGATGCGCGGCGACGAGGCGCCGCTGTGCGCATGAGGAGAGGACGAGGTGTAGATCTGGTGTTCCATCAAACCCCCTCAGCCTTTCTGCTTGCGGCGAGCCGCGGCGATCGCGGACTTGGCCAGTCGAATCTGTTGCACGAGTGGAATGCGCGAAGGGCACTCGTAGGCGCAGCAGCCGCACTCGATGCAGTCCAGCGCGTCGGCCCGCTCGGCGTCCTCCCAGCGGCGGAGGACGGCCAGGCTCGCTATCTCGGTCGGAACCAGCGCCATCGGACAGGCGCGCACGCAGCGTCCGCAGCGGATGCAGGGATCCGGCTCGCGGGTGTCGATCTCGCCGGCGCCGAGCAGCAGTATTCCGCTGGTGCCCTTGACCACCGGGGCCGAGGCGTCGACCTGGGACAGGCCCATCATCGGACCGCCCAGCACCAGCTTGCCGGCGCGCTCCAGCTCGCCGCCGCAGGCCTCGATTGCGTGCGAGACCGGAGTCCCGATTCGAATCGAGAGGTTGGCCGGCCTGGATACCGGCGCGCCGGTGACCGTCACCACGCGCTCGAACAGCGGCCGGCCCCTGATCACCGCGCCGGCGATCGCGGCGGCCGTGCCGGCGTTCTGCACCACCACGCCGACCTCCATCGGCAGGGCGCCGGAGGGGACGCGGCGCCCGAGGCAGGCGTCGATCAGCTGCTTCTCGGCGCCCTGCGGGTACTTGACCTCCAGCTCGACGACGTCGATACCGGTTCCCGCCAGCAGCTCGCGCATTTTGGCGATCGCGTCCGGCTTGTTTTTCTCGATCGCGACAAGGCCGCGCTCGGCGCCCAGTACGCGCTGGGCGATGCGCAGCCCGGCGACGACGTCGGCCGCGCGCTCCAGCAGCGTGCGGTGGTCGGCGGTCAGGTACGGCTCGCACTCGGCGCCGTTGATGATCATGGCGTCGATCGGCTTGTCCGCGGGCGGGGAGAGCTTGACGTGCGTGGGGAACGCCGCGCCGCCCATCCCGACCAGCCCGGCTCGCGAGATCCGATCGCGAATCTCTTCGGGAGCGGCGTCCTCCCAGCCGTCGCCCAGTCCCTCGAATTCGACGCTCTCGTCCCGGCCGTCGTTGGCGATCACCACCGCCGGGATCGGAGATCCGGTGGCGCCGGGGCGCGGCTCGATCGCCTCGACCTCGCCCGAGACCGAGGCGTGGACCGGAGCCGAGACGAAGCCGCCGGCCTCGCCGACCATTTGCCCGACCAGCACCCGCTCGCCCTTCTCCACGCAGGGGGAAGCCGGAGCGCCGATGTGCTGGCCGAGAGGGATCGCGATCTCCTCGGGCGGCTCGAGCGGCGCCACGGCGAGATCGGACGTGCGTTGCTTGTTGTAGCGGGGATGCACGCCGCCCCGAAAAGTAACCGCGCTCATGCTGCCCCTCCCTCGTCGCCCCCGTCTTTTTTCGCGGCCGCGGCCTCGCCCCGTTCCGGCTTTCCGTCGGCGCTCGGCCGTTTGTCGTCGGCTCCGGGCTCGGCCTTCTTCTTCTTTTTCTCCTCGGCCCTGGCCTTCTCCTTGGCCCTGGCCTTCTTGGCGGCCTTGCGCTTCTTCTCCTCGGCCTTCCACTCCGCGGAGCGGCGCTCGTAGTCCTCGCGCTTGGAGGGATCCTCGATCCAGGAGAGCGGATCGTAGTGGCGGGTGTCCAGGATCGTGCCGGTGCCGCAGGCCAGCGCCGCGCTTGCGGGGATCTCCGCCTCGTCGTCGGTCACCGCGGCCAGCGGTCCGTCGAGGGAGAACGCCTCGGACTGCTTGGCGCACAGCTTGCAGCCCGTGCAGCCGACCGCGCAGACCGCCTTGACCTGCTTGGCCTTCTCCGGGTTGACGCACAGCACGTGCACCTCGCGGGAGCGCGGGACCATCCGGATGATTCCGCGCGGGCAGGTCTCGACGCACTGGCCGCAGCCGGTGCAGCGATCCGGAAGCACCACCGCCAGACCGTTTTTGGTGATTTCGATCGCATCGAACGGGCAGGCGTCGCGGCAGTTGCCCAGGCCCAGGCAGCCGAAGCGGCAGGCCTTGGCCCCGCCGGCCACCGCGCCGGCCGCGGAGCAGTCGGCGAGGCCCAGGTAGCGGGCCCGGGCGGGCGCCGCCGAGTCGTCGCCCGCGCAGGCGACCAGCGCCACCTCGTCGGCCGACTCTCCGACCTCGACGCCAAGCAGCTCGGCCACGCGCTCGGCGGTCTCGCGCCCGCCCGGCGTGCAGTCGGTGGGCGACGCCTCGCCGGAGATCAGCGCCGCGGCGAACCCGGAGCAGCCCGCGTAGCCGCAGGCGCCGCAGTTGGCGCCGGGCAGCATCTCCTCGATCTTCTGCTGGCGGGGATCGACCTCGACATAGAACACATTGCGTCCAACGGCTAGCAAGCCGGCCATCACCAGCCCCACCCCCGACAACACGATCAGCGCGACCACCATCAGCACATCTCCTCGACGCCTAGTTGGCCGGTGCCAGACCGGAAAAACCCATGAACGCCAGCGACAGGATCCCGGCGGTGATGAACGCTATCGCCGCCCCGCGGAACACCTCGGGGACCTCGGCGCGGTCGAGCCGCTCGCGGATTCCGGCGAACAGCAACAGGGCGATCGCGAACCCGCCGGCCGCGCCCGCGGCGTGGAAGATCACCTCCACCAGCGAGTATCCGCGCTGGATGTTGAGCACCGCCAGTCCGAGCACGGCGCAGTTGGTGGTGATCAGCGGCAGGTAGATTCCGAGCGCCTGGTAGAGAGTCGGAGAGAGCTTCTGCACCGCCATCTCGGTCAGCTGCACCGTCGATGCGATCACCAGGATGAAGGCGATCGTCTGCAGGTAGCCGACCTCGAAGGGCACCAGCACGTAGACGTGCAGCGCCCAGGTGACCACCGAGGCCACCAGCATCACGAACAGTACCGCCATCGACATGCCGGCCGCGGTGCTGATCCGCTTGGATACGCCGAGGAACGGGCAGATGCCGAGGAACTTCGACAAAACGAAGTTCTCGGTCAGCATTGCCATCAAAACGATCAGGAGTATGTCCATGCGGTCGGCCTCCTGGCGATCTTCGGTTTCCAACCCCGGCGCGGCCGTCTCGCCCGCGCCGGTTTCGCTCCTTGTTTGGACCATCCTCGCGGGAACGTCAACCGTTCGAAATTCGGAAAGGATCCGCCTCGGACAGGGCTTCCTGTGTTAGCCCGGGCTAATCGGAGATCTCCCTCACCAGGGAAGCGAACCTGCGGCAGGTGGCGGCCAGATCCGGGCCGTGGCGATGCAGGTCGCCGCCGATCAGCAAGACTACGTCGCGGCCGTAGAAGTCGATCATATCTTCTACGTTTTCGAGCTTCATTCCCCCGGCAGGAACCGGGAAGGCGGGGGCCAGGTTTCCAAGCGGGCAGAGCGTTCCGTCGACCAGCTCGCGGCAGTCCTCGCGGGTGAAGGAGAAGCGTCCGCCGTAGTTGGGAAAGATCGCGGCGTCCGCTCCGGCCAGCCGCATCAGGCGTCCGAACAGCGCGCCGTGGGAGATTCCCGAGTCGCGGCCGACGCTGAAGCCGCCGAGAAAGGCCGGGTGGGCGAAGACCGGGAGGCTCGAATCGTCGTCGTCCGCGATCGAGCGCATCGCGTCGAATCCGGTCAGGCCGGGCGAGATCACCACCGCGCCGGCGCCGACCCGCGCGGCGAGTCGCACGCGCTCGGACAGCTGGTCGAACGGAGCGGTCACGTTGGGCGCGTAGCGGCAGTGTCCGCCGCTCTCGCGGTTGGCGCGCTCGACCGCCTCGGCGCAGCGCTCCACACGCTGCTCGAAACGGCAGAAGCTCTGGTCGTTCAGGCCGTGGTCGTCCTTGACGAAGTCCATCCCGCCACGGGCCAGCTCGTAGGCCAGCTCGGCCAGCTCCGCGATCGGGAGCCCCATCGGCTTGATCGCGCTGCACAGCAGCGGTCTGCGCTCGGCGTGGGCCAGGCGACGCAGACCCTCGCGGCCGAAGCGCGGCCCGCGGTAGCAGGCCGCCAGCCCGGGCGGCAGATCGAACTCCAAGAGGCGGATTCCCGGCTCGAGGCTGATGTTTCCAAAAAGCACGTTGAGCAGCTGGGTCAGCTCCCGGCCCGCCGCTTCGGAGGGGTAGGCGATCGTCGCGTCGAAGCGCTCCTCGCCGCTCGGCTCCAGCGAGACGAGGCGTCCGAAGATCTGCTCGCGGATATCACTACAATCAATCAGATCATCGGGATACTCCACGGTCTGCTCCAGGCAGATTCGACGGGCGGTCGCCTCGGCGCGATCGCGGTCGCCTTCCAGCCGGTAGACCGCTGCAAAGCGCTCGCCGCTGAGGTCCAATCGTTTTGCCAAATCAGAGATCCTCCATCTCGGAGCCGCGTCCCGCGGTCTCTAGCTCCACCGCGGCCAGCTCTTCGTCGTCGACATCCAGATTCCGGCCGACGAGATCTTCCACCGCGCGCACCAGCGCCGCGGCGTCGATCCCGTACTCGCGCATCAGGTAGGGGCGGCTGGCGCCGTGGGCATAGACGTCCTGCACTCCGAGCCGAACCAGCTTGCGGCCCGAGCCGGCCTCGGCCATCGCCTCGGCGACCGCCGAGCCGAGCCCGCCGATCAACGAGTGGTTCTCCAGTGCGATTGCTCCCAGGCGCGAGCCTTCGATCGCGTCGAGCAACGGCGCGGGGTCGAGCGGCTTGATCCGGTTGACGTGCAGGTGGGATATGGAAAGCCCTCTCTTTTCGAGAACGCGGATCGCTCTCGACCCCTCCTCGGTGCAGATCCCGGAGCTGATCACGGTCAGGTCGTCTCCGCGGGAGAGCTGCCGCGTCTCGCCGACCGCCGGATCCTCTCCGGGCGGGAACAGCCGGGGCACCTCGCCGCGCAGCATTCGCACGTAGACCGGCCCGTCGACCGCGTGGGCCGCGTCCAGCGAGGCCTCCACCTCGGTGGCGTCGCCGCACTCCAGGATCGTCATGTTGGGCAGCACGCGCATCAGGGCCAGGTCGTCGATCGCCTGGTGCGTGGCGCCGCCCGGCGTGGTCAGACCGGGCAGAAAGCCGATCAGGCGCACCGGCAGGTTGGAGTAGGCGATCGACATCGCGACCTGGTCGAAGGGGCGGCGGCAGACGAACACGGCGAAGGTGTGGACGAACGGGTAGAACCCCTCGCGCGCCATCCCGCCGGCGAAGCTGATCATGTTCTGTTCGGCCATCCCCAGCGAGAAGAATCGATCCGGGTAGGCCTCGCGGAAGTCGTTGGCCTCGCACGAAGAGGTCAAATCAGCGGACAGCACGAGCACCTCGGGCTTGTCCGCGGCCCAGCGCACCATGTTTCGCGCATGAGGACGCTTGACGATCTCCATCTCAGTCCTCCTCCATCGCCTCGAGCGTCCGCTGGTACTCGCGCCGCTCCTCGTCGCTCTCGAAGCGCACGTAGTGCAGTCGGGGTCTCCTGCGCTCGAGCAGATCGAATCCGCAGCACGGCTCGGTGCGGGCCAGCACCACTAGCGGACGTCCCGGCACGAAGCTCTCGGCCGCCGATGCCAGCCGGGCTAGATCGTGACCGTCGACTTCCTTCACCGCTGCACCGAACGCCCGCAGACGCTCCGCGAGCGGATCGATGCTCATCACGTCGCTCATCGCACCGTCGCACTGCTGGCCGTTGACGTCCACGAAGACCCCGAGGTTGTCCAGGCGGTGGTAGCTCAGCGCGGAGAACGCCTCCCAGCTCTGACCCTCCTGGAACTCGCCGTCGGACATGAAGACCCAGGTGCGTCCGCTCTCCCCGCGCAGCCTGCGCGCCAGGGCGATTCCGCCCGCCTGGCTGATCGCCTGGCCCAGCGATCCCGCGGTCAGCTCGTGTCCGGGCGAGTGCTCGGCGCCGATCATCTCCACGGTCGAGCCGTCCCGGTTGAACTCGTCGAGCGCGTGCTCCCCGAGCCGTCCCACCTCGATCAGCGTGGCGTAGAGCACCAGAGCGTAGTGCACCGGGGAGAAGACGAAACGATCCAGCTCCGGCGCGCGCGGTCCGTTGTAGCCGGCCCCGGTGAACCACGAGTCGTCTCCGGCCCGCGGGACACCGGCGAACGGTCTCGGCTCCAGCGGCGCGACGCTCTCGCCGAGCCGCAGCACTCTCGTGTAGAGCACGGCCAGCATCTCCGCCGACGAGCAGGCCTGGCTGAGGTATCCCCCGTTGTTGGCGAGCGTGTGGGCCAGCACGCGGCGGCGTACTCCGCGGGCGACCCGCTCGGCTTCCTTCATCCAGGCGGTTTCGTTTGCGCTGTTTGTGAGCATCGGTACCCCTCGGGCGGCGCCCGGCAAAATGAAAGCATTCCAGGATACTATTTCGCAACCTGCTTGTCAGGGCGCGAGGAAGGCGGCCGGCTCAGCTCTCGCCCTCGCTTTCGGCGATCTGATCGAGCAGGTCGAGAACCTGCGACTCGTAGATGCGGTTGTCCGCGGCGCGTCCGATCCGCAGCGACTGGTCGAGGTGGGTCTTGGCCTTTTCGCGGTGGCTGCGTTCGAAGTGGATCCGTCCCAGGAAGTAGTGCACCTGGACCTGCTCCCAGATCGTGTTGCGCTCGTTGGCCAGCTCCAGGGCGCGCTCCAGCTGCTCGAGCGCCTCGTCGGAGCCGAACTTGAGCGCGTCGATGAACGAGAGGAAGATCGTGTTGAGGTTGACGACGATGTCGTAGTTGATCTCCTCGGCGGTCTCCTGTGACATCCGCAGGTAGGAGAACGCCTTGCGATAGTCGCCGAGCAGCACGTAGTCGTCGCCGATGTTGTGCGCGTTCGCCGCGATCTGCTCCTTGAGGTCGTACTCGCGGGCGATCTCCAGCGCGCGCTGGCTGTGGGTGATCGACTTTTCGATTTCGCGGCGCATGTAGTGCACCTGGGCCCGCGCTCGCTCGTAGACGCACTGGGCGAGCGGATCGACGTCGGTCCCGATCAGCTTCTCGCAGCGCAGGATGGTGTCCAGGGCGCGCTCGAGCTCTCCGGAGTTGGCCTCGGCCTTGGCCAGCTGTGCCATGCAGGAGATCTGCAAGTCGAGATCGCCGGTGACCTCGCACAGCTCGATCGCCTCGCGGTAGTACGGAGCCGCCTTCTTCATGTCGCCGATCAGGATGTGGATCTCGCCGGCCGTGGCTCGCACCTCGCAGCGCAGGTTCGGGTCTCCCAGCCCGTCGGCGAGCGCGATTGCGCTTTGGAAGTACTGCTGTGACTCGGCGAAGTGATCGGTGCGCGCTTGCAGCTCGGCGTTGAGACGCAGGATTTGGACCAGGGAGCGCTTGTCACCCACCTGCTCGGCGAGCTCCTCGGCGAGGCGCATCTTCTCGATCCCCAGCTGGTATTCGTTGCTCTTGATCGCCAGCTCTCCGAGCGGCAGGTAGGCCGCGAGAATGCGCTCGGTGTCGGGCTGAGGCACGTTGTGCAGCAGGTCCACCGCGGTCAGGTAGTGGTCCAGCGCCGCGCGGTGGGAGTAGTCGGCGGCCACCTTGGCGCCGGCGCGGAACAGGTAGTCGATCGCCTTGGCGCGGTTGCCTCCCTCGCGGTAGTGCAACGCCAGGCGCTCCACGAACTCGTCGATGCGATCGGCGAACATCTTCTCGATTGCCGCCGCCACCGCCGCGTGGATCTCCTTGCGATCCGAAAGCACGATGCCCTGGTAGACCACGTCGCGGACCAGATCCGAGGCGAAGGCGAACTCGCCGGCGGAGATGCGCGTCAGCAGACCGACGTCCTTGAGCCCCAGCAGCAGCGGTCGCAGCTCGGCGGAAGAGAGCCCGGTGACGCTGGAAAGCAGATCCAGGCCGAAGCGCTCGCCCATCACGGCGGCTCGCTGGAGCAGTCCCTTCTGCTCGACCGGCAGGCGCTTGATCCGGGCGCTGACCAGGCCGCGCAGGGTCTTGGGCAGATCCATCAGCGCCGCTTCCGGAGCGTGGGTTACGCGTCCCGAGTCGACGCGCACGATTCCGTTGGCCAGCAGCGCCTTGACGTATTCCTCGATGTAGAGCGGGTTGCCGTCGCTCTTGAGCGCCACACCCATCAGCAGGTCCTCGGGGGCCTTCTTGGCCCCCAGCCTCGAGAGGGTCAGCCGCTTGGACTCCGCCTCGGAGAGGGGGCCCAGCTCGATCCGCGACAGCGAGGGGCTCTCCTTCCAGCCGTGCGCGAAGCCCGGGGTGTCGGCGACGGCGATCAGGAGCGGGACGTGCGAGATCGAGCGGGAGAGGTGATGGAGGATATCGAGGGATTCCTCGTCGACGTTGTGCAGATCGTCCCAGAACAGAACGGTCATCTTGTCGGAGGCCAGGCTCGAGGCGGCGCGAATCAGCGCGGCTCGAAGCTGTCGCCCGCGCTCCTCCGGGCCGGCGTCGTGCTCGGCCCCGGCGCCGAGCAGCACCGAGACGGCGTCGATCTCCTCGGGAATCAGACCCAGCTCGCGCAGTCTTCCGACCTTGACCCGCAGATCCCGTTCCATCTCGATCTCGCCGATCGCCAGGATCGAACGGAACATGCCGGCCACGGCGGCGTAGGGCGTGGCGTGGCGCCAGGGCACGCAGGCCGTCTCGTGCCAGCCGACCTCGTGCCCGCCAGCCACCAGGCGGTGCTTGACCTCGTGCATGATCCGGGTCTTGCCCGTTCCGGTCTCGCCCTCGATTTCGAGCAGGCGTCCCGAGCCGCGGCTGACCAGCGCCAGCACCTCTCCCACGGCGCGCAGCTCGGAGCGGCGGCCGACCAGCTTGCCGTAGGTCTCGGTCACCGGACGGCGGCCGACGACCTTGCAGACGGTTTGATCGACGCCTCCCACCGCGGTGGTGGTCACCTCCTCGAAGCGGAAGCTGTCGCTGGCCAGATCGCGGCCGCCGGACGAGGTGCAGACCCATCCGATGCCGTGCTTGGCCAGCTCGCGGGCGGCCTGGATCGCCTTGTAGTAGGAGTCGTCCTCGCGCGGCTCGCCGTCCGCGCCGACCACCATCTTGTCGGGGTGCACTCCCACGCCGATCTGCAGGCGCGGGGAGCGCTCCTCGTCCATCAGCACCGCGCGTTGCAGCTTGAGCGCGGTGTCGATCGCGTCCTGCGTGTCCCGGCCGTCGGCCACCTCGACCCCGAACAGGGCGACCAGCAGATCGCTGCGCTCCTCGACCACGATCCCTCCGCCCTGCTTGACGATCTCGCGCAGGCGATCGACGAGCTCCGGGGGGAAGGAGGGCCCGATCATCTCGACCGCGACCGCGGTCACGTCGCGCAGCTCGGCCGGCAGAGAGCGCGCGCCGGTGGTGATCGTCCCGGATTCTTCGGCCTGGGTCGGGACCTGCACCGAGGTGATCTCCTCCACCGAGCTGGAGCTGCTGTCCGATCCGATCGAGCTGGCTCGCGCGGAGGATGCTTCCGTTCCGCCTCCGAGCGCGGCTACCAGGTCGGCTTCTTCCTCGTCGGGAGTCCGCTTGCCCTCTTCCGCGCGCAGCTCCTCGAGGAACTCCGAGACGCTGTGCGTCCCCACCCGGGAGCCGGTGGAGTAGAGGAAGGAGATCAGGCTCTCGTAGAGCTCGCCGGCGTTGGAGAAACGGTCGTCGGGGTCCGGCGAGATCGCGCGCATCGCAATCGTGGCCAGCTCCTCGGGGACGGCCTCTCCGCTCGCCGTCTCGGTCAGCGGAGGGTAGTCCCGCTCCTTGGCCTTCTGCACCGTCTCGATCGCCTTCGTCCCGCGGAACGGGTTGACTCCGGAGATCGCCTCGTAGAGCACCACACCCAGCGCGTAGATGTCGACGCGACGGTCGTGCGGATGTCCCAGCGCCTGCTCGGGGGCCATGTAGGCGTGCTTGCCCTTGACCACGCCGGGCTCGTCCTCGGAGAGAGTCGTCTTGGCCTTGGCGATTCCGAAATCGGTGAGCTTCACCTCGCCCTCGCAGGAGACGAGGATGTTGTGCGGGCTGATGTCGCGGTGGATGATGTTGAGCGGCTCCAGGTTCTGTCCTCGCCGGCGGTGGGCGTAGTCGAGGCCCTTGGCGATCTCGCTGGCCATGTAGGCGGCCAGGTTGACTCCCAGCGGCCGGTTGAGGGACTTGGCCCGCTTGTTGACCGTGGCCAGGTCGAGCCCCTGGACGTACTCCATCGCGATGTAGTACGAGTCCCCGATTTTGCCCAGATCGAAGACCTGTACGATATTGGCGTGGTTGAGGCTGACCGCGATCTTGGCCTCGTTGATGAACATCTCGACGAAGCGCTCGTTGTCGGTCAGCGTGGGCAGGATCCGCTTGATCACGAGCAGTTTCTCGAAACCCTCCACTCCATACGACTTGGCCTTGAACACCTCGGCCATGCCGCCGCGTCCCAATAGCTCCAGAAGCTGGTACTTGCCGAATATCAATTTGATCCAGGCGGCCTCGAACCGCCGCGCTTCGTTCGTTCCAAGCCGATCAACGTCGAGCGCTCGTGCTTTGTTCCGTGCTTTCGACTCCTCGAATCTCCGTGTGCGTCACGGTTGGTCGCGCGCCAGTCTGTCGAGCAGCCCGACCACGAAATCGAAAGTCTTCTTGACCGAATCGATCGAGACCCGCTCGTCGGGCGAGTGCGGATTGTCGATCTGCGGTCCGATCGAGACCATGTCCATGCCCGGGTTCTTCTCGCCGATGATGCCGGTCTCCAGCCCGGCGTGGATCGCGGTGAACTTCGGCTCCTCGCCGTGCACGTCGATCCAGACCTGCTTGCTCGTCGCCAGCAGCTCCGACTCCATGTCCGGCTGCCAGCCCGGATAGCCCTCCTCGGGCTCGACCGCGGCGCCGGCGAGCTCGCCCACGGCGCGGACACGGGCGATCACGCCGTCGATCGCCGAGTCGACCGCGGAGCGCCCCGAGGTCAGCACCTCGATCTTGTCTCTTTCGCAACGCACGCGTGCCATGTTGTTCGATGTCTCGACCAAGCCCACGATATCGCGGGACATGGTCAGCACGCCGGAGGGCAAGGCGAGCAGGATCCCGATCGCCCGTCGCGTGGTTGTGGCGGTGAGCACCTCGCCGGGAAGGTCGGATTTTTCGACCGCCAGATCGAGCTCGGGAGCCACCGCGCCGAACTCCTCGCGGAAGCCGGCCAGCCGCGCTTCGGCGATGCTCTCGATCTTGTCCGTCTCGCCGGCTTCCACCTGAATCGAGGCCGAGGCCTCGCGCGGGATCGCGTTGTGCTTGTCGCCGCCCTCGATCGAGACCAGGCGCAGGCTCGCCTCGCGAGAGGCAGCGTCCACCGCGCGGGCCAGCAGCTCGATCGCGTTTCCCCGGTTGTCGGAGATGTCGAGCCCGGAGTGCCCTCCGCGCAGGCCCCTGAGCCGCAGCGTCAGGCACTCGGCTCCCTCGGCCGCCGCCTCGCGCTGGAGCGGCAGCGAGATGTGCGCGTCCCTGCCGCCCGCGCAGCCCACGTAGAAGACGCCCAGATCCTCGGAATCGAGGTTGACCAGCTTTTCTCCCGAGACGAAGCCGGGCTTCAGTCCGGTCGCCCCGTTGAGCCCGGTCTCTTCGTCCACGGTGAACAGCAGCTCCAGCGGGCCGTGCACCGCGTCGGGCATGTCCATCATCGCCAGCGACATCGCCACGCCGATCCCGTTGTCCGCGCCGAGCGTGGTGCCGTCGGCCGTGATCCAGTCTCCGTCGCGAATCAGCTCGATCGCGTCTTTTTCGAAATCGAAATCCTTGTCGGAGTTCTTTTCGCAGACCATGTCGAGGTGGCCCTGGAGCACCACGGTCGGGGCCTTCTCGTGGCCCTCGGTCGCCGGCACGCGGATCACGACGTTGCCAAGATCGTCCATCTCGGTATCGCAGTCGTGCTCTCGCGCCCAGGACATGACGGCTTCTCCGAGGGCGCGCTCGTTGCCGGATCCGTGGGGAATCTTGCGGATCTCATCGAAGTGCTTCCAGACAATCTTGGGCTCGAGTTCGTCGACCGCGTAGGACATGTTCGTGCTCCTTGGTGGTTTCGCAGGGCCGCGCAGAACGTCTCTCGCCCGCTCGGCTCGCGACCCTCGTTCAACAACGATGCGGCTGCGTACTATATACCCCGAGCCCGGAGTTGCCAAATCGGGTTGAGCTGTTTTTCGCGTCGAAAAACGGCGGCGAAAAACTGGACGGCTCGGGCCCTGGAGGCGTCGCGAATCGAGCACGTATTCGAAAAGAAGCTTCACTAGAAAGCGCATTTTCTACAATTCGTTTGCGGCTGACGCAGGCCGGATGATTTCTCCGTTCGGGCAGGCGATGGCGTCTTTCAGATCTCCTCGCACCGCGGCTCCCGGCAGCACGACCGCCCGCTTCACCCGGGCTCCCGCCGCCAGCTCGGCCCCGCTTTCCACCACGGCCCCGGCGCCCAGCTCGGCGCTGGGATCGACGCGGGCGTCGGCGGCGACCAGCACGCCGTCGTCCGGCGCGGCGAAGCCGGCGATCCGCTCTGCGCCGGTCACGAGATCCAGGTTGGCTCCGAGATATCGCCCGCAGGTTCCCAGGTCGCAGAAGTAGCCCGAGTCGATCCAGGCGCCGATCCTGGCTCCGCTCTCGAGCAGGGGGATGTAGCAATTCCGAACCACGCAGCCCTTGCGCGGCAGATGCTCTTCGATCTCGGGCTCGATGAGATGGACTCCGGTGAACATGAGCGGTCGCAGGCCGGCGCGGTCGGCTCCTCTTCCGGCGATGCGTCTCACCCGGCCGCTCTCGTCCACGTGGACGGCGCCCAGCTCCTCCGCGCGCGGATCCTCGCGCACCACGAGGGTCGCCAGCGCTCCCGAGCGACGGTGCGCGACCAGCGCGCCTTCCAGATCGGGCGCGAACAGGGCGTCGCCGTTGACCACGGCGAAAGCCCCGTCGCCGAGCAGGGGCAGAGCGCGGCGAATTCCTCCCCCCGTTCCCAGGATCTCGGGCCGCTCCTCGGAGTAGGCGATCTCCGCGCCGAGATTGGAGCCGTCTCCCAGAGCCGCTCTGATCGCGTCCGGCAGGTGGTGGAGATTGACCGCCAGCTCGCGGATTCCGAGCCGGCCGAGGTGCTCGATCGTCCGCGAGATGTTGGGCTTGCCGACCACCGGCACCAGCGGCTTGGGGATCCGTTCGGTGATCGGCCTGAGCCGGGTGCCGAACCCCGCTGCGAGAATCAAGGCGCGCACGCGCCGATGGTAGCCGAGCCCCGGGCCAGACCCAAGTTCTGCGACCTTTTCGCTGGGAAGTCAGCCGGTCTCGGGAAAGCGCAGCCCCACGATCGAGCCGATCAGGCGCGCGGCGGCCCGCACCGAGGCCGCGTCTCCGGCGCCGGGCATCAGCTCGACCACGTCTGCTCCGACCACGTCCTTGACCGCGAACAGGTACTCCAGGAACGCCAGCGTGGCCTCCCAGCCCGGACCGCCGGGCTCGGGCGTTCCAACGGCCGGAACGTCGGCGGGATCGAAGTAGTCGAGGTCGACCGTCAGGTAGATGCGCTGGGGCAGATCGGACAGCAGCCTGTACCAGTCTGTGTCGTCTATCACTCGGCGCGCGTGGACGTGCTCGATTCCCTGCTCCTGGGCCAGCGTCGCCTCCTCCTGGCTGACGGCGCGGATCCCGACGCCGAACACATCGCAGTCCATGTCGAGCACCCGGCGCATCGTGCAGGCATGGCTGAGCGGGTTGCCGTCGTAGGAGTCGCGCAGGTCGGCGTGAGCGTCGAGCTGCACCACCCCGAGCTCTCCGCGGGCCCGCGCGGCGCGAATCGGTCCCAGCGAGACCGTGTGCTCGCCACCGATCGAGAGCGGGAAACCGCCGCCGTCCATCATCTCGCCCACGACCCGGCCGGCCACCGCCTGCTGGATGCGCGCGTCGACGAGCTCGGAGCCGTGCGGTCGAATCACCGATCGCGGCACGCCGTCGAACGGATCCCGGGCCGTGCGGAAGTCGAAGCAGTCGAGGGCGTCGAGCTCCTCCAGCACGGCGTCGGGGGCGTGCAGGGTGCCCTTGCCGAACGTGGTCGAGACCTCGAACGGTAGCGCGACGATTCCGAGGTTGGTCGGCGCTCGATCCATCGCTTCACCCACCGAGGCCCTTGGCCAGCAGGCCGGCGAGACGCAGAAGCACCTGCGAGCCGAGCAGCGCGGCCGGGGTGCGAGGCGAGATCGGCGCGGTGCCGACGAGGTCGGCCGCGGCCACTCCCGGACCGTCGAAGACACGCTCGATGGCGTCCATCAGGTCGTACCAGCCCAGGCCGCCCGGCTCCAGGGAGCGCGGGGAGTGGGTCACGGCCGGGGTCAGCACGTCCAGGTCGATGCTGAGGTGGACCGGGTCGTCGAAGCGCTCCAGCGCCTCGTCCAGAATCTGCGGCTGCTGGCTCAGGGTGTTGGCGGTCAGGATCGTCACCTCGCCGGGGATCGCCTGAAAAGCGTTGGCGGTCGCCGCGCGCACGCCGGTCAGCAGCGATCTCCGGCGGCCGAAAAGCGAGTTCTCGTCGGCCTCGATCCGGCCCACCTTGCCCCAGAAGGCGACCAGCGGGTCCTGGCACGCCCCCTCGGTCACGCGGCGATCCTCGCCGATGATCACGGGGAACATCCCCCGCGCGCGGGCCTCGGACGCCCGGGCGATCGCCTGCTCCACCGGGTTTTCGCCTCCCACAGCTTCGGCGTAGGTGCCGATCTCGAGCGGCGAGAGCCCGACCTGCATCTCGAACAGCTCCACGAATCGCGAGGCGTCGGCGATCGCCATCGGTCCCGAGGCGTGGCCGACGTCGCTCGGATCGCCGCGGCAGGCAAAGAGCAGGGCCAGGTAGGCGTCCGTCCAGGAGGCGGACGAGTTGGCGAAGCCGAAGTCGATGGTGAAGGTCATGTTCCCCCTAGGGCAGCATCACGGCGGCGGACATCACGGTGGTCCACAGCCCGTTCTTGTCACCGCGCGCCGACTGCGTGGTGCTCTTGGTGGTCACGATTTTGCCGCTCATGCGGAAGATCTCCTTGCGCTCGTCGTAGTCCTCGTCGGGATCGAAATCGATTCCCAGCGTGGTGGCCAGCATCGAGGCGGCCAGATCCTCCGCGTAGTCTCCGACCTCGCGGCGCCCCTTTCCGTAGCAGTGGTGCTCGCTGAGGTAACCGTAGTGGCTCTCGTCCGCCGGCGTGGCCAGGCCCACCGAGGCCGCGCACAGCCGGTTCGGCTCCCGGGTCTCGGCCCGCGCCTGGACGACGAAAGCGATCTGCCCGGGCTTGACCTCCCGCAGTCCCTCCTTGCGGGAGACCAGCCTGGCTCCGGGCGGCAGGATGCTGGAGACCGCCACCAGGTTGAGGTGGGCGATTCCGGCCGAGCGCAGCGCGAGCTCGTACGACTGGAGCTTCTCCCGGTGCACGCCGGCTCCTCTGGTGAAGAACACCTTTTTGGGAATGAAGCTGGCCACCACCGCGAGCCTCCATCGGGACGGTAGCCCAGCCAACAGCGTTTCGGCCCCGTCGTCAAGGTACAATCTATTAGAAAAAATGTAGACCTTCTGTCAACAAGAGCTGTCGGCTTCGGGCGCGAACGGTGTCGGCAATCGATTGGGTTTCGAGAGCTACTTCGTTTTCCGCCCGGCCCAGGGATCTACCAGCGCGGGTGCCAGCAGGGGGGCCGGGTCGATTCGATCCGTGCCCACTCTGATTTCCAGGTGCAGGTGCTGCATCGAGCGCTCGGTGCCGCTGCTGCCCAGCGTCCCGATCGCATCTCCCGCGGCGACCTGGTCGCCGTAGTGCACATCGACGGAATCGAGGTGCATGTAGAACGAGCCGAGCTCGTTGCCGTGGTTGATCGCCACGTAGCGCCCGCCGGGGCCGATCTCGTCGACGTCCAGCTCTTCCCATTCGTCCAGCTCGACCTGGCGGTGCTCGCCTCCGCCCGGGATGTCGATGCCGGCGAAGACCACCGTGCCGGCCGCGACGCTGCGCACCGGCTCGCCGGTGTGACCGTCCAGGTCGATGCCGCGGTGGCCCGGCCCGCTCTTCTTGCCCCGCAAGTTGCCGAAGTAGTCGATCACCATCCGCGGCGCGCCGTCGAGGGGCGAGACCAGCTCGGCGCCGCGGAACCCGCCGCAGCTGCGCGGCTCGCTGCCGCGGTAGTAGTCGAGGAGCCGGCGGCGATCGCGCAAAACACGGTTCTCGGGCTCCACCTCTCGCACGCGGTCTCCTTGGAACCAGTGCGAGACGTAGTGGCGGTGAGGCGTCGCTTCGAACGCTTCTTCCAGGTCGGCGTGCTGCTTTGCGAAGATCGAGAGGAAGGCCGCGGCGAAGTAGAGGTTGGTCGCGGGGCGCTCGATCGTCGCCCGGCAGAAGTAGTGCTCCTCGAGCGGCAGCTTGCGCTCGACCCAGGTCTCGTCCTCTCGGAGATAGTAGCTGTAGACGCGGGACAGGATCTGGTGGGCGTGCATCTCGACCGGGATGCGGGTCAGACCGATCCGCCCGCGCTCGCGGTCGCGGCGATAGGTGGTCGGGCGGCAGCTGGAGCGATCGTGGACCAGCGCCGCGAGCAGGAAGGGATCGATTTCGAAGCGCTCGGCCTCCCTGGCGATTGCGGCCGCGTAGCGATCCCGGCGCTCGTCCGGCATCCGGCCGCACAGCTCGCCGAAGGCCGCGGCGAAGCGCTTCGGATCGAGGCGCGCGGGCGAAGCGGGCTCGGCCGGCCACAGATCCGGAGGAGTCGCGCGGTGGGCGGTCGGGTGGTAGAGGTCCGGTCTGCCGCAGCAGCGCCGGCGCCAGGGCCACCCGCCCGCCGCCGCGGCCGCGACCACGGCGACGACCAGCACCCAGACCGCCAACAGAAGCGCGCGTCGCATGAGCCAACGAGTAACAGACCAGCCGGCCGAGAGCCAGATCAAGCGACGCTCGCGCCGGATCGATTGCGATTGTGACGGGATGGACCTATTTTTTTCGGTCGATGCGGTTTTTTTTAAACCCATTTCGTTCGTTTTTGCGACAATAATATTACCGGCGGCGACATTTTGTCGTTAGCGCGAACGAGGAGACCGACAATGAAACCCGGATCTTTTTTTCGTTCAGTGGTGCTGGTCTGGATTGCGGCGCTGGTGCCGACCGCGCTGCTTTCCGCCTGTGGGGAGGGCGACGACGATAACGACGACGGCGCGGCGTCGGACGCTGATACGGACAGCGACACCGACGCTGATACGGACAGCGATACGGACTCTGATGCCGACACGGACGCCGATACCGACGGCGTGTGCGAAGACCCGTTGGAGGGACTCGATTACGAGTCGATTCTGCCGCCCGACGGAGCGACGGTCACAGAGGAGTACGACCCGCTCAGGGTCCGGATCCGCGCGCCGATGGCAAAGGAGGAGTGCCCGACCGACGTCGGGGTGTGGATTGACATCAGCGCGACGGCTGATTCCGTCGACGACCAGTCGGTCTACGCCGGTGTCGTGGAGCAGGGCGAGCTGGTGGTCGCAGATCTCGATCTGTCCGAGTACTCGGTGGGAGATACGATCGAGATTTCGTTCAGCGTGGAGGCCGAGGGCGCGATGCTCGGCGTCGGGTACGATGTGCAAATCCATTACGGCGACGGAGCTGACCCGGTGGAGGTGACCGACTGCATCGTGCACGCGTCACAGCTGGGGGCCGACCTCGACCTGCGCTGCCAAGCTCTGGCGCCGGGCGGGATGGAGTCGCTCGCCGGAGGCTGGGAGCTCGTCGGCGGGCCGGCCGGCGCCGCGATCGACGACGGCCAGATCGGGGTCTCGGATCACCCGATGCAAACGGGCGATTTGGGCTGGCACGACTACTCCGTGACCGCCAGCGACCAGATCAGCGTCAGCGCGCCGCTGGAGCTCTCGGTTCCGGTCGACGCGCACGCCGCCGAGCTGTCGTTCACCATCGACGACCAGTTTTCCTCGGCTCGCAGCGTTCTTTTACCCGAGAGCGCGGCGGACGCGATTGCGAGCGCCTGCGCCGAGGAGTTCGATTCCGCCCAGAAGCCGGAGACGTCCGCCGATCCCGACTACGAAGTGCCGGTGGACGGCGATTGCGCCCGAAGCGAGATCTCCGAACTGCCGGCCGCCGAGAGCGCGGCGCTTTTTCACTATCCGCTGTGGTGCGAAGAGTCGCTTTCGTCGAAGTCGGCCGGAGAGTTCTTCGCCGAAGACGATTCCGGCTGGAGCGATGCGCTCGTCTCCTACACGAGCGCTGCGGAATAGCGGACGGACCGTTCTTGCGTGCGTCCGAGACCGCCGGTGAAAACGAGAAAATTTGAGCGCGCGATCTTCCGGTTGCTCAGCCGCCTGTCGGCGACTATACATGTCTACTGAACCGCCGAGGAACGAGGACATGAGCGCGATACCAGTATTGACCGCTGCGACGGTCGCGGCCGAGACCGCTTCCAAACACGATGTGTCCATCGAGCTGACGGTCTGGAAGTGGGTGATCATCATCGGCGTCGTCGCCGTGGCGCTGATCTACATCATCAAGCGCGTCTCGGAGGTCGTGGTCAAGCGCAAGACCGACAACATCATCCGACGCGTGGTGGGCGGGGAAGACGAGGGCGAGGGCTCGGAGGAGATGGAGGACCTCGAAAAGCTCGACCGCGAGCTGGACGAGGACGACCGAGCCTGAGCGGCCGGACGCCGCGGCGCGCGTCCGGCGGGAAGGGCGAATCGCATGTCGCACTTCGTGGCGCTGACCACCAACTCGAGCGAAAACGTCGCCTGCGCGGCGGAGCCGTACCGCCGCTGGCTGCTGCTGCCCGGCGGCCGTCGCGGTGGCTGGGGGCTGGGGTACTACTGCGATGGAGAGCTGCTGCGCAGAATCGAGCCGCGCGAGCGCGGCGAGGAGCTGGACGTCGGCGAGCTGCTGGGCGAGCTGGAATCCAAGGTCCTGCTCTTCCATTCCCGCGAGGCCACGGTCGGTCCGGTGCGTCGCGAGAACACCCATCCCTTCCGCTTTCAGCAGTGGCTGTGGGCGCACAACGGCACCTGGGAGGGATTCTCGGATATCCGCGAGCGGGTGCTGGAGGCGATGCCGCCCTTCATCCGCCGCAGCGTGAGCGGCGATACCGACTCCGAGTACCTGTTTCACCTGGTGCTGTCCTTCCTGCACGACGCCGGCAAGCTGGGCTGCGTCGATCCTGGCACCGAGGCGATCTGCGCCGCGGTGCGCAACGCCTTCGCCGCGGTCGACGAGTTCTCTCGCGCGGAGGGGAGGGCGGGCGGCCCGGCGTCGGCCGTGATTTCCGACGGTTACAGCCTGGTGGCGATGCAGCGGGGCGTGCCGGTCCAGTACTCGCTGATCGAGGGAGTCCGGGACTGTCCGCTGTGCCGGCTGTCGCGCCCGGGCGACGCCTCGGCGGCGACGATCGACCACGAGGGTCTGCGCGCCGTGCTGCTCCGCTCCGGAGCCGGGATCGGCGACGGCGATGGCTTCCACTCGCTCGAGGAGGGCTCGATGCTGGCCGTGACCCGAGACTACAAGGTCGAGTTCCACTCGCTGGGCTGAGACGACCTTGGGGATCTACCGACCCTCGCCGCTCGTCCGCTGGCCGCTGCACGCGATGAACGCGCTGCTGGTCCTGGTCATCCTCGCGATCGCCGCGACGGTGATCGCGCTTCGTTGCATGGAGCTGGAGGCCCCCTGGGCGGTGGCGATCGTCGGCGCGGCGGTGTGCGCCTTGTTCCTGCTGATCAACCTGGCCGTGATCTCGCTGCGCCTGGACGTCGACGAGCGCGGAGCGAGGCTGCGGGTCTGGCCCTGGCGCCGCCGGCTGGAGTGGAAGGGGGCGAGCGTGCACCGCACGCTGCGCCGCGCGGGACCGGTCGCGGTGCAGATCAGGTCGGAGCGCGGGCCGGGGATCTACCTCTCGCCGGCCTGGTTCCGGGGCTTCGAGCGGGCCTGGCTGGAGATCGAGCAGGCGGCCCGGGCGGCGGGCGCCGAGATCAGCGAGTCGGCGGACTGAGCGTCCGCTCCAGGTAGGTGAGCAGTCGCTCGCCGATCTCGCCTTCGTCGAACGGCCGCTCGCCGGCGGCCGGGCGCAGCAGGCGCAGGTCCTTGCAGGCCTGAAACGCCCCTTGCAGCTGGATTCTGGTGACCGCCTCGGGGCGCCGGTGCTCGCCCTCGGCGACCAGCTGCTCGCAGCGCTGGCGGGCGTGGCGCTGGGGATCGCCGTTCAGCTCGCCCAGCGTTCGGGCCCTGATCGTCCGCAGGACCACCAGGTAGACCTCGAAGCAGCCGCGCAGCGTGCCGCGGTGGAAAGCGGCGCGCTCGCGATCCGTAATCGTGACGCTGTCTCCCTCGCGGGTCGCGATACCGTTGCGCACCAGATCCTCGATCCCGGTCTCGACGAGATCCTCCACCTCGTCGGTGGGAGCCCCGTCCCTGCCCACCGACGGCAGCAGCATCTCCCAGCGCCACAGCCGGCAGGCCAGCGACGCCTCGTCGGCCAGCAGCGAGCGTTCGATCTTGGGCGACGATTCCCTCATCGAGCAGCAGACCAGCGACGCCGGGACGAAGAAGTGCACGATGTTGTTCTTGTAGTAGTCCAGCGGCAGGCGCTGTCCCGCCCTCACCGTGTAGCGCGGCTCGCCGTCTCGAGCCTCGACGGAGAGGCGCCCGCCCCGCACGAAGGCGTCTATCGTGCTGTCCAGGGCGTCTCCCGGCTCGCGGGCGGCCGGATCGCGTGGCCACTTCTCCACCAGGGCACCCAGAATCGCGCCGTGCGCGCGCAGGAAAGCGGTCAGCTCGATCGCGAGCCGGCGCAGCTCGCCGTGGGAGACCGGCGCGGAGTCGAGGCCGAGCAGCGCCGTGGCCAGGATCGAGCTGGGAGTCGCGACCGTGATGCGCTGGATCTCGCGCAGGGTGCGCATCGCCACCTCCAAGGCGGCCGTGCGCAGCGCCTGTCCGCGCTGAAGCAGCTCGGAGCGCTCGATTCCCAGCTCGTCCAGCACCTCCTGCAGCGTGAAGAAGCGGCCGGTGCGGACGTAGAGGCGCCCGTAGCGGTGGAACAGCACCTTGGTGGTACGGATCAGCCCGGCCACGTTCTCCTTGCGCTTGGGGCGCCCCACCGACTCGTCCACGTAGGAGCTCTCCTCGACCACGCGCTCGTAGCCGATCGAGGTGGGCAGCACGCCGGGATCGCGTCGCGGCGTGTAGGCCGCCGCCCGCAGCGCCATCTCGATCATGCCCAGCCTGGGTCTCAGCAGCTTGCCGGTCCGCGAGCGGCCCCCTTCGATGAAGACCTCGATCGAGTAGCCTTCCTGGATCAGGCGCCGCACGTAGGCGTTGACCACGGCGCTGTAGAAGCGGTCGTTGATGAACCTGCGCCGGATGAAAAACGCGCCCGAGGAGCGGAACAGCCAGCCCAGCGGCCAGAAGGAGAGGTTGTCGCCGGCGGCGATGTGCGGCAGCATGATGTTGGCGCGGCGCATCGCCTGGGAGACCACCAGGTAGTCCACGTGGCTCTTGTGGCTGGGCAGGATCAGCAGCGGCCCCCGGCCCGAGGCGAGTCGCAGCATTTCGAGGTCCTCGGCGGGGATCTCGATTCCCGTGTAGAGGTTCTTGAAGATGAAGGACATCAGGCTCGCGAACAGGTTCAGCAACCTGGGGCTGAAGTCGGTGGCCATTTTTTGAACGATGGCGCGTGCTCGCGGCTCGATCTCCGCAGGCGGGATCCCCTGGTCGCGCGCGACCGCCTCCAACTCGGCGCGCAGCCGCCGGCTCTCCAGCACCTCGGCCTTGACCCGGGACGACGGCTTCGTCAGCGATCCGAGGCGCTCGCGGCGGATCTTCTCGATGTGACGTCCCACCCAGGCGCGCAGCACACCGGGCAACGCCTCGTCGGCGACTCCGCGTTGCTCGCGGAGGTTCGCGATGTCGACCGGCTCTGAGACATAGGCTCCGTGCAACGATCTGCGGCGCAGCAGCATCCACAGCGAGCGCAGCAGGCGCGGGTAGTCGTTGGTGCCGAATACGAAGGCGAGACCGCCGGGAGCGCGGTGCATCGGATCCTCGCCCCAGAGAAAGACGGTGGGCAGCACCTGGACCGGCAGCGAGAGATCCCTTTGCACCTCGGCGGTCAGTCTGATTCCGTCCACCTCGACCGGACGGCTGCCCAGCTTGTCGGCCGTGGGGCGGCGAAGAAAGACCAGCGCCGATCCGCCCGCGGCGAAGGTGTCGCGCAGCTTGCGCCGGCGGCGCTCCGGGGGGCGGCGACGGAACAGCCGCAGCAGCCACAGCCACAGCGGCATGAACAGGAACGTGGAGAGACCCGAGACGAAGCCGAGCGGCGGCAGCCCGTGCTTGCGGGTCAGGCCTCGGATGCAGAGGAAGTCCACCAGGCTGCGGTTGCGCAGGACGAAAACGATCGGACCCCGCTGCGCGGCGGCGCGCACCCGCTCGATCCACTCCTCGTCCACCTTGACGTGGTGCACGACCAGCGCCTCGAGCAGAGCGAGCCACCAGCTGACGACCACTTTCGGTTTCTTCGAAGTGCCCATTTCACGCGCCGCGATATCGACGATGGGCCAGGTTTTAAGTGAAAAAGGACAAATGTGAAAGGTGTCGACGCCTCGCTTTGCAACACAGCTGATTACAGCCGGGAAAGGACACGTTATACTGCCGGGCTGGAGATCTGGATCGAAGTCCCGCCAAAGGGATGCAAGGGAAGGTTTTTGGCATGAACTCATCGAATCTCTTCTTGCCGCTGCGGATCCGCTCCGCGCTGGCGTGCCTGGCCGGCGCCGCTCTCGCGCTCGGCGGTTGCGACATGGGCGATCGCCGGGCGGGCGCAATCGACGCCGGAATGGACGGGGGCGGCGATGCGGACGGCGACAGCGACACGGACGGCTACGAGGACACCGAGACCGGGGCCGACTGGCGGTACGAGGACGCCGGCGACAGCTGGCACGACGGCTCGGCGGAGGTCGACGGGCCGTGCGGCAACGACTGCCGGCACATCTACGACCTCGTCTACCTCGAATGGGACGACATCGCCGGCCGGAGCTCGTTCGAGCTGAGCCCCGGCGGCGCGGACCTGGTCGAGGCGCGCGGGCTGGAGTCGTACCGATACGTGCTCTGGTACCATTGGCCCGACTACGAGCTCTACCGCCAGCGCCTGCTCTCGGAGTGGGTGCTGGACGAGACGTCGCACGACCTGGTTTCCGGCCAGGCCACGGTCTACAACGTCTGGGGCGGAACGACCCGGCTCAGGGAGTACGAGTTCGCCTGGGACGACGATTCCGGCTCGTTCGCCTGGAGCGTGGATTTCGACGGCCGCGGCTGGTCCGGCTCCGCCTCCGCCCAGCGGGCTCCGCTGGTGATGTTCAACCTCCACGAGTTCCCGCTGCGCGGGTTCGGCTGTCACGGAACGCTGTTCGCCTTCCTGCTGGGCGAGCGCTACGACTGGGACCAGGGCGGCAAGCAGCTGGTCGAGGTTTTTTCTCCCGAGGTGGAGCGCCTGATCGACCTCGAGATCGAGGCTGTCGGGGAGCAGACCCTGGCTTTCGACTACCCGGCGCCGACCACGCTTCCGATCTGGCACAGCAGCGACAATCCGGAGGTCACCCACGATCGCAACCGGGTTCAGGTGGAGTACGACCAGGGCATACCGCTGCGCTTCGGAACTAGAGCGCCCTACCAGATGGAGCTGGTCACGGCGACGCCGTTCGAGCTGAACCTGGGCGTCGTGCCTCCCTCAGAGCAGGTTTCCGGCCCGGCGCTGTCGGACGGATACACCACGACGGAGATCCCGATCGCTTCCGGCTCGCTGGAGCTGGCGGGCGCGGTCGACGACCCGGCGGCCCCGGGGCCGCACCCCGCGGTCGTGCTGGCTCCCGGCTGGAGCCATCGCACCAGGCTGGGAGAGGTGGGAGCCGTCAATCTCTACGAGCAGCTCGCCGATCACCTCGCGACCGCCGGCTACCTGGTGCTGCGCATCGACGCGCGCGGAAACGGCGACAGCCAAGGCGAGATCGAGGAATCCACCCTGGACGAGCTGATCGCGGATACCGGAGCGATGGTGAGCGCCGTCGCGGCGCTGGAGGAGGCGGATGCCGAGCGGGTGTTCCTGCTGACGATCGGTTGGGGGGCGCACGTGGCCGCCGGCGCGGCGGCCGACCCGGAGAACGGGGTGGACGGAGTGATCCTGCTCGGACCCGAGGGGCGATCTTTCGAGGAGCGCGGGGACGAGGTCTACGGGCACTACCTGGAGAGCTGCCGGTTCCACAGCGATTTCGTGGTCGAGGAGCGCTTCGAGATGATGGACATCATCGAGAGCCTCTCGGACGGAAGCTACGAAGGGGACAGCTACCGCGGCCACGGCGTCGAGGGCTGGCAGTCGATGATGGAGCTCGACCTGGTCGAGAACCCGGTCCAGCTGCCGGCGACGCTGATTCTGCACGGCGCCGAGGATCACCTCGTTCCGCCGGAGGACTCGGAACTGCTGCGAGACGCGTTGGAAGGGGAGGGCACCGAGGTGACCCGCCATCGGCTCGAGGGCGTCACGCACGCGATGACTCCGGGCACGGCCGCCGGCGCGTGGCCGGAGCACGGATCGGCGGAGACGCTCGATTCGCTGGCGGTGGATAGGCTGATCGAATGGCTGGACGCCCAGACCGGAGGAGGTGAGTGATGGCGGAGAGAATCGAAAGAGGGAGTCCGGTCGTGGCCGCGGCGGCCGCCGTTGTGAGCGCGGTGATCCTCGCGGCTTCCAGCGCCTGGGGGACGTCTTCGCGCGGCGGGGTCGAGCTGGAGATCGAGACCGGTGAGCCGCTCGTACGAACGATCGCGGGCGGCGAGACCCGGGTCGTTCTCGAAGGCGCGGCGCGATCCGCTGTGACCGGCGAGCCGGATTTGCCCTCGCTCACGGTCAGGATCGCGGTTCCTCCCGGGGCGCTGGCCGATTCGATTCGCGCCGAGGTGCGCCCGCTGGAGGTCGAGCGGATCTCCGTGGAGAAGGAGGTGCGGCCGGCGCCGCCGGCGGCCTACATCGGGAGCGGGGAGCTGTACTGGGGTCCGCGCGCGGAGCTGTTGAGGGACGGTCGCGATTTCCGAATCTACGAATCCGACGATCTGTTTCCGGCTTCGTGGGGATTCGCGCCCGCGACGCTGGGCGGCCTGCGTCGCTACCGCTTCGCTACCGTCACCGTCCATCCCGTGCGCTACCGGCCCGCCTCGGGCGAGCTGCTTTATGCCTCGGAGCTCCGGGTGAAGGTGACCTACGAAAAGGAGCCGCGCCTGCCGACGGCGCTGGACGCCGACTGCGGCGCCGAGGATCTGGCCTCGCGGCTGCTGGTCAACCACGAGCAGGCGCGCCGCTGGTACCCCGAGCGGTGCATGGGTCCACCGGTGACTCCCAGCGGGCTGGCGATCATCACCACCGAGGACCTGGAGACGCGCAGCGAGCTGCTGGACGACTACATCGGCCTACGCGAGAGCCAGGGCTGGGAGGTGACCGTCGCCACGGAGCAGGATTGGGACGTCTCGACCGGAGAGCAGCTGGACGATCGCGCGGACAGAATCCGTGCCTGGCTCAAGGAGAGGTACGTCGAGATGGACCTGGGGTTCGCGCTGCTGATCGGCAACCCCGATCCCGGCGGCCAGGTGAACAACAACATCCCGATGAAGCCTTGCTCCCAGAACAACTACGGCACCCGCGGACCGACGGATTTCTACTACGCCGACCTGTCCGGTACCTGGGACTCGTCGGAAAACGGCGTCGTCTGCGAGTTCGTTTTCGACAGCCTGGATCTGATCGGCGAGGGCGCGATCGATTTCGTGCCCGAGATCTACGTGGGGCGTATTCCCTGTTACAGCGACGGAGCGGCGGCGGTGGACGACATCCTGGCGCGGATCATCGCTTACGAAGAGGAGTCCGTCTCTGGAGGCTTCGACTGGCGGAGGCGCATGCTGCTTCCGGATTCGATCTATTTCTTCGACGGGCAGTACGGCAGGCCCGAGTACCGGCGCTGGGACGGCGCCACCGTGGGCGAGTGGTTCATCCGCGAGCAGCTCGGACCGCGCGGGATGGAGTGGACCGCGCTCTACGAGAAAGAAGGGAAAAACGCGAGCAACTTCGACTGTCACTTCCCGCTGGATACGCCGACTCTGGTCGACCAGTGGGCGAGGGGCTACGGGCTGGTTTTCTGGACCGGGCACGGATCCAACTCGGGCGTCTACCGGATGGTCTGGAACGAGGACTCGAACGAGAACGAGATGGCCGACTACAACGAGCTCAGCTCGCCGGAGTTCATGTCCACCGGCTACCTGTTCATGCTGGAGTCGGCTCCTCCTCCGTTCGTGATCCACGGCTCGTGCTCCAACGGCTATCCCGAGAGCTCGACCAACCTGGGCTACAGCATGCTTCGGCGAGGGTCGATCGGGACGGTCTCGGCCTCGCGCGAGGCGATGACCTGGCACTATCCGAGCGCCTCGCCCGAGCAGTGGGACAAGCCGGAGATCTGGGACGGGGACGTGATCGATATCGTCACCGAGTACTCGGTCAACCTGCTCGACGGAATGGAGGCCGGGCGCGCGCTGGGCGAGGCGATCGCGCTGACCACCGACGCCAAGGGAGACGACAGCTGGTACCAGAAGTCGATCCAGAACCTGTACGGCGATCCGCTGGTGCGGCTGGTGATGTGCACCGAGGACGCCGACTGCGACAACGGGATCTTCTGCGACGGCGAGGAGTGGTGCGACTCGGGCTCTTGCCGCGGCGGTGAGCCTGCTGTCTGCGAGCCGACCGACTGGTGCGATCAGTGGAGCTGCGACGAGGAGGCCGACGAGTGCGTGCCGTCGCCGGAGTGCGGGGATCCGCCGGTTCCCGACGGCGGCTCCGGCGAGAGCGCCGCGACAGTGACCGGAGCCGGCGCCGGCTGCTCCGCGGCTCCACGCGGAGAAGGCCGCGGGTCGTCGATACGGCTGGTCGAGCTGGCGCTCGGTCTGATTTGAGACGACACCAACTGGAAGATGAAGGCGCGTGCTGCTGTTGTGGGCACTTTCGTAGTCGCCGCGTTTAGCGCTTCGTGCGGAGCGGAGTATCTCGAGGTCTGCCACCTGGAGGAGTAGAGCGCCGATGGGAGGTTCGACACAGCGCAGAGCGCTCGAGGCGCTTCGCTGGGCGGCCATCGCGCTGGCGGTCGGCGGCTGCTCGGTTCGTTGCGACTGCGGCTCCGGCCCCGCGGTGCACGACGGCGTGGATCATTCGGTCGGGACCCGCTCGCCGATCGAGCGGATCGAGTGGTCGTTTCCCGACACGCCGCTGGGGAGGCTGCACGCCGTTATCGCCGTGCCCGCGGGAGCGGAGAAGGGCGAGCGTTTTCCGGTGCTGGTCGCGCTCCACGGCCAGGGAGAATCCCGCCGCGAGCCGGCCAGGGGCGCGCTGGGCTGGGTCGAGGACTACCGCATGCCGGGGGCGTTGCGTCGTCTGCACAGCCCGCCGCTGACATCGGACGACTTCGGAGGGATGGTCACCGCCGAGCGACTGGCCGAGATCAACAGAGCCCTGGAACGACGCCCCTATCGCGGTCTGGTCGTGGTCTGTCCCTACCTGCCGGATCTTTTCTGGGGCGCGGGCCAGCTGCGCGAGGCGCGGCAGTACGGGGATTTCCTGATCCAACGGCTGTTGCCGCGCGTTCGTCGCGAGGTGCCGTCAGCCGGAGAGAGGGTCGGGATCGACGGAGTCAGCCTCGGGGGGAGGGCCGCCTTGCTGGCGGGGCTTTCCAGGCCGCGCGATTTCGATGTGGTGGGCGCGATGCAGCCGGCGCTGGATCGAGGAGACATCGAGCTGATGCGCTCGCTGGCGCAGCGGGCGAGGAAGAGAGATCCGGGCCTGCGTTTGAGGTTGCTCAGCAGCGACCGCGATCACTTCCTGCGGGTCACGCGGGACCTGTCCGCGGCCTGGCGGCGGGCCGGGCTGGAGCACAGGCTGGACGTGGTTCGGGGCACTCACAGCTACGAGTTCAACCGCGGACCGGGGGTCATCGAGATGCTGCTCTTCCACGACCGCGCCCTGCGGGGGGAGGAGCACGTGCGGTGAGCATCGTTGCGCCGCTGTGGAACGGCTGTTTCTCGAGCCCGGTTTTTCGCGGTATCATCGGTGGGATGAGAGCTGTTTCGTTTGTTTTTTCGCTGCTGTCGCTCGCCGGGGGATGCACGAGCCTCACCGAGGAGATCCGGACCGGTCCGGACGCGGGCGACAGCGATACGGGCAGCGGCACGCTCGTCGATACCGGCAGCGGGCCTCCGACCGAGTGTCCCACCGGTTCGGGCTACCCGTGCAGCTGCGAGGCCGACTCCGGCCTCTGCGACGACGGCTCGGATTGCATCGTGGACTTCGGCCACGACGGCATCTGCGCCAGCGCCTGTGATGACGGTCAGGAAGACCACTGCGTCGAGACCGGCGGCTGGGGCGTGACCGGGATCTGCGCCTGGAGCATCGGGGACGCCGGGGTCGGCTCGACGCACTGCGGCGTGATCTGCGACTTCGCAGACGAGGTCGGCCCCTGCCCGTCGGGCCAGGAGTGCTGGGACACCGGTCAAGACGCGGGCCTCTGCGTTCCCCAGGATTTCAGCGCGTCCGACTCTGAATGAGGTGGAGGAGAGAATGATTGGACTCAGGTGGAAAGCAATCGAGATCGTGGCGATCGGTGCGATGCTGGCGCTGGCCGCCGGCTGCGGGGGCAAGAAGAACGGTGCCGGAGAGGGAACGGCGGAAGGCAGGGCCGCGCGGGGCGGCGCCGACGAGCCGGTCGCGGCGCGGGAGGCCGAGCCGGAGCGCCCCGAGGCGGAGTCGCGTCCCGCGGGCGGGAAAGCCGAGCAGGGGACGCGCGCTCCCGACGAGTTCACCGCGGTGCTGGACACCACCGCGGGCGAGATCCGGATCGAGGTGCACCGCGAGTGGGCGCCGCGCGGCGCGGATCGTTTCCACGAGCTGGTCGAGAGCGGCTACTACACCGGTTGCCCGTTCTTCCGCGTGCTGGACGGCTTCATGGCTCAGGTCGGCATCTCGCCGGATCCGGCGCTGAACGCCGAGTGGCGAAAGCGGCGGATCGAGGACGACCCGGTCGAGCAGAGCAACACGCGCGGACGGGTCAGCTTCGCGATGGCCGGACCGGACAGCCGCACCACGCAGTTCTTCGTCAACTACGGGGACAACTCCAAGCTCGATCGGATGGGCTTCGCGCCGTTCGGCGAGGTGAGCGATATGAAGGCGGTCGACGAGCTCTACAGCGGTTACGGCGAGTGCGCTCCCAAGGGCCGGGGGCCGAGCCAGCGTCGCTTGCAGACCGAGGGCGAGGCCTACTGGAAAAAGGAGTTTCCCGAGTTGGACGTGATTCGTTCGGCGCGGATCGTAGAGCAGCGGTGAAAATCCCGGCGAGCGGGACGAAATCCTGCCGCGCAGGACGCTCGTGCCTTTACGAGCCTCGTTTCGGGGCGTTCGACCCGAAAATCTTCGGTACGAGGATTGCATTTCGACCTCTGGCGAGGAGGTTCGCTCATGAAAGCAATCGACAAAGTACTCTGGGCCACGGATCTCGACGACGACGAGGTCTCGGCATTGAACGAGGCTGCGGAGATGGCGCGCCTCGCCTCCGCCGAGCTGGTGCTGCTGCACGTCGTGGAGCCGCTGCCGGTCGCGACCGGCGCGGGAGCCGGGATGGCTCCCAACGTGGCGCCGCCCGCCGCCGACCCGACCAGCACCGAGAAGCAGCGCACCAAGCAGAAGCGCGCCTCGCTCGCCGTGGTGGCCAACGAGCAGGTACCCGAGGACATCGTCAAGAAGACGCGGGTGGAGCGAGGCAGCGCGCCGGAAAAGATCGTCGAGGTGGCGGGCGAGGAGAACGCCGACCTGCTGGTGCTGGCCACTCACGGCCGCCGCGGAATCAAGCGGCTCGTGCTGGGCTCGGTCGCCGAGCAGGTGGTGCGGCGAGCGCCTTGCCCGGTTCTTACCGTGAATCCCGCCGCCGAGTAGTGCCTCGTCGCTGGAGGGTTTCCGAGAGGCGCCGAGTCGCATCGGTGGGTGACGCCGCGAGGCTTCGAGGCGGGGGCGAGGCGGATCGGCGCTTTCGAGAGGTCGCGTCGTAGGCCTTTTTTCGCGGTATCGCGATCGACCGCCGCCCACCGGCTCCCCGGCCCGAAACGGTCGCTTCACAGCGCGGATTGCTCGGCTTGACCGTTTCCCGGCGGGGCAGTATTAACCAGGCATGCATCCGGTCCTGTTCGTCATTCCGGGAATCGAGCTGCCGATCTACACCTACGGCGTGATGCTCGGCCTTTCGTTCGTGGTCGGGTGGAACATCGTGATGTGGCTGGGACTCAAGGACGGTCTCCCCCGCGCGAAGCTCCAGGCCTGCTTCGTGTGGACCGCGATCGCGGCGATCGTGGGCTCGCGGCTGCTGTTCGTGATCACCAACTTCGACCAGTTCAGCGGACCCGACGTCTCGCTTATCGAGATGATCAACGTGCGCAAGGGCGGAATGGTCGCCTACGGCGGCCTGGTGGGCGGCTTTCTGGGATCGTGGCTCTACCTGCGGGGCGCCGGAATCAGGCTGCTGGCCTGGGCCGACGTGGCGGTCCCGGCGCTGGCGAGCGGGCTGGGCATCACCAGGATCGGCTGCTTCTGCTACGGCTGTTGCTACGGCAAGCCGATCCCGCCGGACGCCCCGGAGTGGATCCGCGCCCTGGGAGTTCGCTTTCCCAACTGGGAGGTGAAGCTCTTTGCGCTGAAGGATCGCCTGGCGGACGAGGGTGCCTGCGGTCTGGCGCAACTCCACGGCGCGCCGGCCTTCCAGCACCACGTTCACGACGGCCTGGTGCCGCCCGGAGCGATCGAATCCGCGCTGGTCTACCCCACCCAGCTGATCGAGGTGGCCAACGGCTGGATCCTGTTCGCCGTTTTGATGATCTCCCGCCGCTTCCGCGCGTTCCGCGGCCAGATCTTCTGCTTGTTCACCGTCTACTACGGGGTGACGAGGTCGCTCGTCGAGATCCTGAGAGGCGACACGCAGCGCGGAGGAGTGTGGATCCTGTCCACCTCGCAGATAGTGGGCGCGGCGACCGCGCTGGCCGCGGTGATCGCCTGGGTGGCGCTGGCGCACAGGGCCCGCCGCGACCCGGCCCGGGCCATGTCGCCCGGCCCGATCGCCGAGCAGAAGGCCCCCGACGAACAACCCGCCGAGCGCCGCAGACCCCGTCGCAAGTGAGCAAGTGAAACGACAGAAACGCCATATAATCCTCGATCTCGGGCTATCGCCATCCATCCCCGGTTCCGTTACGTCTCTGTTAGCCCTTGGATTCTTTTGAAAAAGAAATAAATTGTTAATCTATGTTTCAAAAAAAGGGGAGGATCGAGATGAAAAAGGCGTCCTGGGTAATATCGCTTTTGGCAACCGTCGCGCTCGCGACTGCGGGCTGCGAAGACGACGACTCCACCGGCGGCGGGGATGCGGATAGTGACACGGACACCGACACGGACACGGACACCGACAACGACACCGATTTCTGCCTGCCCGAGGAGGTGCGGCAGCCCATGACCGACCTGTGCTGGCTGCGCTGCCCGCTGGGGCAGACGTGGAGCGGGAGCTCGTGCGAAGGATCTAAGGATTCAATGGGCTGGTGCGACGCTAGCGGAGAGAACGCGGACGGTTGTACTCCGGACAACCCTGGACAGGACATCTGCGAGCTGACCCTGGGCGCGGGGTATCGGCTGCCGACGGCGGAGGAGTACTCTGTGCTGCTGGAGGAGTCGGGATTGGGCAACCACGACGGAAAAGACTGCGACGGTGACGACGGTGACACGATGTGCACGGGAATGTTTGGATACGATACAGGTTATTACTGGTCGTCCACGCCCTACGACTCGAGCAGCGCGTGGAGCGCGAGCTTCGACCACGGTAGCGTGAACGACTACTACGTGTACGGCGGCGACTACGTGCGTTGTGTGCGCTCGGGACCGTGATTTGGTTCTTTCGGGGACCGGGGGCGAAGCCCCCGGCGAAATTTTTGGCTCATCCGGATCCAGCCGTTTTCATCTCCGCGTCCGTGCGCCGCGCC
>CAZHCG010000029.1:0-36792 GCA_964530995.1 uncultured Myxococcales bacterium
CCACATCGAGAAGAGCGACGGGCTAGAGGCGTCGGTGCGCGTGCTGGCCGGCGCCCTGTCCTCGCTGCGCGCCAGCGGGGCGGCGGGAGAGCGCCTGCAACGTGATCTCGTCTCCTGGTTTCGCCGCGTGCAGGAGCCTGCTAAAATGATACCCGAAGACGCGCTGTTGGAGCGCAGCTACGAGGAGCTGGAGCCGATGCTCGCCGAGAGCGTGAAGCGCTGGAAGGAAGAGCTGCTCGCCGAGGGCGAGAGGTCCGGGTTGGCGTGCGGGCGGATCGAGATCCTGGTCGAGATGATGCAGGCGCGCTTCGGCGACGTGCCGCCCGACCTGCGAGACAGGCTCGCCGGCGCCGACGAGCAGAGGCTCAGCGAGCTGGCCGTTCGATTGATGAGCGCCGATTCCATCGAGGACGTTCTCGAATAGGACGAAAGCGCCGCTCGAGCCCCCGGCCCCTTTCCAGCCCGTGCGGATCCTGCACGGGCGTCGCTCGCACCGGCTGCCGACCGGCAAGCCGGCCGGAGCGGTCGCGAGCGACGAAGAACGGACCCGCCCCTGCCAGGCCGCCTACTCGCCGGCGCGAAGAGTCGAAGGGTCAAAGGGCCAAAGAGCCAAAGTTCCGAGCTCACGGTCCGCGACGGACGCAACGCACACGACTGCCGTAGCCCTCGTCGTAGTAGTACACGACGCCGATGCCGAAGCCCACGAGCCACGCGTAGCCGGTGGCGCCGGCGTAGACCGACGACGACCAGAACCACCAGACCTGCGTCCAGGGAAACGAGACCGGGTCGATGGCCGGATCGACTCGCCCCGAGTCCACGATCCTCGAAAGCTCCTTCACGATCGGCAGCACCCAGTCATCGTGGCCGCCCCAGTCGAGCGCCTCGCAGTAATCGACAGTCGCGCAGCGTCCATCTGCGGTCTGTTCGATGGCTACGGGAACGGTCCGCGCCGTGTCGCACAGGGCCGATGGCAGGGTAACAACGATCCGCTCCGGCTCCACGGTGTCGGGCGTCAGCACCTGCTCGGCGCCGCCCGCGTCCCAGATCACCTCTGCGTACGCATCGAACTCGCCGCCGAAAACCTCCATATCGATATTGATGGGGCAACCCGGCCAGATGCGCTCCGGAAACAGGTAGTCGATGTAGCGTTCCGCGGCGTTTGCAGTGAACGTAACCTCCTGGCTCTCGCAAGTGGCGGTGAAGCTCTGCTCTCCCGCTGTGGTTCCAAAAGTGACCGTCGTCGATGCCAGCCCATCCGTTCCGACAGTCGAGGTGACAGGATCGACGGATCCATCTCCCGAAGCGCTTGAGCGAACCGCTCTACTTCCTCGAAAACAATCTGCTCGCCATCCCGCTCTGCCAGAACACGATTTCCCTGGATGCCCTGGAGATAGGTGTGATCGCTGAAAGAGGTGCCGCTCTTCTTCATCATCTGCAACGACAGGGCCTTGGCGATAGCTTCCATGTCCTCGCCGAAGTCGGTGGTGCGCTTGACTATCGTGATGCGGTTGCCCAGCGGTATCAGCGCTGTCGCCACGTCCACCCCGATCAGGCCCCCGCCGATGATCAGCACGTGCTTGTTGCGGGGTAGCTCCTCGTCGGCGAGCAGATCCGCTCCGCGGTACTCGTCCAGACCACGGATGGGCGGGACCTTGGGCCTGGCTCCGGTGGCCACGACAACCCCGCCGTAGCCCTCGAGGTCTTCGATTTCCACCTCTGCCTTTTTAAGCCGCACGCCGCTTCGCTCGACCGCCTCGCGGAAATACGGCACCAGCCTCTTCATCGACTGCTTGTGAGGTGTGCGCCAGGCTAGGTCGAACTGCCCGCCGACCCGCTCCTTTTCGAACAGGTCGACTTCGTGTCCCCGCTCGCCGAGGGTCAACGCGGCCTGCAGACCGGCCAGCCCCGCACCCACCACGGCGAAGCGACGGCCGACCTCGGCGGGTTCGTCGATATTCTGCTCCCGCCCCACCCGCGGGTTGACCAGGCATTGCAGCCCACGTCCCGACTTGACGCCGCCCAGGCAGCCCTCAGCGCAGGCCAGGCAGGGTCGCACCGGTCCCTCGACCTGACCGAGGCGCTTGCCCACGAAGCCCGGGTCGGCGACCAGTCCCCGTCCCACGGCGAGGTAGGCTTCGGGAAAACGCTCCTCGAGCCGCGTGGCCTGCTCCAGGTCGTCGATGCGACCCACAACCACCACCTTGACCCCGGCCTCCCGCTCGACCCGCTCGGCGAAGTCCCAAGTTTTTCCCATCGGGACGAACATGTGCTGAAAGTACCAGGGCGGCGTGCTGCAGACCGTGCCGGCCGAGACGTGCACGGCCTCGATATCACGCTCGGCCAGCTTTTTCGCCAGCGCAACCGTCTCCTCTATCTGGATTCCCTCGGGTGTCATCTCCGAGCCGCTGACGCGCACCAGCAGCGGGAGATCGATCGCCTCGCGCACGGCGTCCACGACCCGCAACGGAAAACGGGAGCGGTTCTCGAAGCCTCCTCCGTACCGGTCGTCTCGGTCGTTGACAGCCGGTGAGAGGAACTGGGCCAACAGGTAGCCGTGACCGAGCTGCAGCTCCACCGCGTCGAAGCCCGCCTCCTCTGCGAGCCGGGCGGCCGAGGTAAACAGCTCGACCACCGATTCCATTTCGGCCTCGCCCATCCGTTCCGGCCTGGCGCCTCTCTTTTCACAGGCGCGGTCCGTGGAGGAGACGAACCTGTTTTACGAGATCTTTGGGTTGGCCATGCGGCCGGGGTGATTGAGGTGCGCCACCGCGGCCGCGCCTCCATCGTGGATCGTGCTCACCAGCCGCTCCAAGCCGGGCTTCTTGTCCCGAGCGTCGATTCCGATCTGGGTAGGCAGCTCGCGCAGGGCGGAATGGAGGTAGAAGCGATTTCGAAGCTTCAACATCATAAACCTCCTGGGTTCTTCTTCTCGCTGACCATCGGCAAACCCGCGGCGCGGCACTCCAGAACTCCGTCGCAGCAGCGAACCGCTTCGTGACCCGCCTCGCGAAGCAGCGACACGGCGCGGTCGGCCAGCCGGGAGTACGGTCCGCGGCAGAACGCCACGATCAGCCGGTTGGGCGGTAGCTCCTCGAGTCTGCACTCCAGCTGATCGAGCGGTATCGAGAGGGCGCCCGGTAAATGACCGGAGCGGAACTCCTCGCTGGGACGCACGTCTATCACCAGCACCCGATCCTCGGAGAGCAGACCGGGCAGGCGATCCGCTCTCACCGCCTCGCCCCTGGACTGTTCGCGCTCGCGGCTGCCGGCTTCGATCCGTTTTTCGACGAACTCCCTGAAAACCAGCCAGAAATCCTCCACGTTCTCGTCGGTCAACGAGTAGATCGCGCGGCGGTCCAGCTTGACCCTGCGAACGAGGCCGACCGCCCTGAGACGTTGAAGATGATGAGAAACGTTCTTGGCCGGCAGCCCGCAGACGCGCGCCAGCGACTCCACGGTGCGCGGTCCTTGCACCAGCGAGTCGATGATCTCCAGACGCACCGGTTCGGCCAGGCTTCCAGCAACCTCGGCCAAGCGCTCGTAGGCCCCCAGATCCTTGAGCTGCTCCACTTTTCTGGCTCTGGCCATCTTTCGCGCCTTCCGGTTATCAACCAATATACCAAAGTACGTTGGCATATTTAGCGTGGCAACGGCGCGCTGTCAACTGTCGGCCCTGCTCTGCTCAGGATCGGGCGATCTCGCCCCAGAAGTCGTAGAAATTGCACCATTGTTCCGGTCGCAACCGGTTGTTGTTCTGCACGGCTCTCGTCGAGGTTCAGCGTGTCCCGGATCTTTTTGTGGAGGTCGTGCGCTTGCACCCGTTTGCCCGCTGCGAGGTAGAGAGACTACCCGCCGACCATCCGTGAGTACGTTACCGTCTTGTCGAAGTTTTTCCTCGTGGAAGAGCCCCCCCTGGCACAGCAACCGTCTTCGGAGGCGGGGAAACGTTTCGTACACGGCGTTTTGCTTTATGACGGTGAGACGTACGCGCCCCTTGGCGACGACCTCTACGCCGTGCCGATCCGTCACTTGTGGAACGGATGATCAGCCCGCCGCGGGGCCCAGGTAGCGGTCGCGGGCCAGCCGGCTGGACCGCAGCTCGTCGGGCGTGCCGCTTTCGGCGATCCTCCCCTCCAGCAGCAGCTCCAGCCGCTGGCAGGTCGAGAGCGCCTCACGCACCGTGTGGTCGGTGAGCAGCACGCCGACCCCGTCGCGGGCCAGCTCCCCGATCGCCCGCGAGATCTCGGCGGCGGCCAACGGGTCCACCCCGGAGAACGGCTCGTCGACCAGCAGCACCCGCGGATCAGAGCACAGCGCGCGGGCGAACTCGAGCCTGCGGCGCTCGCCTCCAGAGAGCGTCGAGGCGCGCTGCTCGGCAAGCTCGACCAGCCCGAACCGCTCCAGCAGCCGCTCGGCCCGGCGGCGGGGTTCGGGGCGGTGCAGCGCCTCGAGCAGCACCAGCAGGTTGTCGCGCGCGCTCAGGCCGCGGAAGACCGAGGGGCCCTGGGGCAGGTAGCCGAGCCCCAGCCGCGCCCTGCGGTGCAGCGGCAGCCCGTCGAGCGGGCGGCCGAAGCTGACCGCGCCGCGGTGCGGGACCAGCAGCCCCAGCACCGCGCGAAAGGCGGTCGTCTTGCCCGCGCCGTTGGGCCCGATCAGGCCCACCACCTCGCCGGGACGGACCTCCATCTCGACGCCCTCGAGGACCGAGCGGCCGCGAAATGAGACGGCCAGATCCCGCACCTGCAGCGAGGGTCCGCTCATCGCGATCCGCCGCCCAACTCGAAGCGGCCCCTGGCGCCGCTCACCTCGATGCGGCCGTCGGCCAGACCCACCTCGATCCGCTCGCCCTCGAGCCGGCTGGGACCCCGCACCAGCACCGGCGCCCCCTCGAGCACCAGCGTCTGGCTTGCGGCCTCCAGCCGGGCGCTGCCGGCGCTGGCCCGCGCTTTTCCGCGAACAACGGTCACTCCTCCGCGAGCGCGCAGGGAGATCACGTCGCCGTGCTCGTCGTAGGTCGCCTCGATCCGCTCGCAGGTCAGCACCAGCTGGCCGTAGACCGCCCGCACGTTGCCCTCGAAGACCGCGGTCCGGGAGCCGTTGTCGATCCGCAGCCGGTCGGCCTCGATCTCGGCGGTGCCCGAGGGCGCGGCGCAGGTCGCCCGGACGGCCAGCGCCGCCAGCGCCAACGTCAGCAGTGCCGCCGCGTCACGGTTGCGCATCGGGCGGTCCTCCGTCTCCGACCTCGAAGCCGGCGCGCACCTCTCCCTCGGCCACGAGCGCGCCCCCGTCGGGGGAGACCAGCACGCGCCGGGCCCGCGCCCGCAGGCCGAGGCCGCCCGTCGTCTCGATCGACGCATCGCCGACCAGCGCCAGCCCGCCCGACGGCTCGAGCAGCAGTCGTTCCGCGCGTAGCTCCAGCTGACCGTCTGCGGCGGGAATCTCGACGATCACCTCGCGCGCCTCGGTCGGCGGCGGCGCGCTGTCCGCCCGGGGCCCCGGATCGGCGGTGCAACTCGCCAGGCAGAGCGCGGCCGCGGGCGCGGTCAGTCGATGCCGCGGTACGGGCACACCAGCTCCCCGGTCTTCTCGCCTATCGAGTACGGATCCCGGCCGAGCACCACGAAGGCGTCGGGCGGGTTCTCCAGCGGGCGCTCGCCCTCGATCGGTTTCAGCTCCAGCTGGACCAGGTCTCCGTCCAGCTTCCAGGAGCCCTGCCAGCGCAAGATTCCCGACCAGACGCACTGGGCTCCCGGCGGACAGGGAGCGACCTCGTCCAGCGCCGAGAAGCGGCCGTCGGCGAAGAACTCGATGCGACGCCTGTACTTGCGCTCGCCGCAGGAGCTGTTCTCCCAGGCGCCCAGCAGGCCGGGCTCGCCCGGCTCGGCGGCGCTCCGCTCCTGGTCGAGCTGCGGTGCGGCGGCCGGACTCGCCTCCGGCTCGCTCGCCCCGATCTCCGGGGACGCTCCGCCGCTCGAGCCGTTGCTCGCGCCCGAGCAGGCGGCGGCGAGCAATCCGGTCGCGATCGAGATTCCAATGGGTACGGCGCGTTTCATGGCCCCTCCTTGCGTAGCAAGAGTCTGCGCCAACGGGCCGGGAGCGGTCAAGCGCGAGCGGATCGTCGTTTGTGGTTGGCAATGAATCGATCTTGGCACTAGACTGCCAGCGGACAGCGACGTGGATGATGTCGACGTCGACGCGGCCGGCCGCGGGCTATCGAGAAACGAGAGGTAGAAGTTGAAGCGCAAACCGCTGGAGGAGACGCGCTCGCTGCGCAAGCCGGACAGACCGCTCGAAGGGGACGAGCTGAGCTCGCGAGTCGATTCGCTGGGCGGAGGCTGGTCGGCGGCGGAGGGTCACCACCTGGAAAAGGAGTTCGAGTTCCCCGATTTTCGCAAGGCGCTCGACTTCGCTTTCGAGATCGGCAAGCTGGCCGAGGTCTCGGACCACTACCCGGAGCTGAAGATTTCGTGGGGCAAGGCCGTGGTAGCGCTGTGGACCCGCAGCGCGGGCGGCCTGACCGAGATCGATTTCGCCTTCGCCAACCGCTGCGACGCGGTCCACGAGAAGCTGCGCGGCGGCGCGGTTTCCGGCTGAACGTTTTTCCGCTACGCTGCAACCCACCCGACACCAGAGGTGAAAGCATGTGCGGAATCGTCTGCTATACCGGCTCCAGGCAGTGCGCCGAGATCATCTTCGACGGTCTGACCCGGCTCGAGTACCGCGGTTACGACTCGGCCGGCGTGGCCGTCCACGATGGAGAGCGCGTCGGAGTCGTGCGCTCCGAGGGCAAGCTCGCACGGCTGGCCGAGGCGATGCACGAGCGGCCGCTGGCCGGCGCGGTCGGGATCGGCCACACGCGCTGGGCGACCCACGGCCGCCCGTCCGAGACCAACGCCCACCCGCACCTGGTCGACGGGATCGCGGTGGTCCACAACGGCATCCTGGAGAATCACCTGGATCTGCGGCGCGAGCTGGAGGGCGAGGGCGCGCGCTTCCAGTCCGAGACCGACACCGAGATCTTCAGCCACCTGATCGCGCGCGGTATCGCCGGAGGCTCCGATCTCAAGTCGTCGGTCCGCTCGGCGTTGCAGAGGGTGCGCGGCTCCTACGCGCTGGCGGTGCTGTCGCTCGACGAGCCGCGACGGATCGTGCTGGCCAAGAACGCCTCGCCACTGGTGATCGGGCTGGGCGACGGCGAGACGTTCGCCGCCTCCGACATCCCGGCGATCCTGAGCTACACCCAGCGCGTGGTCTTCCTGGAGGAGGGCGAGCTGGCCGTGATCGACCCCGACGGCGCGAGCATCGAGGCGATGGACGGCAGCCGGATCTCCCGAGAGCCGCGCACGATCCAGTGGTCGCCGATCCAGGCCGAGAAGGGCGGCTTCAAGCACTTCATGCTCAAGGAGATCCACGAGCAGCCGCGCGCGATCGAGGACACGATGCGGGGCCGCGTCTCGGTGGAGGGCGCGGACATCGCCTCGGAGCTGATGGGGATCGACGAGAAGTCGGCACGGCGTATCCGCCGCGTGGTGCTGCTGGCCTGCGGAACCTCCTACCACGCCGCGCTGGTGGGCCGCTACTGGATCGAGGCGCTGGGCCAGGTGCCGGCCGAGGTGGAGCTGGCCAGCGAGTACCGGGCCCGCGAGCCGCTGGTCGATCCCAACGACCTGGTGGTGGCGGTCTCCCAGTCCGGCGAGACGATCGACACGCTCGAGGCGGTGCGCGTCGCGCGCGACGGGGGTGCGATGATCCTGGCGGTGGCCAATGTGCTCGACTCGGCGATCCCGCGCGCCGCCGACGGATCGCTCTACACGCACGCCGGTCCGGAGATCGGCGTGGCCTCCACCAAGTGCTTCACCGCGCAGCTGACCGCGCTGTTCATGCTTGCGATCCACCTCGGGCGCCGGCGGGGCACGCTGGGGGAGGATCGCGCGCGGACGCTGATCGGCGAGCTGCTGCAGATCCCGGCGCGGCTGCGCGAGGTGCTCGAGCAGTCGGAGAGCATCGCCGAGATCGCCAACCGCCACGCCGGCGCCGCCGACTTTCTTTTTCTCGGGCGCTGGCTGTCGTACCCGATCGCGCTGGAAGGCGCGCTCAAGCTCAAGGAGATCTCCTACATCCACGCCGAGGGCTACCCGGCCGGCGAGATGAAGCACGGGCCGATCGCGCTGATCGACGAGAAGATGCCGGTCGTGGTGGTGATGCCCAAGGACGGTTCGCTGGAGCGCGTGCTGGGCAACGTGCAGGAGGTGCTGGCGCGCGGCGGACGCGTGATCGCGGTCGCCACCCGCGGCGAGCCGGCCCTCGACGAGCTGGACGTGGAGCGGATCGAGATCCCGCCGGTCTGGGCGCACCTCAGCCCGCTGGTCAGCGTGGTTCCGCTGCAGCTCTTGGCCTACCACGCCGCCGATTTCAAGGGCACCGACGTGGACCAGCCGCGCAACCTGGCCAAGACCGTGACCGTGGAGTGAGATTCCGCGCTCAGCTGGACGGAAGATCGAGCATGCGGGCGATCCGGGCCAGGTAGCGCTCGTCGATCTCGTCGAAAGCGTCGAAGTCGGCGCTGTCGAGGTGCAGCACGCCGGTCACCTCGCCGTTCGCACCGAGCACCGGTACCGCGACCTCGGAGTTGGAGGGGCCCTCGCACTGGATGTGGCCCTCGAAGTCGTGGACGTTGGGAACGTTGACGAACGACGAGCTGTCCACCGCCGACCAGCACACTCCGCGGTGACGCTCCAGCACCAGGCAGGCCGGCGCGCCCTGGTAGGGGCCCACCACCAGCTCGCCGTCGCTCGCCAGCAGGTAGAAGCCGGCCCAGAAGACGTGCTCGAAGTGCTTGTGCAGCAGCGCCACCACGGTCGCCATCCGCGCGGTGGGGTCGCTCGTCTCGGAGAAGCTGCTCTCCAGGCGGGCGATCAGGGCCTCGTAGGTGGAGGCCTTGTCCCCGAACCGTGATTCGCTTTCCACGCCACGCAGTGTACCAAACCCGCCGCGCAGGGGACAACAGGAGGAGAGATCCGGCGATTGTGTTCCGTCTCGAATCCGTGGACAATGCGCCCCCGGAGGTGACCCATGGTGAAAAGCAAACGTTCTCTCGCGCCGCTGGGTGCGCTGGCCGCGGCCCTGCTGCTGGTGGTCGCGGCCTGCGGCGCCGCGGGCGGCAGCACCGAGCCGATCTCGGTGGTCGAGACCGGGAAGGGCGAGGTCTCGTTCGAAGGCACGGTTCATCCGATTTTGATGGACCACTGCGTCCGCTGCCACGGCGAGGACGCCGACGGGGGGCTCTCGATCCTGAGCTACGAGTCGCTGATGAAGGGTGGAGGGAGCGGGGACACGATCGTGCCCGGCGACCCGGACGCCAGCCGTCTGGTAACCTCGGTGGAGAAGACCAGGCCGCCGCACATGCCGCCGCGGGTCTTCCCGGCGCTGACCGAGGACCGCATCGCGGCGATCCGCGACTGGATAGAAGCGGGCGCCGAGAACAACTGATCCTGCCGGCCAATACCGCCGGCAGCGCTCTCGCGGGTATGACGAGCGGCGCGCCGCTGTACCTGGTTGACAGTGTTCGCGGCCGGGGTCAGGCTCTCGGTTCGGGGGAACGGACGGGTACCTGGTGGGCCCAGCGGACTTCAAATCCGTTTTGGCGCGTTGATAGCGTGCCGGGTGGGTTCGATTCCCACACGTTCCCGAAATCAGTCCACCAGCAGATTCCACAAAAGGTCCAGCGGGCCGCCGGCCGGCGATCCGACGGCGGAGCAGCCGCATGAGCCGCCCCTGCCGCCGTCGCCGTCGCTCTCACCGTTCGATCCCCCGTCCTCGCCGTCGTCCGGCGCGCTCTCGTCGCCGGGCGCGCCGCCGGCCTCGCAGTCCATTCCGGAATCGTCGTTGTCCCAGCGCATGATGATCTTGCCCTGGCCCACCAGCCAGCCGGTGTGGCAGTCGGGAAAGGACATGTCGTAGATCGGCGCGACCACCAGCGTCATCTCGGCCATTCCCGTGGCCGGGATCGCCTCGCGGTAGCCGGGCTGGTGCGTCCAGCTCTGGCCGCCGTCGTCGCTCAGGTAGAGGCCGTTGCTGCCGTCGCTCTCCCAGGTCGAGGCGTTGCAGTAGGCGACTCCCACCCGGCGTCCGAAGAAGTCTATCTCGAAGCAGGCGCCCGGCGCGGTCGCGGCGCCCATCCCCACGAAGCACTCCTCCTCCGGCAGGTCGGGAGGAGTCGCGGTCGACCAGCTGGCGCCGCCGTCCGAGCTGCTGCCGATCACGGCGCCGCCCTCGGTGGCCGTGCCGCCGGCCAGCCAGCCCTCGTCGAGATTGACGAAGTCGATGTCGTTGACGCAGTAGGAAAGACCCGAGGCGACGCTCTGAAAAGACTGGCCGCCGTCGTCTGAGCGCAGCACGAAACCGGAGCCGGCCGGGTGTCCCGGGATCGTCTCCTCTGTGATCGGGTCGACCTCCTCGGCCGCGGCCGAGACCCCGCCGGCGATCCAGACCGAGTCTCCGACCACCGCCGCGGCCAGCAGGCTGCTGTCCTCGCCTCCGGGCACCGAGACCTCGGTCCGGGTCCAGCTGGCGCCGCCGTCGGTCGTGTACGAGCAGTGCCCGGCCATGCCCACGATCCAGATCTTCTGGCGATCGGGCGAGATCGCGATCTCGACCGGAAAGTCGCCGTCCATCATCGTGCCGGCTCCCAGCGTGGCGGAGGGCAGCTCTGTCCAGCTGGCGCCGCCGTCGTCGGTGCGCAGGATCTTGCCGAACATGTTGCCCAGCAGGCCGAACGACTCGTCCACCATCGCCACCGCGGCGCCGTAGCCCTGGAAGGAGCCGGCCGACCAGCTCTGGCCGTCGGTGGTGCGGAAGAACAGCGGGCTCGGCGAGCTGCCCTGCTGCGCGTAGCCCGCGGCGCAGCCGAGCTGGCCGGCGACGCCGACCCCCAGCAGGTTCTCGTCCTGGTTGCCGTTGCCCTTCTGGTAGCTCCAGCCCCCCGCGGCCGGCCCGGCGGCCAGCGCCAGGGCGGCGGCCAGCGCCAGGGCGGCGACCGATTTCGACGATTCGAGCATGAGCGAGGCCTCCGTTCTTTTTCTTCTCATCATCAATCGATTACCTCCGGCGGCGGAAAATGTCGACACGCAGAGCCGATCCGGGGTGCCGCTCTCCGCTCCTCACCCGCGCAGGGTGGCGACCAGGCGGCGCGGCTCGAGCAGCAGGTCGAGCGCGTCGCGGCAGATCGCGTCGGCGGCGAGCAGCGCCTCGAGGCGATTGCCGGGAGACACTTTCAAGTCTGCCGGAATCCATGTCAAAGCAATCGACGATTTTCGCTTTTCTGCCCGGCTCGATCCCGGAATCGGGAATTGCCGAGGTGGCGGGGGGCGTGGTAACCAGTCCTTCGCGCCCTGAGCAGCATCGTTGCGCGGAGGTGGCCCGATGAGCGCCGTTCTCGGGTGGATCGACAGGATCGGAGCGTCCGGCGTCGGCCTGGTCCGCTACCTGGCGTACCTGCTGGGGCTGCTCTACCTGTCGGTCAAGGTCGTCTGGACCAACCGCAAGCTCGGCCAGCGCGACTTTTTCCGCCAGGTGATGCTGCAGATCTACTACACCGGGGTCCAGGCCTCCTGGCCGGTGGTCACGCTGGCGCTGGCGGTGGGCGCCTTCGCGATCGTGGAGGGCGTGGGCGGGATCGGATCGCTGTCCGGCGCCGAGAGCCTGGGCAAGATGGTGACCGTGGTGGTCCTGCGCGAGATCTCCCCGCTGCTGACCGGTGGAGTGGTGATCGTGCGCTCGGTGACCGCGATCGCCGCGGAGCTGGGCACGATGCGCATCCAGCGTGAGATCGAGGCGCTCGAGGTGATGGGCATCTCGCCGATCCGCCAGCTGGTGACCCCGCGCGTGTTCGGCGGGCTTCTGTCCCTGTTCGGGCTCAACGTGCTGTTCAACGCGGTCGCGCTCGGGGGCGGGTTCCTGATCGCCCGGGTGCTGGTCTCGATTCCGGCCGAGGTGTTCTTCCGCTCGGTGCTGTCCGCGGTGGCCCCGGCGGACATCATCGCCTTCACGGTCAAGACGGTCGTGGGCGGGATCGGCGTGTTCGTGATCGCCTGCTACCACGGGATGTCGGTCGACCGCTCTTCGGCCGAGGTGCCGGTCGCGGTCTCCAGGGCCGCGCTCAACGCGCTGGTCTTCCTGGTCGTGCTCCACGCCGTCGTCTCGTTGTTTGCGCTGCTGTCCTCCCGGACGATCGGCGCCTTCGGAGTCATGCTGTGAGCCGCGGGACACCGGTGCTGCGACTGACCGACGGGCTCCGCTTCCGGGCCGGCCCCTCGACCTGGTCGCTGGAGCCGCGGCGCCTCCACCGCGGCGAGTGGGTCGCGTTCGTGCCGGCCGGCGAGGAGCCGACCGTGGATCCGGCCGGTCCGCTGGCGCGCGCCCTGATCACGCTGGCCGAGCCGCTGCGGGGCACGGTCGAGATCCTGGGCCGCGAGGTCTACCGCATGGATTACGTCGAGCGGCAGCTGCTGCGCGCGCAGGTAGGCTTCGTCCAGGGGTACGGCGGCCTGTTGTCCAATCGCACCCTGCGGGACAACCTGGCGCTGCCGCTCTCGATCCACGGCGGCCTCTCCCGCGAGGAGGAGCGGCGCCGGATCGAGGACGCGCTCTACGGCTTCGCGCTGGAGTCGGTCGCCGGGCTGTATCCGCACGAGGTGGACGGCGCCACCCGCTGGCGGACCTGCGTCGCCCGCAGCCTGGTGCTGGAGCCGGTCTGGGTCGTGCTGGAGGGCATCGGGGACTGGGAGATGGACCGCGGGCGCGGAGTGAGCTGGAGCCGGCTGCGCGAATACCGCGAGCGGGGGCGCTCGGCGGCGGCGATCTGCCTCTCTCGCCAAAATCCCGCGTTCGAGGCATGGTTCGAGCAGCAAAGAGGCGCGGTGGTGCCGTACTTCCCGCTGACCGACGAGCCGGAGCCGAGGAGCTTTTGACCGTGAAGATCACGTTTTCCTACCGCGAGCGCGTCGCCGGCATCTTCCTGCTGGCCGCCGCGCTGCTGGTGGTGGCCTTCGTGGTCGGCACCGCGGTACAGAACCGCTGGTTCGAGCCGCGCGTCTCTTACCACACGCACGTGCTGCGCGGCGAGGGGCTGCGCACCGGCTCTCCGGTGCTGCTGTCCGGAATCGAGGTCGGCGAGATCGGAGGGCTGAGCATCATGCAGGACAACCGGATCGACGTGGAGATCCTGGTCCTCGAGAAGCACGCCCACCGCGTGCGCCGCGGCAGCAAGGCCGTGGTCCGCCGCCTGCTGGGCATCGGCGAGAAGCGGATCCACCTGGTCTCCCCGACGGAGGAGTCGACCCCGCTGCCCGCCGGAGCGCTGCTGCCCGCCGACGAGCCGATCGATCTGCTCGACGCGGTCTCGGAGATCGACCTGGGCAAGTACATCCGCACCATGGACCGCGCGGTCTCGGCGACCGAGGTGCTGCTGACCAAGATGGAGGAGGAGGATCGGCTCGAACGCATGATCGAGGCGTTCGACCAGATGGGACCGACGATGGCGCGGCTCAACGAGCTGCTCGACGATATCAACGAGCCGCTGGCCGAGCTGATCAAGGACCCCAGCTTCAAGCGCACCTTCGACGGAGCGGACAAGCTGTTCAACGATCCCAACACGCGCCGCGCGATGCGGCACGTGGCCAAGACCTTCGACCCGCAGCGGATCGAGCGGCTGCTGTCGCGCACCGATCGGGTCCTGGCGCGCTTCGATGCTTTGCTCGCCGAGGACGGCCACTTCCACGGAGCGCTGGCCGGGGCGGACCGGCTGATGAACGACGGGCGGATGGACCGCATGCTGACCAGCATGGAGCGGCTGACCGACGCCGAGAAGCTGGAGAAGCTCGTGGACAACATGGGGCTGATCGCCGAGCAGATGGCCGACATCGGCCCCCAGATCCCGCAGATGACCCGCGAGATGCTGGTCACGATGCGCGAGGCGGTGGTGGTGCTCAAGGCGCTGCAGAAGACCTGGCTGCTCGGCGACGAGTCCGAGGAGGCCCGCCGCGAGGTCGAGAAGCGCAGCGAGGAGGAGGAGGAGCAGCAACAGCAGCAGCAGCAGCAGCAGCAGCAGCAGCAGCGGGCCCGGGAAAGGCCCGCGCTCCCGGAAGAGCAAGAGGATTCCCGGCCGTAGCCCGGGGTTGACCCGCCGCCGCTCGTGATTAGCTTGAAATCGAGGAGAAACGATGGAGGGCGAAGGAGGCGCCTGACATGACCAGCACCGCGATCACCAGGGTAGGCGAGCTCGACCGCTACATGGCCGAGGTCAACCGCTACCCGCTGCTCGACGCCGAGGAGGAGGAGCGCCTGGCTCGACGCTGGCGGGAGAGCGGCGACGTGCAGGCCGCGCACCGCCTGGTGACGGCCAACCTGCGCTTCGTGGTCAAGATCGCCCACGAGTACCGCGGCTACGGCGCCCAGATGCTCGATTTGATCCAGGAAGGCAGCGTGGGGCTGATGCAGGCGGTCAAGCGCTTCGATCCGGACCGCGGCTACCGGCTGATCTCCTACGCCGTGTACTGGATTCGCTCCTACATCCACGCCTTCTTGATGCGCAGCGTGCGCATGATCAAGGTCGGGACCTCGCGGGCGCACCGCAAGCTGTTCTTCAAGCTGAGGGCGCTCAAGGGCAGGCTGGCCGGCGGCGGACGGGTCGAGGACGACGAATTGCTCGACTCGGTGGCGCGCGAGATCGGAGTCAGCCGCTCCGAGGTGGAGGAGATGGACCGCCACCTGGGCGGACGGGACGCCTCGCTCGACGCTCCCGTCACCGAGGGCGGAAGCTCGCTGGGCGAGCTGGTGCCGGCCGAGCAGATCACCCAGGAGGAGCAGCTGGCCGAGCTGGAGCAGAGGGCCGATCTGGCGGCGCGCCTGGAGACCGCGCTCGGCTCGCTCGACGAGCGCGAGCGGGCGATCGTGGAGCAGCGCCACCTGGCCGAAGAGCCGCGTCAGCTCAAGGAGATCGGCATGGAGCTGGGAGTCACCAAGCAGCGCGTCTCGCAGCTGGAGCGCCGCGCGATCGCCAAGCTCAAGGAGCGGCTGGCCGCGGCATGAGCACGACTCCCTTTCGCCCCCTTTGACCCTGAGCTATTATCCCGACTATGAGAATCGAGACATCATTGTTCGCGGTTTTTTCGGCGGCCTGCGTCGCGCTTCCGGCCGCGGCTCTCCAGGACGGGAGCGCCGAGCCCGAGCTCGAGCCCGCGCCCGAGGAGCCCGAGCCCGACGAAGAGCCCGAGGAGCCCGAGCCCGAGGAGCCCGAGCAGGAGCCCGCGGCCGATCCGTTCGACCTCGAGGAGCACGATGTCGAGGCGGTGGAGTACGAGGACGAGACCTTGCCGGACGAAACTCCCGAGCCGGAGGAGATCGACGACGGCATGCCGTTCGCAAAGGGCGACATCGAGCTGGGCCTGGGCCTGGGAGGCTACGGCGCCGGGGACTACTTCCAGCTCCTGGTCGGAGGCGCGTTCTCCTACTACGTGGTCAATCGCTTAGCCCCCGGGATCGACATCCAGTACAACATGGTCTTCTCGGACGACTACCGGTACCCGGACAGCTTCACCCTGCTGCCCACGCTCAAGTTCGTGATTCTTCGCAATGCCAGGTTCGCCCCCTACATCGTGGCGGCCGGAGGCTACGAGTTCCAGTGGGGCGGCTCGAAGAACCCGTTCGAGGGCATCCGCGAGGCAGACGCCTGGATCGCGGGAGGCGGCGCCGGAGCCCACATCGGGATCGGCGATCACTTCGCGCTGACCGTCCAGATCCTGGCGCTCTACTACTGGTACGTGCCCACCAAGATCCGCGGCTACGACGACGACGTGTTCTCGAGCGACCAGGCCGCCAGCGACCAGTACGGAAAATTCGTCGTGATCGACGACGAGGGACACCTGGGCTGCGACGTTTCCACCGCGGACTGCTACGCTTTCTACGAGGACGAGGATCTGAAGGATCGCGACGGAGAGCTGTTCTTTCCGTTGATCCGAATCGGTTTCAACGTCTATTTCTAGCTTTCTGCGAAATCTAAAGCACAGGAGAGAATCATGTCGCTGGAGATCGAGACCATTGTCAACGGACCGTTCCAGGAGAACTGCTACCTGGCCTGGGACAGCGAGACGCGCGCCGGCGCCTTCTTCGATCCGGGCAGCGAGGCCGAGAAGCTGACTCGCACCGCCCGCTTTCTCGAGGTGGAGGTCGAGGCGATCTTCAACACCCACGGCCACATCGACCATGCCGGAGCCGCGGCCCGCGTGCGGGATGAGCTCGGCGTCCCGTTCGCGATCCACCCGGCCGACGCCTTCCTGCTCGAGGGGATGCCGGACCAGGCGCTGATGTTCGGGATCGAGCCGATGGAGGTACCGCCCATCGATCGCGAGCTGGCCCACGGAGCCGAGATCGAGGTCGGAGGTCACCGCGGACGGGTGATCCACACCCCCGGGCACACTCCGGGCGGCGTCTGCTTCTCCTTCGATGACTTCCTGGTCGCGGGCGACACCCTTTTCGCCGGCTCGATCGGCCGCAGCGACCTGCCCGGAGGCTCCCACCGCCAGCTGCTGGAGTCGATTCGACGCCGGCTGCTCCAATTGCCCGACAATCTGAGGGTTTTTTGCGGACACGGACCGACGACCACGATCGGCCGGGAAAAGCGGCACAACCCATTCATCTCTTGATCTCAAAAAATGAACTGTCTGTACAAAGCACAGTTACATTTCAAGTGTAATCTCCCTATCGTTACGACTTGAATGGATTATTACCGTATTCCATAAAACGAAATTTTCGCTTGCATGTGTCTTTGTGGTATGTCAACAATTCGACCATCGTGCTGGTCAAGACCAAGATGCGTGGTGGTGCGGTGCAAAGCGGGGAAGTGAAACGCTGCGAGGTGTGCGGAGCGCCGATCTCCGGCGAGGGAAACCGCTGCCGCCGCTGCAGCCAGGGGCTCGGACACCCGGGATCCCCGGCCAAGGCCTCTTCGCAGCCCAGAACGGTCCCGTCGCTTCTGCGTCCACCCGAGGAGGACGACGTCGCCGAGCGTCCCTTCCGCGACTCGGACCCGGACAGGCGCGAGGATCGCTCCCGGATGCTGCCGCTGCCGGGCGGAAGCAAGCCTTCGACCATTCCGCCGTCTTGCGTGGTGCTGGAGGGCAAGTACCGTCTGCTCGACGAGCTGGGGCGAGGCGCGATGGGCACCGTCTTCCTGGCCGAGGACAAGACCCTCAAGCGCAAGGTGGCGGTCAAGTTCCTGCTCCCAGAGCTGGGCGAGTCCGCCGAGTGCGCAACCCGCTTTCACCGCGAGGCGGTGGCGATGGCCTCGATCGCCCACCAGCACGTGGCTCAGATCTACTCTTTCGGCTCTCAGAGCGATTCGCCCTATTTCGTGATGGAGTACCTCGAGGGGCAGACCGTCGAGCACCTGATCGACGCGCACAACCGCCGGGGCTTCTACGTCCCGGTAACCGACGCGCTCGACATCGCGCTGCAGTCGCTGGACGGCCTGGCCGCGATTCACCGCGCCGACTCGATCCACCGGGACATCAAGCCGGCCAACATCATGATCACCGACGACCCGGTGCGGGCGGTGATCATGGACTTCGGTCTGGTCAGAGACGTGAAGCTCGACGACGACCTGCGCACGCTGGCCGGAACCCCGGCCTACATCGCTCCGGAGCTGATCGAGGGCTGCAAGGGAGCGGATCGCTCCAATCTGACCGATATCTATTCGATGGGGATCACGATCTACGAGCTGCTGACCGGCTCGATCCCGTTCGGCGGAGAGACCTGGGTCGAGATCCTGCAAAAGCACATCACCGAGGTCCCGGTCTACCCCTCGGTACGGCGGCCCGGGCTGCCCGACGCGCTGGACGAGGTGGTGCTGCGCGCGATGGCCAAGGATCCGCGCGAGCGCTACCAGAGCTGCGAGGAGTTCATGGAGGAGCTGGCGGAAGTGATGGAGCTGCCGCTGCCGCAGGAGCGGCGAACCTCGATCGCTCCGCGAATGAGGCGCAGCAGCACGCCGGCGCGCGGCAGCACACCGCCCCGTCATCGCTCCACGCCCAACCGGGCCTTCCGCTCCACGCCCAGCGGCAGAGGGCGGCTGCTGGTCGCCGACGCGGACGGCGAGTTCCGCGCGCTGGTGCACGGCACGGCCAAGGCGGCCGTGCCGGGCTGCCGGGTCCACTCGGCCACCGACGGCAAGATGGCGCTGGAGCTGGTGGATTCGCTGCGCCCGCACGTTCTGATCGCCGACCTCTCCCTGTCCGAGATCAACGGGCTGGAACTGGTCGCCACGCTGCGCGGCGAGTCGCGGCACGACGGCCTGCAGGTCATCGTCGTCTCCGATCGGGGCGGCAGCCGCGAGGCGGCGCTGTGCTCCTCGCTGGGAGTCAAATCCTTCCTCACCAAGCCGGTCGACGGCGAGGACCTGGCCCTGCTGCTGCGACCGCTGCTGGAGCGATCGCTGACCACGCGCACCCCGCCGCCTCCCTCGCCCTACTGATCGCTCCGCTTGCCCTCCTTGTGGGGTTGCGGATTGCTCGAATTCAAATTTATGTACGTTGGCGTACATTTGCGGCAAGCTGTCTTTTCGAGATGAGCGAGAAGCGACAAAGGCCTCCGGAGCCGCCAAAAATCGCGGTGATCGTCTCTCCCTCCGTGGTCGAGGCGCGGCTCGCCGAGCTCCTGGCGCTGAGCGTCGATCCGCCCGACGAGCGGCGGGCGGCCGATCGCGGAGTCACGGTGGAGCTGGAAGACCGGCGTCGCGCCGAAATTCATCTGTTCTCGGACCCCGAGCCGGCGCTGGCGCGAATCAGGCGGAGGCCGATGGGGGCCGTCCTGGTCGACAACCGGGAGCCCGAGGCTCCGGGGAGCTTCGCCGAGACCGCGGCCGGCCGCCTGCTTCCCGAGCTGCTGGCCGGCGCCCCGGCCGGTCGCACTCCCTCTCGCCGGCTGGTCCTGGTGGTGCTGCCGGACGACGAGACCACCGCCGACCACGCCTACGCGGTCGGCTCGCTGCAGCTGGGCGGAGTGCTGGTCGATCCTCCTTCGCTCGCGACCGCGCTCACCGCCGCTCACCGGCTGGCGCGCCCGGCCAGACCGGGAAAGGTCGCGCTGTGCATGGCCGGAGGCGGAATCGAGGGGATGTTCTACGAGCTGGGAGTGCTGCGCGCCCTCGACTCCAAGCTGATCGGCGGATCGATCGCGGACTTCGACATCTTCACCGGCATCTCGGCCGGCGCGGTGCTGGCGGCGTTCCTGGCCAACGGCGTGAGGCCCTCCGAGATCGCCGACGCCCTCCACGGCCGCCCCAGCCGCGTCTCTCCGATCACGCGGGCGATCTTGTTCAATCCCAACCTGGGCGAGGTCGCCAAGCGGGTCGGAGGCGCCTTCGTCGACGCGATGCGCGGGCGCTGGTTGATGCAACCGCTGGAGACGGCGATGCGCGTCACGCCTACCGCCGTCTTCTCCGGGGATCGACTGCTGGACTACCTGAGGGCCGAGCTCTCCAAGCCGGGAATGTCCGATCGCTTCGACGACCTGTCACGGGAGCTCTACATCGGAGTCACCGACCAGGAGACCTGGACGCACACGACCTTCGGCCTCGAGCGCCGCGAGATGCCGATCTCGACCGCGGTGCGGGCCTCGACCGCGATGACGCCCTACTACTCCCCGAAACGAGTCGGCGAGCGCTACTACGTGGACGGGATCTTCACCCGCACCATCGACCTGGACACCGCGGTGGCCCGCGGCGCTCGGCTGCTGATCTGCATCGATCCGCTCACGCCGGTCCAGGACGACAGGCCCGGCTACGTCAGCGGGCGCGGCGGATTCTTCAACACCGTGCAGTCGATCAAGTCGATGATCCGCACCCGTTTCTCCGAGCTGATCGGCCGCGCCGAGGAGGCCTATCCCGACGTCTCGGTCTTCCTCTTCTCGCCCACCCCGCGCGATCTCGAGCAGATGTCGGGAACGATGATGAGGTTCCTGACCCGCACCGAGACCGAGCAGATGGCGTTCGAGTCCTCGCTCGAGCGCATCCGCCGCGACTACGACTGGCTCGCCGCCGACTTCCGGCGGTACGGCTTCGAGCTCACCGAGTAGCTCGTCGGGATCAGGACAGCATCTCGCCGACGCTGCGGCGGATGCTGCGGGTGTCGTAACCCTCGATGCGCTGCACTGCTCCGTTGCCGGACAGCGAGTCGGGAAGCTTCTCGTCACCGTAGACGGCGATCCGGGGAGGGTTGTCGGATTGGGCGATCCGCCCGGCCGCGCGCAGCACCTCGGGATCCTCGGCGCCGTTGACCATCACCAGCGCCGGGCGCTCGCGTCCGATCGCGAGCAGCGCGTCCACGTAGTCCGAAAACGTCATCACGCTCAGCTCCTTGCCCAGGCTGCGGCTCAGGCTGCGGCGGCGTCCGTCGTCGCTGTCGATCACCACGGCCGCTGCCGGCGCCGGTGAGAAGCCCTCGGGAACCGGGTAGCCGAAACGCTGGAGAAAATCGACTATGTCCTCCCTCCTGAAACGCAGGTGCCGTCCCGGCGTGCGGAAGAACCGGATCTCTCCCCGGTTGACCCAATTGTGAATCGTCTTGAGGTCGGTCGAGCAGATTTTGGCCACTTGCGGGGCCGTGAACAGATCGTCGGGGCTCATTTTTCACTCCCAGGTCTTCGTTCGCGATAGTACGAAAACTCGTCCGTTCAGATTGTCCGTGCTTGCAGCTTCCACTGGAAGCGTACAATTCCGAAAACCCGATTTTCCTCTTACGCGCTGGATGCGCTCGCGTCAAGCCGCCGATGCCGGGGACGGGAATCGAACCCGTACGGGCGCTGGCCCGAGGGATTTTAAGTCCCTTGCGTCTACCGGTTCCGCCACCCCGGCTATCAGAAATGAAAGTGGAGCATCACCGCGACGTCGAAGTTGTGGGCCCAGGTGTCGACCGCGAGTCCCACGTAGTCGTACATGATCTCCGCACCGACATCGACGTTCTCGTGAATGCCGTACAACAGACCCGGGCCGATTCCGATCCCCTGCATTCCCGAGGCCCGCTGGCGGTAGATGTGGTCGTCGTTGCCCTCGTCGTTCTTGCCGCGCAGCGAGACGAAGTGGTACATCGCGCCGTAGAAATTGAACTCGGCGCGCGCGTAGAGCCGCAGGCCCTGGTCCTCGGCCAGCTCGCCGTACTCGTCCACCACCTGGCCGCCGGCGAGCCACTCGCCGTTGCCCCAGAAGAACAGGCTGGCGGTCAGGCCCCACATCGGAGGCATGCCCTTGTCCACGTGATCTCCGTCATTCTGGACCATCAAACCGGCGTACTTCATCTCCTCGTCGTTCAGGTTCTGGAGGCGGACCCACAGTCCGGCGCGCAGCCAGTCGAGGATGAAGTAGCCGATGCCGAGGCGGGTGAACATCCACGAGGGGGAGACTCCGGTGGCGAGCTCGATGCCGTTTCCGTCCTCGGCCAGGCAGGTGTCGTTGCCGCACAGACCGTCCTCCTGGGCTCCGCCGACCACGCCGAAGCCGATGCCCAGCCCGCCCCAGACCGAGATGCCCAGCGCCCCGAGCGGCTCGTCGCCGTCGTCGCCGCCGCCCTCGCCCTCGACGCAGTAGCCCTCGGGGCTGCAGATCTTGCCGCCCACGCAGTCCTCCTCGGTGACGCAGGGCATGTCGTGGCAGTGCGGATCCCAGGGCGGACACGGCGCGGCCTCCTCCGGATCGCACCTCTGCGGCGGCTCCATGCCCGGCAGGGTCGGCTGCTCGCCCTGGAACACGGCCTCCTCGACCATCTTGATCTCGATCGGGCTCTGCGCCGTCCCCTCGTTGGCGATCACCGAGCCGTCGCCGCCGATCACCTCGATGTAGTAGTAGATCGCCCGCGGATCGAGCAGCGCGATCGCGTCGCAGCCGATCAGCATCCCGTACATCGACTCCTTGCGCTGCATCTCGGCCATCTGGTAGTTGCGGTCGGACGGCAGCCGGAAGTAGAGTCGCACGCCCTGGATCGCGACCATCGGGTTGGTCTCGATGTAGATTCCCAGCGGGTACATTCGCTTGGCCCGCGTGATGCGCTCGTGCTTCATCACCCAGAACCCGCCCGGCATCGCGCCGCCTCCCGCGGCCTGCGCCGGCTGACGGTCGACCTTGACCGGGCCCGTGATCCCGAGCCGCTCGCGCACCATGTCGAACGTGGTCCGGACCGCGTCGTTGCTCAGCTCCTCCTCGGGCCTGGCCGAAGGATCGGCGCCCAGCGCCATCTTCATGAATTCCGTGCCCTGCGGAACCTGCTGCAAGAAGCCCACGTAGAGCGCGCCCAGCGCCATGTAGACGCGCGCCAGCAGCGCCCCCTTGCAGCCGTACTCGTCGCACTTGGCGAACGCCTGCTCGAAGTTTACCTGAGCCGTGGCCAGATCGAGCTCGCCCACCGCCCGCTTGCCGGCCACGATGAAGTCGATCACCTCCCGCTCCTGCTCCGGCTCCAGGCCGGACTCGGGAGCCTCCTGAGCCGGCTGCGCCGCCTCGGGCCGAGCCGCCGCCGGCTGCTGCGGAGGAGGAGGCTGCTGCTGCTGCGGCGGAGGCGCCGGCTGCGGCGCCGGCTGCGCGGATCCGGGCTGCTGCGGCGGAGGAGGCGGGGGTTGCTGCGTCTGCGCGTTCGATTCGGAGACGGCGAGGAACGCGACCGCCAATCCGACTACCGCGACGACCCGGGAGAAGTCCCGTGCCCTGGTCCGTCGCGACTGCATCTCGTCCACTGCTCGCATGCGAATAGTCCTTTCGAGTCAGAATCAACTGCGCGCCGCGCTCGACGAGCGAGCCCGTTCGCACGAGGTCCGTGATTTATACACATTCCAGCGGGCGCGTGGCAAGGGAAACGGCCACCCTTCGTCTCAGCTGGTGGGCCCATTGGCCCCGCGGGCGCTTCGCGCGCGACGGACGCGCCGTTCCAGCGCCTCGCCCTGGATCTGGATGAAGAGCAACGCGGCCTGCACCTCGGACTCGCTGAGCGGCAGCACGAACTCGATGCGCTGGCCCACGGTCCTCAGCGCCAGCCCGTCGAACACGCCGCCCAGCCCGGCCATCGCCAGAAAAGGATCACCGCCCGCGCGCCGGGCCATGCTCTTCCACTTTCGTCCCAGCGCCTCCACCTGCCCGGCGCTGCCGTCCAGCTGCACCTCGCCCTCGAGACGGACAGGATCCGAAAAGTAGGCTTTGACCGAAGCCCAGCGAAAACCGACCGGAAGCTGGCGCCCCGACCCCAGGCCGACCGCGCGCGGATCGCTCGTGGTCAGCAGGGCCACGGGCCAGTGCCCCTCGGGATCGGGGCTCAGCCGGCTCCTGGCCAGATCGACCAGTGATTCGCCGGGCTCGCGCCGCCCGGAATCCTCCGGCGCCGTCAGGCAGCCGACCTGGCCGGGCCAACGGGGGAAGCTCGGCTCCGCCACGCCGCGCGCTCCTCCGTTTGCCCCGCCGTCCCGCGGCACGCCGCCGTCGAGACCCGCGGCTCCGGCATCGCCGCGCGCCTGGCCGCTCGTCGAACGTCGCGCGTACGGGTTGTCCGGCAGCGAGGGCGGGCCGGGGAACGGTCCTTCCCCGACCGGAGCCTCCGGCTCGCTGGTCACCGCCAGCACCCGGCCGGAGCCGACCAGGTGCCAGCGGTACTCGCCGGGCACGGCCGCCTCCCAGCCCTGCGAGGTCCTCCTCCAGTCGAAGCCCGGAGCGTCTCCCCGGTTCTTCTCCAGCCGACGCCTCAGGCTCTCCTCCCCGGAATCGTATGTCGCGACCACGCGGTAGCTGTCCCAGTCGAACACGTCGCCGGCGGCGACGAGCAGGCCCTCGACCTCGGTCTCCGGATCCATCCCGGTCGCCCCGGCCATCTCGCGGTAGAGGCCGAACGCGCTCAGCGTGGATCCGAGCCCGTCCTCGTAGACGGTCCCGCGAAAAGACTCCATCGAAAGCCACAGCAGCCAGCTGGGCTCCTCGGGCGCGAACGGAAAGACGTCGTGGAGACAGATTCCCGCCCCCTCGCCCGGGCCCGCGTCGCCCAGGGCCTCTCCCGCCGCTCGCGCACCGGAGTCCGGCGCACCGGCGTCCGGCGGCGCGGTGGTGATGTCGGCCAGCGAGGTCCCCTCTTCGGCCGGAGCCGATTCCCGCTCGATCTCCTCGGTCTCCTCCGACTCTTCGGGTTCTTCTTTTGCTTCCTTCTTTTCGGGCTCCGGCTCCTTCGCGGTCGGATCCCCGCGACGCGGCGGGCCGGGCTCGGCCTCGGCTATCTCTATCTCGACCGCGAAGTCCGCCACGTCGCGGTACTCGGGACGACCGAGCAGCACCAGCGCCAGGTGAGCCAGAAAGGAGACGGATACCGCCAGCGCCAGCCTCCGACCGGCGCGATCCTTTTTAGGGCGTCGAGGGGAAACCCCGGAATCGGAGCCTGCCGCCATGATTCGGATCTACCGCAAAAAAGGCCCCCAAAAAAGAAACGGCCCGTCACTGAGGGCGGGCAGTGACGGGCCAAGCAAGAGAAGGAGCACTCACAAGCTAAGCAGGCACACGCAAAAAAAGCAGTCGAGAACCTAAGTCAACCAAACAAGCGTCTTTCAAGACAGCTTATATCTTCGGCAGCACCTCCAAATCGACTAAGCGGGCGCTGCGTTGACATCCCGACCTTTTTGCAAGCCTGATGCCAGAGTCCGATCCGGATGCTTCCTGGTTATGCAAGGTGTTGATTTGATGGGGAATTCAGTTTCAAACCGCAACTGGAGAACCGCGCCGGGGGTCGAGCTGGAGCAGACCGCGGGGACAAAAAACGACAAAGCTGTCAGCCCGGCCCGGCCAGGCGCGCAATTATTGCATAGCAGCGAGATCATCCGTCCAGCTCGGCGAGCCGAGCGGCCAACCGCTCGGCGATTCCGCCGAAGGATCCGTTCGATAGCAGCACCACGGCGTCCCCCGGGCCGACCAGGCTCATGATCCGATCCACGACCTCCTCCAGGTCGGCGGCGGCGGCGGCCGGAGTGCCGCGCGCGGAGATCTGCCCGGCAAGCAGCGTGGTGTCGAGCCGCTCTTCGTCGGGAATCTCGCGGCCCACCGGCGCGATGATCGCCTCGTCGGCGTCATCGAACGCCTCGGCGTAGCGCCCCTGGTGCAACCGCCGGCAGGCGGTCGCCGAGCGGGGCTCGAACGCGGCCAGCAGGCGGCCGTCGGGATGCCGAGCCGCCAGGGCGGACAGCGTCTCATTCACGGCGGTGGGATGGTGGGCGAAATCGTCGTAGAGAGTTACCCCCGCGCTGTTGCACACCACCTGCTGGCGCCCCGCGACCCCGCCGAACCCGGGCAGCGCCTCCTCGATCAGGGCCAGCGGCACGCCCGCCGCCTCGTGGGCGAGGATCGTCGCGGCCAGGGCGTTGCGCGCGTTGTGCCGGCCGGCCAGCGGCAGCTCGAGGCGCGCGATCTTCCTGCCGCCCGCAATCACATCGGCCGCGAGGGGACCGTCCGGCACGGCCAGCCAGTCGGCTCCCTGCTCGAGGTCGCCCTCCACCGCGTAGCCGACGACCGGAACCGAGGCGCCGCGGGCGACCTCCAGCGCGGTCCGGTCCCCCGCGTAGACCGCCAGCGGTCCTTTCCGCACGATCTTCGCCAGCTCGTAAAAGGCCCGCCGGTAGTCCTCCTCGGTGGGGTAGACGTCCACGTGGTCGTGCTCCACCGAGGTGATCACCGCTGCGCTGGGCATGTAGGAGAGGAACTTGGGCCGCTTTTCGAAGTAGGCGCTGTCGTACTCGTCCCCCTCGATGACGAAGTGGGAACCGGATCCCAGGTGGTGGCCCGCGCCGAAATCGGCGGTGACCCCGCCGACCAGCAGGGACGGATCGCGTCCCGCGGCGCGCAGCAGGTAGGCCAGCATCGCGGTGGTGGTCGTCTTGCCGTGCGTCCCGCAGATCACGAGCGGCTCGCTGTCGGCGAGGAACAGGTCGCGAACCGCGCGCGGCATCGAGACGCAGCGCAGACCCAGCCGGCGGGCGGCCGCCGCTTCGGGGTGATCCCTGCGGCAGACGTTGCCGACAACGACAAGCTCGGGGCGGTGCTCGATGTTCTCGGCCCGGTAGCCCTCGACCACGTCGATGCCCAGGCTCTCCAGCTCGGTGCTCATCGGCGGATAGGGATGCGCGTCCGAGCCGCTGACCGCGAAACCGGCGCGCGCCAGCAGACCGGCCAGCGCGCCCATGCCCGTCCCGCAGATTCCGATCAGGTGGATCGCGGCCGGGGGCTCGAGGCGTATGCGTTCGTCTTCCATCGGGCGAGCTCGCCGGCGCGCGACCGCTCAGTTCAAAATGGGATCGCGCGCAATAGTCGTTCCTCCGGAGCCCAGGTCGGCGAGCAGGCGACCGCCGTCGACGGCGATCACCTGCCCGGTCACGAAACCGGCCCGGGCCAGGTAGACCACGGCCGCGGCCACGTCCTCGGCCGCGCCGATCCGCTTCATCGGTATCGCCTCGGTGATGCGGCGGCGGCGGTCCCCGTCGACATCCTCGGCGAACAGCACGGTCCCGGGGCAGACGCAGTTGACGCGCACTTTGCTGTCCGCCAGCTCGAGCGCCTTGCGCTGCGTCAAAGAGAGCAGCGCGGCCTTGGTGCGCGAGTAGGCCTTGTGCCGCTCGAACCCGATCACGCCGGACACGTCTCCGATGTTGACCACCGCTCCCCGGCTCTCGATCAGGTGGGGCTCGGCGGCCTCGATCAGCATCGACGGAGCGTTCACGTTCAGGATCTTCATCCGCGCCAGCTCGGTCAGGGATTGGTCGTCTCCGATCATCAGCGCGGCGCTGTTGACCAATACATCCAGCCTGCCGAGCCCGCCGACGGTCCGCTCGACGAGATCCGCGGCGCTGCCGGGATCGACCAGATCGCGACGCAGGCCGACCGCGCTCCCCCCCTCTTTCGAGATTCCCTCCACGAGCTCCGCGGCCTCCCGCTCGGAGCTGTTGTGGTGCACGGCCACCGCGAAGCCGTCCTCGGCCAGGGCGCGGCTGATCGCGCCGCCGACGCGCACGGCGCCGCCGGTCACCAGCGCCACCGGAGCGGGCCGGGCGCCACTTTGGGAATCGGCGCTCACCATCTTGCGAAGCGTACGGTATAAAGAGGATCGAATGAAGGCAAAACGACAAGGCGCGCCGCCGTACAGCCCGCTCGTCTCCCGTCTCGCGCTCGCGCTGGTCCTGCTCGGGCCGGCGTCGGCCTTTGCCGAGGCGGGATCCGGCGGGCGGGTCGTGGTTCTCGCCGATCCGCTGCTGGCCGCGGAGGCCGACGCGCTGGTCGAGGCGCTCTCGGTCAAGCTGGCCGCCGAAGGAGTCTCGGTGACCCGAAAGGAGCGGTTCCAGCCGCCGGGCGACGAGGAGAGCGGCGAGCAGGAGGGCGGCGATCCGGAGCTGCTCTGGATCGTGCACGTGCGACAACTCTCGGAGCGGATGCTGCTGGTCGCGGTGGACAACGCGGCCTCCTCCGGTCCGGAGGACGTGGTTCGCGAGCTGCGCCGGGGAGCGGACCCGGAAGCCACCGGCTGGACCATCGCGCTGATGGTGGCGGAGCTGGTCCTGCCGTACGTCGACGAGGACGAGGAATCCGCGCCGCTCGGCGCCGGGCTGGCGATCATCGAGCCGCCCGAGGTGGGCGGAGCGCGGATCGAATCTGGCGAGCCGACCGTGGTCTACCCCCACCTGCGCCTGCTGGCGTTGGGGATGGAGGGACACTACCACCCGGGCGACGACGATATCGCGGCCGGTCCCCGCTTCGCGCTGGAGGGCGCCGTGGCCGAGCGCCTCTTCGCGACGCTGGAGATCGCCTGGGTCGGGTGGGCCAGATCGTCGCTTCGCGGCGTGCAGGTCTCGGCCAGCTCGCTGCCGATCCGCGCTGGCCTGGGATTGATCATCCTGCCGGGCGGAATCGTGGAGATCTCGATCCGCGGCGGAGTCTCGGTCGGCTTTTCGATCTACCGCAGCGGCGACGGCACGCAGCAGCGCACGGACGTGACCTTCTCGCCGCGGATTCCGCTGCGCCTGCGCGTGGTGTTCCGGGTGCACGGTCCGTGGGGAGTCTACGTGGACGGCGGAGCCGCCTTCGCCCTGGTGCGCGACGAGCTGCGCAACTCGGGGCGACCGGTCCACCGCCAGGACTGGGTCGTCCCCGCCTTCGGGCTCGGCGCGCAGCTATGGCTCGATTGAAGGCGAAAAACAGAATTGTGTATCATAATAATGTAGATATGAGCGCATCTAACCAGCAGGAGGGGAGGCAGAGGGACGGGAGCTCCAAAAGGGGGAGCGAGATGGACGTCGGTGTGCTGAAAAAAGAGGGTCTGATCGCGCGCCGCGAGCGCAGGACGGATCCGATGGCGCGCGTCGTCGAGCGATGCCAGGAGGGCGATCCGGCCGCGTTCCGAGCGCTGTACGATCGGTACGCGGCCGGCGTCCACCGGCATCTCTGTGTCCTGATCGGTCCGGGGGAAGATGTGGACGACTTGATTCAGCTGGTGTTTCTCAACGTCTTTCAATCGATCGATCGATTCAAGGGGCGCTCCGCCTTCTCCACCTGGCTGTTCCGCATCACCGTCAACGTGGCTCGCCAGGAGATCCGTCAGCGCAAGCGGCGCAGGCGTCTCGACGCCGCGGTCCACGAGGTCTCCGAGGTGCGCGGCGCCGGCACCCGCCGGAACCCCGAGAAGCAGCTCTCGGAGTGGCAGGAGATCTACGACGTGCTCGACCGTCTGCCGCCCAAGAAACGCGAGACCTACGTCCTCTACACCTACGAGGGTTGCTCGCTGAGCGACATTGCCCAGCTGTTGAACTCGTCGATCTCCACGATCGGATCGCGGCTGCAGTCCGCGCGCAAGGAGCTTCTGCGCGCCCTGGAAGGAGGAAGCCGATGACGCGGCTGCCGGCGGAGTGCCGTCGCGCGCGGCGCGACCTGTCGGCCGCGGATCGGCTGGACGCCGTCGATCGCGGCAGGCTGGATCTGCACCTGCGGCGCTGCCCGCAGTGCCGCTCCCTGGCCGAGGGGCTTGCGCGAGTGGAGAGCGGGGGCGAGCCGATCGAGGAGCTGAGCGACGAGCGGGCGCGCGAGATCTACGACCGGCTGCTGCCCGCCGTGCACCACATCGCCGTCGAACGCGAGCATCGCCCCGCCGGCTTCCGCCTGCCCGCGGCTCTGGCCTGGTCCGGCGGCGCGCTGGTCGCCGCGGCGGCGCTGGTCGTCTGGATCACCGTCGGCTCCGGCCCGGATTCCGCCGGCGAGGCGCCCGCCGTGGTCGCCGAAAGTTCCCCCGCCGGGGCCGAGCGCGAGGTGATCGAGATCAGCGGCGTGATCGATCGCAGCGAGGGATCGATCCGGGTCGACGGCCGCCCCTTCGGCGACTCCAGGGACCGCTTCCCGGTGACGAGCGGAACCCGCGTGGCGCTGGACGAGGGCTCGAGCGTCGCCTTCCGGCTGGGAGACACTGCCCGCGTGGCGCTGTCGGGAGAGAGCGAGTGGCGCGTCGAGCGCTCGACCGAGACGCTGGTGGAGATGGTGCTGGAGCGCGGCAGGCTGGCCGTCGATTTCGACGGCCGCTCCGGCCGCATGCTCGACGTCCGCACGCCGGGATCGCTGGTGCGGGTGCGGGGCACGCTGTTCACGGTCGAGGTCGCGCCCGATTCGGCGACCCGGATCGGCGTGCTGGACGGACACGTCGAGGTCGTCCCGCTGGGACGCGCCGGCTCCACCGTCGAGCTCTCCGCCGGCGATCTGGTCGGGATTCCAGGCGGCCGGATCCTGCCGCTGGGAGACGCGCAGCGCGCGCTGGCGGCCGAGATCGACGTCGCGGGAGACACGCTGGCCAGCCGCGGGAGGCTGGTGCGTTTCGAGGGCAGCCCCGAAAAGGCGATCGTCGAGCTGGAGGGTCGCGTGGTGGGTACCACGCCGCTGGCGATCCGCATCCCCGAGGGAAAGGTGTCGTACCGGCTCTTTGCCCCGGGCATGGAGCCGCTGGTCGCCGAGCTGGACGGAGACGGGATCGACCGCAAGGTCGACTTCGCGCTGGCTCCCGAGGTCGAGTACCTCTCTCCGGTCGACGAGCCGATCGCTCCCTCGCTGCGCTCGCGCCGCATCGCTCCTCGCGAGCCCGACTCGCGGGCCGGAGCCGGGAGCTCCGGCTGGAGCCTGATGCAGCGAGCGCGCGCCGCGATTACCGCGGGCGACATCCCCTTCGCGATAGATCTGCTGGAGCGGGACCTGCAGGGCGCCGAGGAGAACGAGCGACGCTTGGCGCTGCTCTCGCTGCTCGCCGAGTGCTACGCCGCGGTCGGCCGCTACGGCGAGGCCGCCGACGCCTTCGATCGCGTCGCCGCCGCGGCTCCCGGCACCGAGATGGCGCTCAACTCGCGCTACGAGGTGGGCCGGCTGTCCATGGATCGCATGGGCGATTTCGCCCGGGCGCGGGCGGCCTTCACCTCCTACCTGGCCGCCTCCACCCGCGGCGCGCTGCGCGAGGAAGCCTACTACTCGCTGTGCGAGATCGACGGCCGCGAGGGATCCCACCGCGACGCGCTGCACTGCTTCAACGAGTTTTTGCGCGCCTTTTCCGGCGGCCACCACCAGGCCGACGCCCGGCTCTGGCGGGGAGCCTTGCTGCAAGACGTGGAGAAGAAATGGGGCGAGGCGGAGCGCGACCTGATGTCCTTCGTCCGCGCCAAGCCGCGGCATCCCCGCGCGGAAGAGGCGCGCTACCGGGTGGCGCTGGGGCGCTTCCAGGCCGGCGACCGGAGGGGATCGCTGCGGATGGTCGACCAGTACCTGGAGCGTCACTCCGAGGGTCGCTACCGCCTGCGCGTGGAACGCCTCCGCCGCGCGATCCTGGACCCCGGCTACAGCTGGAGCGGCGATCCGAGATAGGGGTCAGCTCGATCTTTTTCGTCAAGGGGTGTGCAGGGCGGCCATTTCGTCTCTCACCGTCCCGTCGGCGGCCAGGACGAAGATCCTGACTGGCGCGGCAGCTCCGAGCGGCACGTCCTGCAAGGTGATCTGCCTGCCGCTCAGGATCGGATCGTAGCCCAGGTCGACGAAGCCCCCTCCTTCCACCGGGATCTCGAACGCCTCCGCGACCGGGAAATCCGGCGGGACCTCGACCGTGACGTCCACGCTCTGGTCGGTGAGATTCCAGTGCGGATCGGCCAGCCCGAGGCTGGCAAGGCCGCAGCTGGTCAGCGTCGGCCCGCCCGAGTTGGCGATCGAGATCACGACCACCACCAGCGCGTCCGAAGCCCGCACCATCTCCGCGATAGTCTCCCCGCCGGCGCCGGCCATTCCGGTCAAGTCTCCCTCGCGCAGCCGATCGCGCACCGCGCGGAAGACCCGGTTGGAATTCGAGATCGCCTGCCAGCTGTCGGGGAACTCGGCGGCCAGCTCCTGCGGCGACTGGAACCACATCAGCCCCTTGCCGCCTGCGGCCATCACCGAGAACGCCTGGACGTAGATCTCGGCGGGGGTGGGCTGGCCGTCCCAGCTTCCCAGCCCCTGGGAGTACTGCCAGGACGGCCACGGCATCTGGTTGTCGCGCGCGTTCTTCAGGTAGTCGTAGGAGGCGCGGATCGGAGGCGGATTGACCCCCGTGATCCACGGCGCGCACCCGGCGATGTACAGGTCCATCCCCTGCACGTCCGTCATCCCGGCGAAGGTGCCCACGTTCTTGTTGGTCTTGGCGCCGTTGTAGACGGTGAACGCCGGGTAGTTGCGCCACATCCAGCGGGCGTAGCGGGCCTTGCTCTCCGGCACCGGATCGCCGCTTTCCTCGTAGATCTCGCCGTCCGACTCGTCGCCGGTCAGCAGCCCCGCCACGCGGGAGAAGTCGGTGAAGATCCCCGCGGCGGTCTCGTTGTCGATCAGGTTCTTGAAGTCGTCGCCGAGCAGCACGTTGTAGTCGTCCTCCATCGCGGGAGCGACCGTGTTGACGATCTCGGTGGTCGAGTAGCTCGAGCAGTCGTCGCCGAAGTAGACGTAGAAGGTGTCGAAGCCGGCCTCGAAGTGATTGCTCATGTAGCTCTCGTTGCCGCCCGGCTTGGGGCAGTCGCCGCCGCGCGGCCAGGTCTCGATCGGAAAAAACGGCCGCAGCGCGCGACCGCCCGCCACCGACTCCTCGCCTCCGTCCAGCTCGACCACGACGCTCCACGGATCTCCCAGCTCGACGGACTCGCAGAGCGGCACGGTCCACATCAGCGATTCCCCCGGCGCGATCGTCGTCGAGGGCGCGCAGGCCACGTCCGCCGCCAGCACGTCGCGACCGTCGACCAGCAGGCGCTGTACGGTCCGCGCCGAGTCGCCGGTGTTCGCGAGGTGGATGATCAGCTCGTCCAGCGAGTCGTCGAGCGTGACGTAGGTCAGCGGCACCGTGGTCTGCGCCACGTCGAAGGAGGCGTCGACCGCTTCCCCGCCGCTGGTGCTGACCGCGAGCTGGCCGCTGGCGGCCGAGTCCCAGTCGGCGCTGCGCGAGTGGAACGCGACCCAGACCGGCTCGCCGGCCACGACCGGATCGGGCCAGACGTGGTACCACTCGATCAGCGGCGTGCCCGAAGATCCGTCCAGCAGCTGGTCGGTGGGAGTGCCGTTGATCCTGACCTCGGTGACCTCGCCCGAGGCGGCGGCGAGCGCCACGACGTGGAAGCGCCCTCCGTCCAGCGGGGGCTCGGTGCTCCACTCCAGCGACGACTCCGGGTAGAGCGACTCCGGCAGCCAGCAGTCCTTGCGGTAGGTGGCGTGGACCGCGCCGTCGACCTCGAGCGCGGCGCAGGGATCGCCGCTCGGATTGCAAGAAATCTCGGCGGCGAGATCTCCGTCCCACGGCCCGTCCGAGTCGGTGTCCCCGTCCGCATCCGTGTCCGCGTCCGCGTCGGTATCGGTATCCGTGTCGCTGTCGCTGTCCGTGTCGCTGTCGCTGTCCGTGTCCGTGTCCGCGTCCGCGTCGCTGTCGCTGTCCGTATCCGCGTCCGCGTCCGCGTCCGTCCCGCCGTCGCCGCCTCCGCTCCCGTCGTCGCCGCAACCGACCGGCAGCGAGAGCACGAGCAACGCCAGACACCATCTGAAAATCGAGGTCATGACTTTTCTCCTTTGATTCGATGTCACCTGGTGACAGATCCTCGTGTCAACGTCGTGTCAACGGGAAACCTTCGGGATAGACACCCGGGGGACGCGGTCGCGAGCGACGAAGAACGGACCCGCCCCGCCCGGCCGACCCCTCGCCGGCGCGAAGAGTCGAAGGGCCAAAGGGCCAAAGGGCCGAGGCCCCGAGCTCACGGTCCGCGACGGACGCAACGCACACGACCGTCGTAGTTCTTGTCGTAGTAGTACACGAGGCCGACGTCGAAGGCCACGTACCTCGCGTAGCTGGGGGCGTCGGCGCGGACCGACGACGACCAGAACCGGTCGCCCGGCGTCCCGGGGAAGGCCGCCTCGTCGATGCTCGGGTCGTATCGTCCCGCGTCCACGATCCCCGCAAGCTCCTTCGCGCTCGGCAGCCTCCAGTCGTCGAAGCCGCCCCAGTCGAGCGCCTCGCAGTGGTCTGCGGCCTCCTGCCAGCTCAGCTCGCTCGCGCTCCCCGCCCCGCAGTCCAGGCCGCCCTGCCCGGCGGCGCAGCCCTGCCACTCGAGCTGGGTGATGTTGTCGAACACCACCGGCTCGTCGGCGACGGGCTCGCTGCGCTCGAAGCGCGCGGCGGGCGTGACGTGCAGATCCCAGCCGAACTGGGCGTCCTGGCCCCAGAAGTCCTCGCCCTCGGCCGGGCAGGTGATCTCGTAGTCGTTGTCGTAGCAGCTCGTCTGCCCAGTGTCGGGCAGCACACCGCCGAGGGTGAAGTCGACGGTCGCGCAGCGGCCATCTGCGGTCTGTTCGACGGTGACGGGCACCTCCCGGGCTGTATCGAAGAGGTCGGCCGTCAACGTCGCGACAATGCGGTCCTCCTCGATGGTCGTGGGGGTCAGCTCCTGCTCGCTCGCCCCGACGTCCCAGATGACCTTGGTGTTCGCGTCGTTCACGAAACCCGCACCGAAGACCTCCACATCGAGATCCCAGGACCTCTCGACCCAGGCGCGTCCCGGGAAGATGTAATCGATATAGTGCCCCGTCGCCGTGGCGCCGAAGGTGACGTCCAGCGCATCGCAGGTCGCGGTGAAGCTCTGTGCCCCTGCCGTCGGACCCATCGTCGCTGTCGTCGACGCCAGCCCGTCCAGACCCACGGGCGACGACACCGGATCGCACAGTCCCCCATCGATCGCGCTCCACGACACGTCCCATCCATACCCCGGGTTGCCGTACGTGTCCTCCACCGACACCGCCAGCGGCTCGGGGAGCTCGGCGTCCACGTGCCAGAGCTGTCCGTCGCCGCTCACCTTGGTCATCGCGAACGGCGCGTCCGCGTGGTTGACCGCGCGGAAGGTGTGCTCGAGAGCCGTCGACTCCACCGCGGCCACCAGCGTCTGCTCTCCCGCGCTCGTCTCCAGCAGCGTATCCAGCGTCCACGTCGCGCTCGCCTGGCCGGCGGCGTCGGTGACGGCAGACGTCGGGTCGGCGCTGCCGCAGTTTGCCTCCGGAGTGAACGTCACGGTCTCGCCCGGCACCGTATTGTCATACTGGTCCAGCACGGTCACCACCAGGTCTTCGGCCAGCGGCTGGCCGACCGTGCCGGTCTGCTCGTCTCCGGTGACCGAGAGGTGGTGGGGGACGTCCGGCTCGCCGTACGCGAGGAACGTCACGTTCTGGCCCGAGACCGCGTCCGTGCGCGCCACCACACGGTTCTCGGCGCTCGCGTCCGTGCCCAGGGTCAGCGTGGTAGAGGCGAAGCCCCCGCCGTCGGTGAACACCTCCTCTTCGGCGACGGATCCGCCGCCGTCCTCCACCGTGAAGCTGACGACCAGGTCGCTCGCTCCCACGCTGTAAGGATCGAGCACCTGCACCACGAACGGCTCGGCCAGCGCCTGGCCCGCCGTCCCGGTCTGGTCCGGGTCGCCGTCGTTGGAGCCGCCCGAGACGTAGATGATCGAGTAGGAGGAGAGCTGCAGGGTCAGCGTGCCCACCTCGGTGTTCTGCCCCGCGCTGACCTGCTAGTCGGTGGCCACCTCGTCGTCGTAGCCCTCGTGGCTGGCGCGCACCGCGTAGTTGCCCACCGGCACGTCGACGATGCTCCACGCGCCGGCCGAGTCGGTCACCGCCGAGTAGGACGTGCCCTCCACCACCACCGAGATGCCGGCGTGATCGCTCTCGCCGGCCAGCAGCGCCGTGCCGGACAGGGAGCCCACCGCCTCGCTCAGCGTCAGCGGCGGCACCTCGGTGGTCTCGCCAGCGACCACCTCGAACGGATTCGACGTCTGCTCGGCATAGCCGGTCAGGGAGGCCGTGACGGTGTACGTCTCCGGCTCCACCCCGGCGATCTCCCAGAAGCCCGTGGAGTCCGAGACCGCGTCCTGGTCCGTGCCGTCGAGCGTCACGGTCGCGCCCGAGTGATCCACCTCGCCCTGCAGGACCACGTAGCCCTCGACCGCCCCGAGCGTGGCCGTGCCGGTGTCGGAATCGGCGTCGCTGTCGGTATCCGAGTCGCTGTCGGAGTCCGTATCCCCATCGGAATCGCCGTCGCTGTCGGAGTCCGCGTCGGAGTCGGCGTCGCCGTCCGTCCCACCGTCACCGCCGCTCGAAGAGCCGTCCTCGCCGCACCCGAACGCGCCGAGCACCAGCGTTGCCAACAACGTGATCACCAGCTTCTTCATTCGATCCTCCCCGGGAAGATGCCTTGCTTCAGATCTCGATGGTAGCACAGACCGGGCTCTGTCGGCGCGGGAGATCGCAATACCTCGATCTGTTTGATGACGGCCTGCTACGCCACCCGAAGCACGTCTCGGCACAACATTTTCCTCAATCGGTGATTGGAATGAATCGGAATCAGCGATCTGTTTGCTCCGGAATACGCATCTGCTGCACGCGGACACGATCACAGCCTGCGTCCAAAGCAAGTCGAAGATCGCAGGACCGTCCCTCGGGTTTCCTGAGGGCAGCTGGCGCCGTACCACCGCTACACGATCGAGAGCGGGAAGCTCAATTTGGGCAGTTGTCCGGGACCGGGGTGCAGGAGTCGTTGAGATTGTTGTAGACGTTGATTGCCTCTGGGGCTTCGCTGAGCCTGTCGAGCAGATCGCATGATTCGCAGTCGGGCAGGACGGGATTGTATTCGATTTCGAGCCCGTTGTCCACGGACTCTATGCTGCTCAACCCGCCCAGGCTGACCAGGGAATCATTGTCGCTCATGACCAACCAGCCCACTGAGACCAGGCTGTCGAGACCTTCCAGGTTCGTAAGGGCGCTGTTGTGTATACCCAAACCATTCAGCGATGAGAGTTCGCCAAGGGCCGCAAGGTTGACTAGTGAGGCGTTTCCAATGATACTAATACCGCCGCTCAATGATTCGAGGTTGTTCAGTCCCTCGAAGCTGGTCAGCGAATCATTTCTAAAAATGGTCAGGCCTCCGTCCAACGACACGAGGTTTTCCAGCCCTTCGAGGCTCGCAAGGCTGTCATTCCTCTTGATAAATAGCCACTCTGATATACTATCGAGGCTATCGAGCCCTGCCATATTGATCAGCGCTTCATTGCTGAATATCATCATCTTTTCTACTGCTGTCAGGTCATCCAACCCCTCCAGGCTTGGCAAAGCGGCGTTTTCGTAGATGAAGAGGTTGCCCGCCGAGGTCAGCGAGCCGAGGTCCATTCCGGTCA
>CAZHCG010000030.1:0-35689 GCA_964530995.1 uncultured Myxococcales bacterium
CAGATCTCGACCCGCTCGAGCACGTCGAGCGCTTCCTGATCCCCGGCGTTCGCTCCCTCGACCAGCCAGTCCACGTAGCCCAGGCAGACCTCCTCGGCGATCCACTCGTTGGGATGGATGCCGCACACCATCAGGATCGCCGGCCTGACCGGCTCCGGCGCCGCGGCGTCCAGCGAGATTCGTGCGGCCACGACAGGCCCGTGGTGATCCGAGGTCATGCTTCCCATCACCGTGCTCTCGCCCACTTCGACAAGCTCGAGATAGCCCGCCGGGTCGTGATCCTGGTCGAGCAGGCTCAGATAGTCCATCGTCTCCTGAAAGCAGTGGTAGTCGGCGCGTTGCGCGCCGCCGGAATTCAGGTCGCAGCTCGGATCCCAGTAGTCGCAGTCGTCCCAGCCGTATTCGGGATTGCTGCATACAGAGGCAAGAGCCTCATTGCCCCCCCCCCTAGCAAAAACATGGAAACAAAAAAGATAGCGCGACCGAGATTCTTGCTCCTGGCTCGCTGCATTACCCCCTCCTTTTGGCTCGCTATTTGATACCATGTTTGCAAATCGTTTTTGGTTTTGCAAGTAATAAATTGGACAAAGCACTCTGCACTGTGAGGAAATCTTTTGGTTCGAAGTGTAGGACAAACAAAGCCCCTGTTTGCTTGCGGTGGGGCTCGCGCGGGGGCGAGCTCGGGAACAGCAGACGGTATCCCCACGCCGTCGAGGTAGCGCTTCGCCGAGGCGGCGTCGGTGATCGCGGCGACGAGGCGGATGAACGATGACGAAAACGAGAGAAGACGAGCAGCTCCATCGGCGACAGGATCAGGTGGGTGGTCCCGTCGTCCCATGGGGTTTTCAGGGCGAAGGCGAGCTTCTCCGCGTCGACTTGCGTCAGCCGGCCCGCGGCCAGGGGCGGGCGCGCGACGTACTTGCACAGGCGCTCGAGGTGGGCGCGGTCGTCGGCCCCGACCCGGGTCGCGGGCGGTCGCCGAGCGCGGGGTGGAGGCCGCGCTGAGCGGACCGATCCGGCGCGGGGACGCCGACGCGGTCGCGAGCCACCTGGAGCGGCTGCGCGACAGGCCGCTGGAGCGGGACCTGTACATCGCCGCCGGCAGGCTGGCGCTGCGGATCGCCGCCAGGAGCGAGGACAGCGACCCGGACAAGCTGCGCCGCGTCGCCGCGGTGCTCGAGGCGGCCGGTGAAGCGGAAAGAGAAGGGTGAACGCGCTCAGATCGGCTCGAGGCGGGCGGTGAAGTGGCGCAGGAACCTGGGCGCCTCGGTGATGCGGTAGCCCGGGATCCGCTCGCGGTTCTCGCTGACCTCGCGGAAGGCCTCCAGCAGGTAGTCCATGTGGCTCTGGGTGTAGACGCGGCGCGGGAAGGCCAGCCGCACCAGGTCTAACGGGGCCTTTTTCTCCCTTTCGTTTTCGGGATCGAAGCCGAACATCACCTGTCCGATCTCCACGCCGCGCACCCCGGCGACCAGGTAGAGCTGCACGCTTAGCGCCCAGCCGGGCAGCCGCAGCGGGTCGATCTGCGGCAGCATCGCCCGCGCGTCGATGTAGACCGCGTGGCCGCCGGCGGGGCGCACGATCGGAACGTCCAGCTCGCTCAGCCCGTCCGCCACGTACTCGGTGGAGCGCAGCCTGTAGCGCAGGTAGCTCTCGTCTAGCACCTCGCGCAGCCCGACCGCGATCGCGTCGAGGTCGCGCCCGGCGAGGCCGCCGTAGGTGGCGTAACCCTCGGTCAGGATCAGCAGCTCGCGCTCCTTTTGCGCCAGCCGCTCGTCGTTGGTGCACAGAAAGCCGCCGATGTTGGCGAAGGCGTCCTTCTTGGCCGACATCGTGCAGCCGTCCGCGTGGGAGAACATCTCGCGGGCGATCTCGGCGACCGGCTTGTCGGCGTAGCCGGGCTCGCGCAGCTTGATGAAGTAGGCGTTCTCGGCGAAGCGGCAGGCGTCCAGGTAGAACGGCAGGCCGTGACGGTGCGCAACCTCGCTGACGGCGCGGATGTTGGCCATCGAGACGGGTTGCCCCCCGCCGGAGTTGTTGGTCACGGTCAGCATCACCAGCGGAATCTTCTCGGCGCCGGTCTCCTCGATGAAGCGCTCCAGCGCCTCGACGTCCATGTCGCCCTTGAACGGCGCCTCGAGCGAGGGATCGCGGCCTTCGGCGCAGACCAGGTCGACGGCGCGTCCGCCGAGGTACTCGATGTTGGCGCGGGTGGTGTCGAAGTGGGTGTTGTTGGGCACCGAGCGGCCGCGCTCGACCAGGCAGCTGAACAGGATTCTTTCCGCGGCGCGGCCCTGGTGGGTCGGGATCACGTGCTCGAAACCGAAGATCTCGCGCACCGTCGACTCGAAACGGTACCAGCTGCGCGCGCCGGCGTACGACTCGTCGCCGCTCATCATCGCCGACCAGGCCGCGGCCGACATCGCGCTGGTTCCCGAGTCCGTCAACAGGTCGATCAGCACGTTCTCCGAGCGGAGCAGGAACGGGTTGTAGCCGGCTTCTGCGATGTAGCGTTCTCGCTGGTCGCGGGTGGTGAATTCGATCGGCTCTACGGACTTGACGCGAAACGGTTCGATCACGGTTTTCACTGGAGTCTCCTTTCTGCTCGACACGGTCGGGCCGCCTGCTCGTCTGGACGCTATAGCACTTTGCCCCGAGCTGCCAAGCTCGGCGGATTGTGTCGTGCGGATCGCGGCGGCGAAAGGGGCGCGTTGCCAAATCCCGCGGCAAGGGTCATGCTTTTCGAAGCGGCGACGGCCGCCGGCGAGCGGTCGCGCTTTTGCCGCGACTTCACCGCTCTGTCACCGCGGTGTAACCGATGACGGGTAGAAAGGGCAGGCCATGCTCGGAACGCTCCTCGTGGTTGACGACGAAAAGGACCTCGTCGAAAACCTCAAGTACAATTTCGAAAAAGAAGGCTATGCCGTGCGCGTCGCCTACGACGGCGGTGAGGCGCTCGAGCAGGTCGAGCGCGATCCGATCCCCGACCTGGTGGTGCTGGACCTGATGCTGCCGGACATCTCCGGCACCGAGGTCTGCCGCCGGATGCGCGCCGACGATCGCATCCGCCGTATTCCGGTGCTGATGCTGACCGCCAAGGGCGAGGAGATCGACCGCGTGGTGGGCTTCGAGCTGGGCGCCGACGACTACATGGTCAAGCCGTTCAGCGTCCGCGAGCTGTCGTTGCGGGTCAAGGCGATCCTGCGCCGCGCGCGGCCGGCCAGCCCCAACGCGCAGGAGATCGCCTTCGGGAGGCTGCGGCTCGACATCCCCGCGCACCGGGCCTGGGTAGACGACGAAGAGGTCTCGCTCACCGCGCTGGAATTCAAGCTGCTCGTGACTTTCCTCGGCCGCAAGGGCCGAGTGCAGACGCGGGAGTCCCTGTTGGCCGACGTCTGGGAGATCAGCGCCGATATCACCACTCGCACGGTCGATACGCACGTCAAGCGTCTGCGCGAGAAGCTGGGCGAGGCCGGCGTCTACATCGAGACGGTGCGCGGCGTGGGCTACCGGTTTCGCTCCACACCGGAGGAAGAGGAGGAGATGTGAAGCTCGGCGTCCGGGGCAAGCTGTTCCTGGCGTCGGTTTCGCTGATTACCCTGGTAATCCTGGTCTCCGGCGCCTTTCTCTCGCAGGCACTGCGCGAGATCCTCATGCAGCGCATCGAGACCGAGCTGCTGCACCACGCCCGCTCGGGGAAAGCGCTGTTGGAGAACATCGCGGCGGATCCCCGCGAGATAGAGCTGGCCGATCGCCTGGCAGATTCGCTCGGCGAGGCGACCGAGTCGCGGATCACGCTGATCCTCGAGGACGGCACCGTGCTCGGCGACTCGGAGCTGGCGCCGCGCGAGGTGGCCGAGGTGGAGAGCCACGCCGGCCGACCCGAGGTGATCGAGGCCTTCGACCTCGGCAGGGGCAAGTCGTCCCGCTACTCGACCACCATCGACGAGGAGCTGCTCTACGTGGCGGTCGTCTTCGAGCGCGAGGACTCGGGGGGAATCGTCCGCGCCGCCAAGCCGCTCGCCGAGGTGGAGTCGGCGATCTTCGGGCTGTTCGGCCTGCTGGCGGCGGCCGGGCTGTTCGGCCTGATCCTGGCAGTGCTGATGAGCGCTCTTTCCTCGCACTACTTCTCTCGCACGTTGCGCGCGCTGGTCGAATACGCTCACCGCATGGCCGAAGGAGGCAGCCGCGAGCCGGTACCGGTCTCCAGCGAGGACGAGCTGGGCGGCCTGGCGGGCTCGCTGCACCGCCTCTCCGGTCAGCTCGAGCGGCAGCTGACCGCGCTGGCCCGCGAGCGCGACCGTTTCGAGGCGGTGCTGGAGGGGATGAGCGAGGCGGTGCTGGCTCTGGATCGCGAAGGCCGCGTGACCCTGATCAACCACGCCGGGCTGGAGCTGCTGGGTTTCGACCGGCAACCGGAGGGCAGGACGCTGCTGGAGACGGTGCGCGCCCCCGAGATGCACGAGCTGGTCAGCGGGTTGGAGCCCGGCGAGGCCGCCACCGCCGAGTTCGATCTGCCCGGAACGCGGGGGGGAGCCAAGCGCGTGCTGGCCAGGACCGTGCGACGCATCTCCGGGGAGTACACGGTCGTGCTGCTCGACGTGAGCGATCTGCGCCGCCTGGAGAGTGTGCGCCGCGAGTTCGTGGCCAACGTCTCGCACGAGCTGCGCACCCCGGTCAGCATCATCCGCGCCAACGCCGAGACGCTGCTCGACGGCGCGATGCAGGACGAAAAGGTGGGCAGGCGCTTCCTGGAGTCGGTGGTCAACAACGCCGAGCGGCTCTCCGGGTTGATCTCCGATCTGCTCGACCTGTCCCGGATCGAGTCGGGCAAGTACGATTTCCAGACCGAGCCGCTCGATGTCGAATCGTTGCTAGAAAGAGCGAAGAAATCCAGGAACGAACGGGCCGAGCAGCGTGGCATCGCGATCGAGGTCGAGCCGGCGGACGGCCTTTGCGCGCTGGCGGACGCCCGCGCCGTCGACCAGGTGCTGCTCAATCTCGTGGACAACGCCGTCAAGTACATAGACGAGGGAGGCCGGATCGTGCTGCGGGGGCTGGAACGCGGCGAGACGGTCAGGTTCGAGGTGGAGGACGACGGCCCGGGCATCGAGGAGGTGCACCGCTCGCGGCTGTTCGAGCGTTTCTACCGCGTCGACACGGGCCGCTCGCGCGAGATGGGCGGCACCGGGCTGGGGCTGGCGATCGTCAAGCACCTGGTGGGCGCGCAGGGGGGAGAGGCGGGCATGCGCCCGGCCGAGAGGCGCGGCTCGATCTTCTGGTTCGACCTGCCCCGCGCCCCGGCCGATTCGCTCGGTGCCGAAGACGGCTGACCCGTTCGATCCGCTCGGAGTCCCAGGACGGTTCCGCTGTCGATGCCGGTTTGTGATTGCGACGCCACTCAGGGCTGTCTTCGGCTCCGATCCAGCTGCTCCAGGTGGCGGCGGGCGCGTTCGAAGTAATGCCTGTCTCGGCGGGCGCGGGCCAGCTCCAGCACGGATTTCCAGTGACGGATCGCGCACTCGGTGTCGCCCGGCGGCTCCTCGCAGTACAGCGCCAGGTTGTGGTGCGAGGAGATGTAGCCGGGGTTGAGCTCGATCGAGCGGCGGTAGGCTTCGATCGCGGCTTCTCTTTTTCCCATGCGCCGAAAGCGGTTGGCCAGATTGTACTCGACCATGTAGCGCGACGAATCCTCGTCGTAGAGATCCAGGTGCACGACCCAGGCGGCGGCCGCCAGAGCGGCGGCGCCGACCAGCAGCGGAACGATCCGACGCCGCTCGATCCGATCGAGCAGCCAGCAGATACCGAAAGCCGCGAACGCGACGAGGAAAGGAACCACGGGCATGCGGTAGTGGGCCAGGACGAAGAAGGCGACCAGCGATACCGAGTAGACCAGCACCATGCCGTACAGCGGCGCGGCCCGACGAAAGCGGCGCAGCCCGACTGCAATGCCCAGCAGCGCCAGCGGCGCGATCAGCCCGAAGCCGACGAGCGGCAACCGCAGGACCGGGGAGAAGCGGCGCGAGCTGTAGTAGTCGCGGCTGTTGCCGGGCTCGTAGTGGTTGAACAGCATCAGCAGCTTGCGGCCCAGCAGGCGGGTCCACTCTCCCGGGTGCTGGGCGATGTGATCCAGGGTGCGCTCCGCCCAGTAGTCGGAAACCTCGGAGGGCTTCAGCTCGCGGCCCAGATCCCTCTGGGCGACCGTGCGGTAGGACTCCCGCTGCTGGAGCGGATCGTCGGCGCGGGTGGTCGGGAACTCGGACGGAACGCGGAAGCTGCCGGTCGCGCCCGGCCCGTTGCCGATGTAGAGGTTGACGCCGCCTTGCGAGCTGACCAGCACGAAGTCGTCGCCGACCGCCCAGTTGCGTACCGTCACCGGCAGCACCATCAGCGCCGCTCCGAGAGCGAGCAGGGCGGCTCGCAATGCGATGCCGCGCCAGCTGAGACGATCGCGCAGCGCGAAGAACATCCACGGCACGACGAAGCCTCCCAGCAACAGCACGTTGGGCCGCGCCAGGGTCGAGAGGCCGAGCAGGAGACCGGAGACGAGCCACGGCCGGGACGATCGCGACTCGCTGGCGCGCAACAGCAGCAGGACGCAGGCGAGGTTGAGCGGCGTCTGGATCGCGGTCACCAGCAGCACCGTGTCGTAGAAGACGGACAGCGAGTAGATCGCGTACAGCAGACCGGCCAGAGCCGCGGCCGGCCGCCCGAAAGCCCTCCGCGTCACCAGGTAGAGCAGGCCGCAGCTCGCCGAGCCGAGCGCCGCCTGCACGAGCCTGGCCGCCAGCAGGTCGGGACCGAACAGGGCGTAGATCGCCGACAGGAAGTACGGGTAGAGGGGGCTGAGAAAGAACACCTCGTCGCCGATCCAGTCGCCGCCGGCGATCCGCGAGGCCCACTGATGGTAGACCTCGGGATCGACCGCGGGCATGTAGAAAAACGGATCGGAGCCGGCGGCCAGCCAGACGTGGAGCCCGCGCAGCAAGGCGGCCAGGGAAACGATCACGGTTATCACCAACCGCTCGCGGCGCTCGAGAAAGGACGCGATCTGTTCGCGCATGCAACCTGTATACGAAGCCCGGGCCGTCAGGGCAACCGCGCGGGGAGCGTGATATCGGCGGGTGCCGTCAGAGGCAGAAATCGACCAGCAGGCCGATCGCGCCGCAGCCGTTACCCCCGGCGGCGACCGTCGAGCAGGACGACTCGATCGGGTTCTCGCTGTCCAGGCCGAACGGCCGCTCGTTGCCGCCGTTGTCTCCGGTGTAGTCTCCGTCGCCGTCCGCGTCCGAATCCGTATCGCCGTCCGCGTCGCTGTCGGCGTCCGAATCAGAGTCCGAGTCCGAGTCCGAGTCCACGTCCGCGTCGGTCTGGCCCTCCTCCAGTCCGTGCCCGGTCCAGCTGATCACCTGGTTCTCGATCCAGCTGCGGTAGCTCTGGACCATCACGTCCCAGCTGCCGCCCGTGGGGCTGCACGTCGAACTCTCGCCGAACGAGGTGACCCCGGTGACTACCCACTGGTCGTTCACATCGGTGAAGAGGGGGCCTCCCGAGTCGCCCTGGCACGTCCCGGCCGGATTGCCCAGCTCGAGCAGGTTGCTGTAGACCTGCAAAATCGTGGTCTCGCCCCAGCGGTGGACACCCGAGCCGCTACCGGTGGTGCTGTTGCCGTAGCCGACGATTATCCCTTCGTCTCCCACTTGCGGAAAAGTCCCCTGGCGCACGCCGTAGAACGGTACGACAGTGACATAATCGGTCATGCGGATCAGCCCCAGGTCGACACCCATGTCGTTGATGTTGCCGGTCCACTCCGGGTGCTTGACCACCTCTTCCACATCGGAAATCAGGTACGCGCCGCTGTTGAGGTTGGCGCCGCCGAGAATCTGGACCGAGCCGGGGTCGCTGATCGAATCGATGCCGTCGGACGGGTAGTAGACGCAGTGGCCGGCGGTCAGCACCACCTCGGGATCGATCAGCGTGCCGGTGCACAGCCCCCCCGCGTAGCCGCCCACGGTCGTGTAGACCGCCACCACGCCCTTCCAGCTTTCCCAGTTCGTCTCCTCGCCGCCGACTATTCCCTGGAACCCGCGGCTTTCCTCGGGAACTTCCACGTCCACGACCTGGATCCCCTCGTCGCAGGATCCGAGCGCGATCAGGGAGACGGTCGCGATCAGGGCGGCGGCCGTCGCAAGGCGGTTCTTTGCCAGGGGGGAGGGAAACATGTCGAGGTCCTTTCCGTTTTTCGTCGCGGTCGACCGCTCGCAAGAAATAGTCTACCACAAAACTGACAGCATCGCGGCAAGACCGTTCCCGCCTCCCCTTCTTCCCGGAGCGCCGGCCGCGCAGCTGCCGCTGTCCCCCTCGGAGGAGCTCTCGTCGACCGCGGTGTCGGTGTCTCCGTCGACGTCGGAGTCCGAGTCGGCGTCCGAGTCCGCGTCGGCATCCGCGTCGCTGCTCGACGGAGCGGTCGCCATGCACAGCGACGGTCCCACCGTGCTCGGTGAGACGCAATCGGCGTGCTCGGGGCAGTCGGCGTCGGTCTCGCACTGGATGGCGCAGTAGGATGTGCCGTCTCCTCCGGTCAACGCGCACAGCTCCTCGCCGGGCGCCACGTCGAAGCAGTAGGTCGGGTCGGCGGCGCCGGTTTCGCAGCAGACCGTCGAGCAGAAACCGTAGAATCCGTCGGAGTAACCCTGTACTGGCGTGCACTGTGTGCCCTCCGGGCAGGCCGGCAGATCCGGTCCGCAGCCCTGCCCCCAGTCGTCGACCACCTCCTCGACGCACTGCACGCACTCCTCCAGGCCCAGGTCGTGGCCGGTAAGATCGATCATCGCCGTGTTGAGCCAGTGGCAGTAGCCCAGCAGGTTGACGCTGTAGCCGCCGCCGGTCTCGCTGCACTGGGTGGAGGTGCCGAACGATGTCACGCCGCTGATCACCCACTGTTCGTCCTGCTGGGTGAACAGCGGACCTCCCGAGTCGCCCGAGCAGGTGTTGCACGGATCGCCGGTCTCGATCAGGAGCGCCATCACGTTCAGCAGGGTCGTCTCGCCGATTCGCTGGGTGCCGGCCCCGCCCCACATGCTGCCGTCCTCTCCGTAGCCGACCAGCAGACCGTCGCTGCCGCTCTCGGGCACGGGGTAGTCGCGCACGCCGAACGGTTCGATGTCGGTCACCGGCGCGGAGAGCTTGATCATCGCCAGGTCGGTCTGGCTCTCCTGGATGTTCCCGGTCCAGGAGGGGTGGGTCACGATCTGCTCGGGAGTCCCGATCGAAGAGGCATTGTACGCCGTGGGGCCGGCTTCCACCGAGAGACCCGAGGGGTTGGTCGTGTAGTCGTAGTTGCCCTGAGCGTCGTTCAGCTTGACGCAGTGTCCGGCGGTCAGCACCACCTCCGGGTCGATCAGGGTCCCGGTGCACATTCCCCCGCCGGGTCTCACCAGCACGACGCCCTTGGCCTGCTCCCAGCTCTGCCAGCTGGGACCGACGATACCACTCGGGGGGGACGCCTCGGCGCCTTCGCTTCCGGCGGGAGACAGCTGAACGACCTCGGCCTGCCGCTCGCACGCACCGACCGCGAGCAGCAGGATCGCGATTGCAAAAACGGTTTTTCGCAGCATTTGGGTCGACCTCGCTCTTAAAAAGCGCCTTTTTTTGATTCAAAGGCACTTCCCCGCTACTTTCTACCACAAAGACGCTCTGTTGCGTAAGGAGGGTGTCTCGAGCGCGGTTTTCCGGCTCGCATTTGTACCCGCAGCGCCGAGCGCTCAATGTCTGAGCTCGAGCGAGATCAAGCCGTTCGTCCCGGCGGCGTGGATGCCGGATCCGTGGTACTTGTAGCGCGCGTCTCCCACGTTCTCGACCGCCAGCGAGAGGCCGACCAACTCGCGGTAGACCACCCCGGCCCGCAGATTGACCACGACCCAGCCGGGCGTTCCCCCCTCGGGGATGCGGATGTCCCGCCGATCGCGGTCGGAGAGCCTGTCCTGTCTGCCGGCGAACAGCACCACCGGTCCGGCCCAGCCGCGCAGCCGCTCTCCGATCCGGGCCGACCAGCGCAGCCCGGCGTCGCCGAACAGCGGCGGAATCCGGGAGAGCGGAATCCGCGAGCGGTGGCTCTCGTCCTCGGCGCGCGCTTGGCCGTCGAGCAGCTCGTAGCCGTAGGTCCAGGTCAAGCTCCCGTGCAGCTCCAGGCCGCCGGGCAGTTCCAGCGCCGTCTCGCCCTCGACGCCGAAGATGCGCCCCTCGCCGCCGTTGGCGTTCCAGACCACCGGGCTGCCGTCCACCTCGCTGCGCCCGTCGTCGGTGGCGGCCGGAACGCGCTTGATCAGGTCGGAGAGGAAGCTCGCGTAGCCCGAGATGCCGACGCGGAACGGCCCCGCGTGCAGGCGCGTCAGCAGCTCGATCGTATCGCTGCGTTCCGGGCCGAGCCGCGAGTTCTCCACGTGGTAGAAGGTGCCGGCGTCTCCGACCAGGGCGGTCTCCATCAGGTTGGGGGCGCGAAAGCCCTGGTTCCAGGTCAGCGCCGTGTTCCAGACGTCCTCGTAGCGAAGCTGGGCTCCGGCCGAGAGCACGAAGTCCCGGTCGCTGCGACGCACCGCCGGATCGCCGCCCTCGGCCGAGGCGCGGGCGCCCATCTGCTGGAAACGTGCCCCGGCTGTCAGCGCCAGCCCCAGCGGGAGCCGCCGCGGCAGCAGCTCTCCGCGGGCGTGCGCGTAGGTACCGGCCAGCTGCGCCCGCGCTCCCTCCGGGTAGGGGTCGCGCGCGGCGCGGTGCCAGCTCCCCCCGCCGTCCCGCAGCCGAGTCGACGATCCCACCGCGTCGCGGTAGGCCTCGCCGCCGTAGGTGAGGCGCAGCCGGTCGTCGATCAGGCGCGTGGTGATCTCCAGGTCGGCGCCGAGCGTGTCGACCGTCACGCGGTCGCTGGTCAGGCTCTCGATCGAGTCCTGAGCCGGCGTCAGCGAGGTGTGATCCTTGCGCTCGAAGAAGCGCTGATAGGAGAGCGTCAGCTCCAGCTCGGTGTCCAGCCCGCGCAGCGGCGCCTCGCCGCGCAGCAGGGCCAGGTGATGGCGGTTCCAGTAGGTGTCGTAGACGTCGCGGGCGTCCAGCTTCTCCGCCCGTCCCACGTCGTTCATCAGCGCCGCGTGGTAGCCGGCCGTCAGCCGCCAGTCGCGAAAGGCACCCTCCGAGAGACGGGCGGTCAGGCGCGTCGAGGTATTGACCTGCTGGTAGCCCGAGTGGGGCTGTACGCCCACTTTCCCGCCGCCGCGGAGGTCCTCGAAGTCACGCGCCGTCGCGCCCGCGCCGACGCCGAGCCAGCCGCCGCCCGCGTCGATCTCGGCGTGACCGGTCTTCTCCCGCGCCGCGGAGCCGAAGCGGCCGAGCAGCCTCCCGCCGGCGCCGGGTCCGAGCAGCCTGCGATCGCGCGGCGAGCGCAGCACGGCCTGGATCGTGGCGCCCAGCGCGTCCGATCCGTAGAGCACCGACCCCGGGCCGCGCACGATCTCGAGCCGCTCGACCTGATAGATATCGATCAGATTGAGGTACTGGAGCGGTCCGGTGCGGAACACCGAGTTGTTGAGCCGCACCCCGTCGATCAACAGAAGCACGCGCGGTCCGACCAGCCCGCGCACGATCGGCGAGCCTCCGCCCAGGTTGGTGTGCTGCACGAAGGCGCCGGTCGACTCGGCGAGCGCTTCCGGAGTGGTCCGCGGCTGGCGTTCGACGATCTTTTCGGAACTGATCACATCCACCGCGCGGGTGGATTCGAACGGCTCCTCGCGTACGCGCGACGCGGTGACCACCACCTCGTCGACGCTCTCGGGCTCCAGCTCGGGCGGACCCGCGTCCGCCGGGTCGACGTCGACGGCTCCCTCCGCGGCCAGCGCGAGAGGCGTGGCGGCCAGCACCGCCGGCGCCGCCACCGCCACCGCCAGCCAGGCGAAACGCGCCTTTGGAAGGCGCTCTTCAACCGAGAATACATCCCAAACCATAGCTGGAGGTTAACCCGAATCTACGTCGGTATGAAAGGCCGCGAGCCGTGGATCAGCGCTTGGAGAACTGGAAGGACTTGCGGGCGCCGGGCTTGCCGTACTTCTTGCGCTCGACCTCGCGGGCGTCCCGGGTCAGGAAACCGGCCTTTTTCAGCGGTCCGCGGAAGTCGGGGTTACAGGAGATCAGGGCGCGCGAGATGCCGAACTTGACGGCGTCGGCCTGGGCCGAGACCCCGCCGCCGTGCACGTTGACCAGCACGTCGTACTGGCCGTCCGCCTCCACCAGCTCGAACGGCTGGCGCATGATCATCCGCGAGATGGGGCGGAAGAAATGGGTCTCCTCGGGTTTGCGGTTGACGGTGATCTTTCCGCTGCCCGGGGTCATCCACACGCGAGCCACGGCGCGCTTGCGCCTGCCCGTGGCGTACCAGCGACTGTCTGTGCTAGCTGCGCTCATCGCTCTTCCTTCCGAAATTCGAGGGGCGTCGCCTTCTGGGCGGTGTATCCGTGCTGCGGCAGAGCGGATGCGTGCACCTTGAGCTTGCGCAGCATCGCATTGCCTAGCCTGGTCTTGGGCAGCATGCCCCTGACGGCCATGCGAACCACCTCCTCCGGCTTCTTCTCGAGCATCTTGCGGGCGCTGAGCGCCACCTCGTTGCCCACCCAGCCGGTGTGGCGATGGTACATCTTGGAGTCGAGCTTTCCGCCGGTGAGCTTCACTTTGTCCGCGTTGAACACCACGACGAAATCGCCCGTGTCCACGTGCGGTGTGTACGTCGGCTTGTTCTTGCCCTGCAGGATCTCGGCGACCCGGCTGGCGGTCCGGCCGAGCGGCTCCTCGGCCGCGTCCACCACGAACCAGCGGCGGTCCACCTCGTCGGGCTTGGCGTTGTAGGTCCGCATCGTAAGCTCCCGTCGTTCTTCCACCCGCCGGCGGCTATTCCGCTGGCGGAGCGCTCCTCAATAGTCCGAGAAGCGCTGCATGTCAACCGAATCAGACGGGTTGTTTCGAAACTCCCGTTTCTGATAAAGGATGAAAATGGCGCGATCCGTCGAGCCCGTCGGGGAGGCCCCAATGAGACCGTGCCGGAGGAGTCGGGGATGAATAGCGACGTTTTTTCTTCTAGCGACGATTTTGCTCGGCGACTCGACAGAAAAGACGAGCTCGCCGGCCTCGCGAAGCTGTTCGAGGTTCCCGAGCGGACCGTCTACCTGCTGGGCAACTCGCTGGGACCTCCGCTGAAGCGCTCTCTCGAGTCGGTCGGGCGGGTGGCCGACGAGTGGCGCGAGCTGGCGATCCGCGGCTGGTGGGAGGGCGACCCTCCGTGGTTCGGGATGGGGGAGCGGCTCGGCGCGCTGGCCGCCGGCCTGATCGGCGCCGAGGCCGAGGAGGTGACCGCGACCGCGACAACTACGATCAACCTGCATTCGATGCTGCACACTTTCTACGAGCCGGACGGCGATCGGACGCGGATCCTGATGGACGAGCTCGACTTCCCCACCGATCTGTACGCCATCCAGGGCCACCTGGCGATGCGGGGCTACGACCCGGCCGAGAATCTGCTGCTGGCCCGCTCGCCGGACGGCCGCACGCTCGACGAGGGCGAGCTGATCGAGCTGATGGACGAGCGGGTGGCGCTGGTGCTGCTGCCGTCGGTGCTGTTTCGCAGCGGCCAGCTTCTGGATGTCGAGCGGCTGGCCAAGGCGGCGCGCGAGCGCGGTATTCCGTTCGGGCTGGATTGCTGTCACTCCGCCGGGGTCGTGCCCCACTCGTTCTCAGAGCAGGGCGTGGATTTCGCCGTTTTCTGCGGTTACAAGTACCTCTGCGGAGGGCCCGGCGCCCCGGCCTTCATCTACGTAGCAGAACGGCACTTCGAGCGGCCGGCGCGGATGGCCGGCTGGTTCGGCTGCGAGCGCGAGCGGCAGTTCGAGATGCTCCCCGACTTCCACCAGGCGCGCTCGGCCGCGGGTTGGCAGATCTCCTCGCCGCCGGTGCTGGGCGCGGCGCCGCTGCAGGCAGCGCTGGAGACGATCGGCGAGGTGGGCGTGGAGCGTCTCAGGCAGAAATCGTTGCGGCTGACCTCCTACCTGATCTCCCTGGTCGACGAGCTGCTGCCCGAAGCGCGGATCGCAACTCCCCGCGAGCCCGAAAGGCGCGGCGGCCACGTCGCGCTGGAGTTGGACGGGGACGTCGACGTCCTGGCCGGGGAGCTCGGGCGACGCGGGATCGTGCTCGACGCAAGACCGCCCAACGTGGTGCGGATCTGCCCCTCGCCCCTGTTCAACGGCTTCGCCGACGTGCGAGAGGCCGTGCTCGCCCTGGCCTCCCTTCGGCTCAAGGCCGAAGACAGTTTTCGTTGAGAAAGCGGGGCGGAGGGGATTCGCGGTCGGTCGGTTCGTTGGTCGAGGGGTTTCGGGCGGGCGATGCGGCGGGTCAAGCGGGTGTTCTCGGCCGCTGGCGGTGCAATCTTGCAGCTCCGATCGGCGGCCGGGCGCAACGGGGCGTCGCGCTCGACTTGTTGCGAGCGCTCCACCCCACCGGTGCCGGGAGCGAGCCTGGCCTGTCTTCGGCTCTGACCCGATTGGAGAGGCTCTGACCTGATTGGAGGGGGCAATCGATTTCGTGGCCCTGAGCAGCGGATGCAACACGGTGGCGGAGCTGCTTCGAAGCGGCGACGTCCGGGCCTCGTCGGTCGCCTTCATGGGCCGCCCCACCTACCTCTACATAAACCTCAGCAGAAAAATGATACGCAGAAGGATTCTCGACGGTGAAGAGGGGCTCATCGAGCGGCGCACTTTCGATATCTTCTTCGACCGGTGTCTGGCGGTACGGCCGGTCGCTGCCACACCTGCCGACGACCACGCTGGGAGAGGCCGGCGAGATGGAGCGGATGCCGGCGCTGGACGGTGTCCAGCTTCGCTCGGTCCCGCCGGTGATGGAGTGCGAGGAACCGAGTGGGCGACGCCGAGGTGCTGAAGGCGCAGCGCGATCTGGCACGCTGCGAAGGATTGGGAGCGGAGCCGACCGGGGCGGTCGCGGTCGCCGCGGACTGTTCCCGGCCGCGGCGAGGAGAACCCAGGCCCTACCAGGGCCGGTGGGTGGCGGGCAGGAAGCGCATCGACATCTTCAGGTTGGGGCGGCTGTACGACTCTCGGAGCTTGGCCGCCCGCTGCAGCGCGGCCCGCTGCCGCAGGGAGTGAGCGCTCGTCACCTCCTTCAACAGGTGGGGACGGTCGCGGAAGACGAACCGCGCCGCGCGCCGCACCTTGGCCACGCGCGCCTTGAGCCTCGCGACCAGGCGGTTGCGCCTGTCGACCGCGCGCCTGACGTCCTCGACCTGCTGAACCTGCCGCTCGTTGACGGCCAGCAGCTTCTTGGCCACGTCCACCGCCTCGTCGATCGTGGCCGCGTCGAAGCCGCCCAGCCCGTCGATCTCGTCGCGCATCTCGCTGGCCACGACCGCGTAGTCGTGCAGCGCGTAGGCCAGGTCCTCGACCGAGTTGGCCAGGAACCTGCGCTCGGCCTGGAGCGACTGCAGCAAGAGATCGGACTCGTCGTCCTCGTCTCCCTCCAGGCACCACTCCAGCACCGCGGTCAGCTCGCCGAGCAGGTACTCCCCGCGCTCCACCAGCTTGCGCGGATTCATCTCCCGGCCCATCAGCTCCAGGTACTCGTCCTGTGCGCGCTTCACCTCTTCGACGAGGGAGACGATCTCCTTGCCGGTCTCCCGCGGCAGCCGCTCGCCGGCGTCCGCCAGGCCGCGCCGCTCTGCGGTGGGCTCCCAGCGCTCCTCGAAGAACTCCGCCACCTGGAGCGCCTCGTCGATCATTATGTGCAGCGGTGGGTTGTTGGCCGATCCCGGCCTCGCCTGCGCCGATGTGTCCGTCCATCGTTGAAGCTCTTCGTCTACCTGCATCTGTCCGTCCTTTCTCCTTCGCCATCGTCCCGTTCGGCAAGACCGGAGTCCTGTCCGGCGGGACACATTCGTCTCTTATCAGTCCAAGCGCAGCTGCCGGCGGATGCGATCCAAGGCGCGGTTCTGCAGCTGGCGGATCCGCTCGCGCGAAAGGCCGCTGTCCTCGCCGATCGCCTGCAGCGTGCTCTCCCCTTCTCCATCCAGCCCGTAGCGCCGGCGCACTATCTCCCGCTCGAACTCCGGCAGGGTCTCCAGCACGCCCTCCAGCATCCGCTTCCACTCGCTCAGTGTCGCTCCGAAGTCGGGCGGCGCCGCGCCGGTGTCGACCAGCGCCACGCCGGCGCCGTCGCGGTCGGAGTCCTCCGGCTCGTCGCCGCTCATGATCGCGATCCGCCGCGGCTTGGGGGTGTTGCGGGCACGCTCCACGGTCCGATCGTCGAGCCCGGACAGTCGGCCGATCTCCTCTTTCCCGGGGCGACGCCCGTCGCGCGTCTCCAGCGTGGAAGAGACGCGTTCCAGCCGCCTGACGGCAGCCGCGGCGTGGACCGGCATCCGGACCGGGTGCCGGTTGTTGGCGGCGGAGCGGCCGACGCGGTGCCGGATCCACCAGACCGCGTAGGTGGAGAACTTCACCCCGCGCGAGGGATCGAAGCGATCCACCGCCGTGATCAGCCCCAGGTTGCCCTCCTGGATCAGGTCGCCGAGCTCGACGTGGCGACTCTGGTACTTCTTGGCCACGGCGATCACCAGCCGCAGGTTGGAGCGGACGAAGGCCGACTTGCGCCTCGATATCTCTTCCCAGAGCAGCTCGATCTCTTCGTCCTCCGCGTGGAGGTACACCAGCGTCGCCAGCAGCTCGCGGTCGGGATCGGCCTCGAGCATCGCCCGCGTCGCTTCTCCGACGAGATCCGCTCCGTCCCCGTCTCGCGAGAAGAGATCGCCGGCGCCGAGCTCGGCGAGCCGCTCGAGCGCGGCGGCTCGCCTGGGAACCCCCGCGGCCCAGTCCTCCAGGATCGCGCCCGGCTCCGCCAGGCCGTGGCGCGCCTCGAGCACGGCGCGCCACGCCGCCAGCTCCAGGCGGCGGATCGTTTCGAGCGGTCCGTTCTCTCCGGCCGAGTGGCGGGGTGCGCTGCGCCCGATCTCGTCGAAGTAGAGATCCAGGTTGAGGTCTCGTTTTTCAGCTTTGCGGTTTTGTGTCATGCCCGCAGTTGATGCACCAAGCGTGCCAACCGCGTTACGATCGAATTCCGTGCTTTTTCAACAGGGCGTAGAGACGCGAGCGGGAGAGGTCGGCCAGGCGGCAGGTGTCCGGAATGCTGCCGTCGGTGCGGCGCAGCAGCTCCACCAGGTGGCGCCGCTCGGCGCGGGCGATCGCCTCGTCCCGGGCCTCCTGGAGGGTCTGCGCGGTGCTCGCCGGCGACGAATCATCCGAGTCGGCGGCGGAGCCCGAAGCGGCGGGCGGCGGCGGAATCGATTCGCGCGCGACCCGGGCCCGGATCTGGAGAGGCAAATCCCGGGCGAACAGGGTCGGCTCGGGACCGGCGGTGGCCAGCGCCTGCTCGAGAGCCTGGAACAGCTCCCGCACGTTTCCGGGCCAGTCGTAGTTGCGCAGCGTCTCGAAGAAGTCGGGCGAAAAGCCCTTGGTGTCGACGCCGTAGCGCTCGCAGAGCCGCGAGACGTGGTGCAGCGCCAGCGGCTTGATGTCCCCGGGCCGCTCGCGCAGGGGCGGCAGCTCGATCACGAAGGCGCGCAGCCTGAACATCAGGTCCTCGCGGAACTCTCCCTGGCGCACCATCCGTTCCAGCTCGCGGTTGGTCGCCGCGACCAGCCTGAAGTCGCTGCTCTGCTCGCTGCGGGAGCCGACCGGGCGGTAGCGCCTCTCCTGCAAGACGCGCAAGAAGGTCTTCTGCTCGGCCGGCGGCAGCTCTCCGACCTCGTCGAGGAACAGCGTCCCGCCGTCGGCGCGGGCGACCAGCCCCTCGCGCGGCTTGGCGGCGCCGGTGTAGGCCCCCTTCTCGTGCCCGAACAGGGTGCTCTCGATCAGGGTGCGCGGCAGCGCGGGGCAGTCGACCACGACGAAGGGCCCGCCTGCGCGATCGCTGTTGGCGTGGAGAGCCGCGGCGAACATCTCCTTGCCGGTGCCGGTCTCTCCGGTCAGCAGCACGTCCGCGTCGCTGCCGGCCGCGGCCGCCAGCTGGTCGAGGCACGAGCTCAACGCCGGGCTGTCGCCGACGATCCCCTGCCGCTTGAGCGAGATCGCCCGCCGCCGCGCCCGTTTTTCGCGCTGGTAGTGGACGGCGCGCGAGACGACCAGCCGCAGCGTCCGGGTCGAGGCCGGCTTGACGATGTAGTCCCAGGCGCCGCTGTTGATCGCCAGCTCGGCCCCGTCCGGGTCGCCGTGGCCGGTCAGGATCACGATCTCCGGGGTGGGCTCGGTCGCGCGCAGCCGGGGCAACGCCTCCAGGCCGTTCCCGTCGGGAAGGCAGACGTCGAGCAGGACCAGGTCGAAGCTCTCCCTCTCGGCCAGCTCGACCCCCTCGCCCAGCGTCGGGGCGCGGCTCGCCTCGTGGCCCATCTTTTCGATCGCGTAGCAGAACACCTCGACCAGATCGAGGTCGTCGTCGATCATCAATACGCGTCCCGGCTCGGGGTTGGACATCCATTCTCCGTCTTGTTCGAAATCAGGTCGTCGCCAGGGAGCCCTCTGCTCCTACTTCACGCAGACCGAGTCGGGGCCGTGGACCGACTCCTGGCACTCGCTGTCGTCCAGGCAACCCAGGTGCTCGCAGACGCCGTCGGTGCAGGCCCAGTGCTCCTCGTTCCACAGGTCGGCGGTCAGCGACTCCTCAACGCAGTCCGCCGGAGCCTCGCAGGTGGGAAGGCAGGCCGGCACCTCCATGTAGAGCGCGCAGCCCAGGTCGGTGTCCGGATACGCCTGCTGGCATTCCTCGTCCGAGTTGCAGCCCAGCATGGTGCACAGCCCGTCTTCGCACGAGAAGTTGTCCTCGCCCAGCAGCGCCGAGTCGGGGACGGCGCAGTCCGCGGCGGTATCGCAGGGCGTCGAGCAGTACGGAATCGAGGCGGCCGAGTTGCAGTCTATCTCCGGGGCGTTGGGGTATGCTTCCTGGCACTCGGCGGTGCCGAGGCATCCCAGGGGCTCGCAGTACCCGTCCGAGCAGTCCCAGTTGTCCTCGTCGTGGGTGGCGTCGGCGTCGTCGGGAACGCAGTCCGCGGCGGCCTCGCAGCTCGCGGCGCAGGTGCCGAAGTCGGCGTCCGCATCCGAATCCGCGTCCGAATCCGCATCGGAATCGGCGTCCGTGTCGCTGTCGGCGTCCGCGTCCCCGCCCCCGCCGCCGGAAGAGTCGTCGCAGGCGGCGAGCGACCAGCAGGCGGCGACCAGCAGCAGCATCGTCCATTTTTTGTAGCTCATCGTAAATCTCCTTTTTTTATGATCAAATTTGTTACATCTTACAGGAGCAGTGAGTAGCGCCGCAAATTACTTCGGTCCGTAAAGAGTCGGCTCGGTCGCAAGAGAGGAGAAGAGGAGCCCGACGAGCGGCGCCGGGAAGGGAGGAGAAGGATGCAGCTGATCGACGGAAAAGAGCTGGCTCGCGGGATTCGCCGCGGCGTGAAGCAGACCTCCCGGGAGTTCTTCGACGAGGTCGGCCGCGCTCCGGTCCTCTCGGTGGTTCTGGTCGGCGAGGACCCGGCCAGCCAGATCTACGTCGAGAACAAGAAGAGGGCCTGTCGCCGGACGGAGATCGAGTCGCGCGAGCACCTGCTGCCGGCCTCGGTGGAGTCCGGAGAGCTGCTGAGCCTGATCGACCGCCTCAACCGCGACGACGAGGTCGACGCGATCCTGGTGCAGCTTCCGCTCCCGGAGCAGATCGACGAAAACGAGGTGATCGAGGCGATCGATCCGGCCAAGGACGCGGACGGCTTCCACCCGGTCAACCTGGGCCGCCTGCTGGCCGGAGTCGACGGCGCGGTGCCCTGCACACCGATCGGCTGTCTGCGCATGATCGAGCACACCGGGGTCGATCCCGCGGGCAAGCGCGCCGTGGTGGTGGGGCGCTCCCTGATCGTGGGCAAGCCGATGGCGCAGCTGCTGCTCGGCGCCGACGCGACCGTGACCGTCTGTCACTCGCGGACCGCGGAGCTGGCCGCCGAGGTCTCGCGGGCCGAGATCGTTATCGCCGCGGCCGGCAGCCCCGAGCTGATCCGCGGCGACTGGATTCGCGAGGGCGCGGTGGTGATCGACGTGGGGACCAACCGCCGCGAGGACGGGAGCTGGGTGGGGGACGTGGAGTTCGAGGCCGCCTCGCGGCGGGCGGCCTGGATCTCGCCGGTTCCGGGCGGAGTCGGGCCGATGACGATCGCGATGCTGATGGAGAACACGGTGGCCGCGGCCCGCCGCCGCGCCGGGATCACAGCACGTACCAGCGCCTCGGGGTGAACAGCCTGTCGTGGAGATCGATCGCGTAGGCGTCGGTCATCCCGGCCAGGAAGTCGCGCACGTCGTCCTCCGGCTCGCCGTCGCGCAGCGCGCCGGCCCACAGCTCGTGGAAGCGATCCATGTCGTCGAGCAGGTACTCCCAGAGCCGGGTCAGCACGCCCGCGGCGCGGTGGAACTCCCCGTGCACCGCCGGATTGTAGTAGACGCGCTCGTAGAGGAAGCGCCTCAGCTCCTCGAGCACCTCCACGCTCTCGTCGCTGATCAGCACGCGCGGCTCGCGCTCGAGGTCGGTGCTGCCCACCACGTCGAGCACCAGGTGCGTGATCCGATCCGAGTGGGTGCGGCCCAGCACCTCCAGCACCCGGCCGGGCAGATCGTTTTGCGACAGCACGCCGCCGCGCAGCGCGTCGTCGAGATCGTGGTTCGCGTAGGCAACGACGTCCGCGACCCGGACCGCCTGTCCCTCCAGCGTCGAAGGCAGCTGCTCCTCGGGCACGTCGAGCAGAGGACCCGCGCCCTTGGAATGGCGCAGGATGCCCTCCCGGACCGCCGCGGTCAGGTTCAGCCCGCGGCCCTCGTTCTCCAGCCGCTCGACCACGCGCAGGCTCTGGCGCTCGTGGCGGAAGCCGCCCGGGACCAGCTTCTGCAAGGTGGCCTCCCCGGCGTGCCCGAACGGGCTGTGCCCCAGGTCGTGGCCCAGCGCGATCGCCTCGCTCAGATCCTCGTTGAGCGAGAGGCTGCGCGAGATGGTGCGCGCGATCTGGCTGACCTCCTGGCAGTGGGTCAGGCGCGTGCGATAGTGATCGCCCTTGGGCCAGAGGAAGACCTGGGTCTTGCCCCTGAGCCGCCTGAACGCCTTGCTGTGCACGATCCGGTGACAATCGTGCTGAAAGGCCGGCCGCACCGGGCAGGGCTGCTCGGCTCGCTCGCGGGTGGCGGAGGCTTTCTCGGAAAGCGCGGCGAAGCGGCAGAGCGTCTCCCGCTCGAGCCGCTCGGCTCTCGATCTGGGTAAATCGGTCATCTCTCCTCCGCCAGGAAGTGGATCTCTCCGTCGTCGGCGCCGACCACGATCCGGCGTCCCGCGGCCAGCGCCGGAGTGGAGTCGATCTCGGCGCCGAGGTCGAGACGCCAGACCACCTCTCCGCTGGAGGCGTCGAGCGCGTAGAGGTGGTGGTCCTGGGAGCCGAAGTAGAGGCGGCCCTCGCTGCCCAGCGCCGGGGTCGAGCGCACCGGGCCGCCGCTCTCGAAGCGCCAGGCGATCTCGCCTTTCGAGTCGATCGCGAGCACCTCCCCGCCCATCGTCGCCGCGTAGAACGTCTCGCCGTCGGGGGCGACGGCGATTCCCGAGCGGACGGGCGCGCCGGCCTCGACCTTCCAGCGCATCCCCCCCTGCGGCGCCAGCCGGTAGACGCAGCCGTCGTCCGATCCGAAGACCACGTCGTCGCCGTCGAGCGCGGCCGCCGGGCCCTGGATCGGCCCGCCGGTGGCGAAGGTCCAGAGGGCGGTCCCGTCCCGCCCGAAGGCGTACAGCCGGCGGTCGTGAGCTCCGACCACGATCGCGCCGTCCGGTCGAACCGCGGGCGAGGCGTTGACGTGGCGCCCCGTCCAGGCCTTCCAGCGCCGCTCGCCTTTGGGTGTCACCGCGTGCAACCCGTCGCCGCCCGCGTAGATCACGCCGTCGTCCCCGATCACCGGCGAGGAGTCCGCGTCGTGCTTCATCGGGTAGGTCCAGCGCACCGTGCCGTCGGTGGCGATCGCGACCAGCGTGTCGTCGTCGCAGCCGAAGTAGACCACGCCGCTGCGGCTGACCGCGGCGGTGGCGAAGACCGGCTCTCCGCAGACGTAGCTCCAGCGCAGCTCGCCCGCGGCGCGCAGAGCGTTGAAGGTTCCGTCCAGCGAGCCGACGTAGACCGTGCCGTCCGGGCCGATCACCGGAGAGGCGAAGACGCGCGCGCCGGCGTGGAAGCCGCCCTCGTGGACCGGGGTCCGCCGCGGCCCGGGCACCGCCGCGCGCCCGAGGTGGCGCGGGCCGCCGCCCAGCATCGCGAACGGCACGTTGGGCTCCTCCACCTCGGGAGCCGCGTCCGGGCGCTCGATCGCGGGAGCGCCGGCGTCCGCCTCCGCCGCGCGGCTCTGCACCGGCGGAGCGCCCGTGCCGCTCGACCCGCAGCCCGCGCAGCAGAGCAGCGCCGCCAGAAACGAGGTCGGTCGCATTGTGCCCCGCGTCGACATCGCCGCGATGCTACCACGCGCCGCAGGTCGGGTCACGAGGCGATAATGCTTGTCCGCGGGAAATCCGGTGAAGTAAAATCGCCCGGGCTCGTCAATCGAGCAGGCTCTTTCACGAAAAGGGGTGAAGTAGATGTCATTTATCATTGGAGTCATTCGCTCTCGCGGCGCTCTCGTCGCGTCTATGGCCGCCTGCGGCGCGCTGCTGCTGGCGGGAGGCGGCGCGCTGGCCGACACCAACGTGTTCGGCTCGATCAGCGCGGACACCACCTGGGACGCGGCCGGCAGCCCCTACGTGATGACCGGCGACGTGGTGGTGCAAAGCAGCGCCACGCTCACGATCGAGGCGGGCGTCGAGGTGCAGGGCACCGACAACGAATCCGGCGACGTGGAGCTGATAGTCAACGGCGGTTTGGTGGCCCAGGGCAGCGAGGCCTCGCCGATCGTGTTCCAGGCCGACAGCGGCACGGCCAACAACCACTGGGAAGGCCTGCGCTTCGTGAGCGGGTCGACCGCGACGCTGGACTGGATCGAGATCCGCAACGCGGACTACCCGCTGGAGTTCGCCACTCCGGCCGAGGCCGACTACTCGCTGGGCAACATCTCGATCGATACCTTCTACAACCGCGCGATCAACACCTCCTCGGGAACGCTGTCGATCTCCAGCCTGACCGTGGACGGCACCGCCGCCGGGAGCAGCGCCTACGGCATCTACGCCTCGGGCACCGACATCACCCTCGGCGGCGGCTACCTGCACGATCTCGATCGAGCCGTCTACACATACGACGCGGACGCCGACATCTCCAAGGTGATCTTCGCCGGCAACACGGACGGTATCTACGCCTACGCGGCCAGCTCGGGCGATTACTACATCACCGTCGATTACTGCACGTTCTACGACAACGGGGACGGAATCGAAGGCTATCCCGGCTACAGCTACTACGACCTGTTCTTCACCATCTCCAACTCGCTGTTCGGCGAGAACACCTACGCGGTTCATCGCTCGGGCAGCTACGGCTTCGATCAGCTCAGCTTCACCAACAACGTCTGGTGGGGCGGCACCCGCTTCAGCGGCTGCAGCGCCTCTCCCGACAGCGGCAACCTGCACTACAACGGCCTGCTCGCCGATCCGGCGGCCGGCGACTTCGAGCCGACCGATCGCTCTCCGGCGCGCTACTACTCCCCCGGCGATCCGGCCGGCACGCTCGGCGCGGTCGAGCACGCCGGCGCGTCCACCGGCGCGGGCGTGCACGGCTTCTGGTACGTCAACCGCACCTTCTCCACGGGCAGCACCACCCCGGTCACGGGCGACGTGGTCGTGGCCGCCGGGGCCAAGCTGACGCTGCTGCCGGGCGCCACGCTGGAGATGAGCTCGGGCGACGTGATGCAGGGCGGCCTCGACGACTCGCGCGTGGAGATCCGGGTCGAGGGCACGCTCGAGGCGGACGGGACCAACAGCAACCCGGTCCACTTCGTCTCCGGCGAGACCACGCCCGCGGCCGGCGACTGGTACGGAATCGTGATCCTGGCCGCCACCGAGGCGTTCAATGTCTCGCAGGTCGATCTGGCCCACGCCTACCGCGGCGTGTCGCTCTACAACAACGACCACATCGTGGCCGGCTCCACGATGCGCCAGTGCTCCCACTCGGGAATCTGGATCGAGGGCGGCAACCCGTCGCTGGTCGACCTGAATCTGTACGAGAACCAGTACGGAATCTACATGGACGGCGCCAGCGTCGTCGACATGGACAACGTGAACATCTGGGACAGCACGGAAGACGGTTTCTACGCGAGAGATTCGGATTTCACCTGGTCGCACGGCCTGGTCTACGACAACGCCGACGACGGTCTCTATCTCTACAGCTCCAGCTCCGGGACCTACGACGCCAACATCGATCACCTGACCGTGGCCAACAACGGCGGCGACGGGATCGACGTGCAGAAAGGCTACAGCTACTACTACATCCCCGTCGTGCTGCAGAACAGCTCGCTGACGCACAACGACGGCGCCGGAATCCGGCGCTCGGGCAGCTACTCGTTCGCTTTCACATGCAACGGCTCGAACGCCTGGGGCAACGGCTCCAGCGACTACTACAGCGTCTCCGAGGGATCGAGCTGCTACTCCTGGAACCCGCTGTACGCCAACATCGGAAACCGCAACTACGAGCCGACCAAGCACTCGCCCAACCGCGCGCTGGGAGACTCGGGCACCTACATCGGCGCCCTGCCCTACGACGGGGCGCTCGGCCCGCAGATCATGGGCTTCATCTGGGACGATATCACCTTCACCGCCGCCGACTCGCCGTACACGGTGCTGGGAGACATCGTCGTGCCGGACGGCACGAGCGTCACCTTCGAGGCCGGAGCAGAGCTGTGGGTCGAGCCCGACGCCGACGGGATGGGCGGCGGATTCACCTCCAGCCGCAGCGAGATCCACTTCCGCGACGGCGCGCTGGCCAGCTTTCCCGCATCCGGCGACCCGGTGCTGTTCACCTCAAACGCCACCGAGCCGGCGCCCGGCGACTGGTACGGAATCAGGATCGACGACGGCGGCCTGTTCTCGCTGGCCAACTCCGACATCGAGTACGCCCAGTACGGGCTCTACCTGACCGGCCCGACCGCGCCGCAGGTAGACGGCTGCGCGATCTACTACAGCTCCACCTACGGCATCTTCGGCGACGACGTGACCTCGTCGACCGACCAGGTGGACGTGCTGGGAACCTACGTGATCGGCAACGGCTCGGGGACCGGGATCCGCCTGGAGAACTCGAACGCGATGGTGCGCAGCTCCTACATCACGCACCACGGAACCGGCGTGTACCTCTACACCAACCAGTCCGCGACGCGCCAGGCGTACCTGGTCAACAACACGCTCGTGCACCACAACAACGGCGTCGAGTTCCAGCAGGGGTACTCCTACTACTACCTGGACCTGTGGCTGACCAACAACGTGATCGCCGGCAGCTCGAGCTACGCGGTGCGGCGCAGCGGGTCCTACAGCGCCGACAGCTACGCCACCTACAACTATTTCTACGACACCTCCAGCACCTACGGGCTGTCCAGCTCGTCCAACAACCTGACCGAGTCGGATCCGCTGATCGAGGACGACGACTGGGAGAGCTACCCCAGGTGGTGGGACGGCAAGGTCTGGGCCGAGTCGCTGGCGATCAACGCCGGAAACGACTCGGCGACCAACCTGCCCGACTACGACATCGTGGGCAACATCCGCGACCTGGGCGACGGGGTGGACATGGGCGCCTGGGAGTTCGATTCCGAGGCCAACCGGGAGCCGCGCGCAGACGAGGTCGAAGATTCGATCATGGTCCCGCGCGACGAAGAGTTCGTCCTCGACGGCTCGGCGGCCTACGATCCTGACGGCTTCATCGCCTCGGCATACTGGACCACCAGCGACGACACGGTGATCGCCGGCCAGACGGTCGATCACACCTTCTACACGGAGGGCGACGACCGCTGGGCCTACATCACCGTGATCGACGACGAGGGCGCCGAGGACCACGCCAAGGTCGACATCAACGTCAATATCCGTCCCGAGGCCAAGGCCGGCCCGGACGTCTACGCCGACGAGGACGAGGACGTCTACTTCGACGGCACCCTCAGCTCCGACGAGGACGGCAGCATCAACGCCTGGGAGTGGGACTTCGGCGACGGCACGCCCACCTCGAGCGAGACCAGCCCTGTCCACAGCTATGCCGAAGGCGACACCTACGTGGTCACGCTGACTGTCACCGACGACGAGGGGCTGACCGACAGCGACACCACGCTGGCCACGATCTACGCCGTGGTCGACGAGGAAGGGCCGATGATCCAGCACACCGAGATCGCCGACGGGCAGCCGCTCGGCGAGGACGTGCTGGTCTCGGCCACGATCCAGGACCAGTCGGGCGTCTCCAGCGCGGTGCTCTGGTACCGCGAGATCGGAGGCTCCACCGCGAGCTGGGAGCTGATGACCAACACCTCGAGCAACATCTGGGAGGCGACGATCCCCGGCGCCGACGTGACCGCCGACGGCATCGAGTACTGGATCGAGGCCCAGGACGGCGCCACGTCGTCCAACACCTCGCTGGCGCCCGAGGGCGCGCCCACCGCCGACGTCTTCGACTTCACGGTCAGCGGCGATCCCGACCCGCCCGCGATCTCCCACAGCGAGGTCGCCGACGGCCAGAGCGCGGGAGAGGCGGTCGACATCACGGCCGAGATCAGCGACGCCACCGGGGTGGACAGCGCCACCCTCTACTTCCGCGTGATGGGCAACAGCAGCTTCGGCGCCGCCGGGATGACCAACACCTCGGGCGACACCTGGACGGCCCAGGTTCCGGCCTTCGTGGTCGCCGAGCCCGGCGTCGAGTACTACATCGAGGCGAGCGACACCTCGCCGACGCCCAACACCGGCACCGCGCCGGCCGACGCGCCGGCCACGCTCTACGACTTCACCGTGGGCTCGGGCGACACCGAGCCGCCGCTGATCGCGCACACGCCGGTCGCGGACGGCCAGCCCGAGGGTCAGGCGGTGACGGTCACCGCGGGCCTGGCCGACTCCGGCGGGGTCGCCAGCGCCTCGATCCACTACCGCACCAGCGGAACCGCCGACGCCTTCCAGAGCGTGGCGATGAGCAACGTCTCGGGCACGACCTGGAGCGGGGATATTCCGGCCGGAGCCGTGACCACCGACGGCGTCGACTACTACATCGAGGCGACCGACAACTCGAGCAACTCCTCGACCGAACCCTCGGGCGCGCCGACCAGCTTCCACTCCTTCACCGTCACCTCGGTCGACACCGCCGGGCCGACGATCACCCACACTCCGGTCTCGGACGGACAGTCGCCCGGCGTCGCGGTCGCGATCGTCGCCACGGTGACCGACTCCTCCGGCCTGGCCGAGGTCAAGCTGCACTACCGGCAGTCGGGCTACCCGTTCTTCTCCTCGCTGGCGATGAGCAACACCGGCGGGGACAGCTACGAGGCGGAGATCCCGGACTACTCCGTGGTCGAGCCCGGGATGGAGTACTACATCCGCGCCGTGGACAACGCCAGCAACGAGAGCCATCACCCCGCGACCGCGCCCGGTACGCCGCACGGCTTCACGGTCGTGGGCGAGGACACCACCCCGCCGGAGATCAGCCACACGCCGGTGGTCGACGGACAGACCTCCGGCCAGGACGTGGCGGTCGACGCCGTGATCACCGACGGCTCCGGCGTGGGCGCGGCGACCCTCTACTACCGCGTCAGCGGCGATAGCTCGTGGTCCTCCACCGCGATGAGCAACCCCTCGGACGACGACTACAGCGGCACGATCCCGGCCTCGTCGGTGACCACCGCAGGCGTCGACTACTACATCGAGGCCGAGGACGGCTCGACCAACGTCAACGCGGCGACCGATCCGGCCGACGCGCCCGCCTCCTACCACGACTTCACGGTCACGCCCGGCGACACCGCCGGACCTTCGATCACCCACGTGGCGGTCACCGAGATCGATTTCGGCGCCGACCTGCTGATCGACGCCACCGTGACCGACGGCTCGGGCGTGGACTCGGTCAGCCTCTTCTGGGCGCTCGACGCCGCCGCCTTCAGCGAGCTGGCGATGGACAACACCTCGGGCGACGAGTACTCGGCCACGGTTCCGGCCTCCTCGATTAGCGACGGCACCGGCGAGGTCCGCTACTACATCGAGGCGATCGACACGCTGGCCAACTCCTCGACCAGCCCGGTCGAGGGATCGTCCGATCCGCACGTGGCGACCGTGATCTACCCGGACACGACCCCCCCGGACGTCGGCATCGATGCGATCGCCGAGCCGCTCACCGCCGGCGAGGACCTCGAGGTCACGGTCACCGCCACCGACTCCGAGAGCGGAATCTCGGTGGTCACCGTCTACTACCGCACCACGGGCGAGACGGCCTTCACCGGCATCCCGGCCACGGGAGGCGGTCCCTACCTGGCGACGATTCCCGGAGCGGAGGTCGAGACGCCCGGAATCGAGATCTACGCCGAGGCCACCGACGGGGCGAGCAACACCGGCAGCTCGAGCCAGCTCGACCTGACCGTCGAGCCCCCGCCCGACACCGACCCTCCGACGATCCTGCTCACCGAGGTTCCCGACGGCCAGGCCAGCGGCCAGGCCGTGGAGGTCACCGCCGAGATCAGCGACGATTCCGGCGTGGCGTCGGCCACGCTCTACCACCGCGTGCAGGGCGCGGGCTCGTTCGATTCCGCGGCGATGTCGAGCACCTCCGGCGACACCTGGAGCGCGGATGTCCCCGCGGGCGGAGTAGGCGAGCCGGCCGTCGAGTACTACGTCGAAGCTATCGACGCCTCGGCGCAATCCAACCAGGCTCTGGCTCCTTCCACCGCTCCGGCGACTCCGGCCTCGTTCACGGTCACCTCCAGCGACACCGCCGGACCCAGCATCTCCCACTCGCCGCCCGCCGGTCCGCTGGACGAAGGCGGCGACCTCGAGGTCTCCGCCGTTCTCTCCGATCCCAGCGGAGTCGATTCCGCCTCTGTCTTCTGGCGCACCGCCGGCGAGACGAGCTTCGTCGAGGCGGCGATGAGCGACCAGGGAGGCGGGGTCTGGACGGCTACGATAGGTCCGCTGGCCGTCGACGGCGTGGAGTACTACATCCAGGCCTCCGACGCGCTGGCCAACACCTCGAGCAACCCCTCGGACGCTCCGACCTCCTGCCACGAGGTCGCGGTCGCGGCCGTGGACGATGCGCCTCCTTCGATCTCGCACTCGGGCGTGGCCGACGGCCAGACCGCCGGCAACCCGGTCGAGGTGGTCGCCACGATCACCGACGCCAGCGGTGTCGACGAGGCGTTGCTCCACTTCCGCACTTCGGGCGAGAGCACCTTCCAGGTGGTCGCGATGTCCGATGGCGGCTCCGACTCCTGGAGCGGAATCATCTCGGGCAGCGCCGTGGCCGAGCCCGCGGTCGAGTACTACATCGAGGCCACCGACAACGCCGACCCGGCCAACACCGGCTACGATCCGGCCGGCGCGCCCACCGCTCTGCACGATTTCACAGTGGGTGCGGTCGTCACCGAAGGCACCTGCGCCGAGCCGATCGCCGCCTCTCCGCTGCCGTTCTACGACAGCGACAGCACCGCCGATCGTACCAGCGGTCTCACCTACTACGGCGGCAACTGCGGGCTCAGCGAGCAGCCTGCCCCCGACATCGTCTACTCGGTCGACGTCGCCGTCGGAGACGACTTGCAGGTCAGCGTCGATCCCCACGGCGACTACAACGCCGCGATCCGGCTGCTGAGCTCCTGCGAGGAGTGGGTCGGCTGCCTGGACTACGCCAACACGGCCGGCGGCGGCGGCTCCGAGCTGCTGGAGTACATCGCGGCGGCGACCCAGACGCTGTACGTCGTCGTCGAGGGGCTGGGCGGCACCGACAACGGCGATTTCGACATCGAGATCGACGTGCTCGGCGGCGGCGACGCCGATACCGATACCGACACGGACACGGACACCGACACCGACACCGACACCGACACGGACACCGACACCGACACCGATACGGACACCGACACCGATACGGACGGAGACACCGACACGGACACCGGCAGCGACGCGGACAGCGACGCGGACAGCGACGCCGACGCGGACACCGACGTCGACACCGATACCGACAGCGACAGCGACGGCGACTCGGACGGCGGCGGCGGTGGCGGCGGCTGCAGCTGCCGCTCGGTCGGCGGCGGCGCGATCGGCGATGGCTTCTTTGCGCTGAAGCTCCTGCTCTCGCTGGTGCCCTGAGGAGAGCTCCCCCTTTTCGATCGAGAGGTTTCGATGAGCAGTCACCGACAGCTGTTTTCGGTTCTCGTCGCCATAGCCCTGATCGCTTCGGCCTGCACTCCGGGCCAGCGCGAGATCGACGGCGACGTGACCGTCGGCTCCGCCGCCGACCTCGAGCGCCTGGAGGACTGCGTCTCGATCGGCGGCTCGCTGACGGTAAAGCGCTCCGAGCTGAGCTCGCTGGCGCTGCCTCGCCTGCGCGAGCTGGGCGGGCGTCTCGCGATACAGAAGAACGCCGGGCTGAAAGAGGTGGATCTGGGCGCCTTGGAGAAGCTGGGAGGCGAGGCGGTCGTGGAGCGCAACGACCAGCTCGAAGCGCTCGATCTGGGAGCGCTGGCGGCGGCCCCGCGGGGGCTGGCGGTCCGCCTCGACCCGCGCCTGGAGAGGATCGATCTGGGAGCGCTGCGCTCGGCGGGCGCAGCCGGAGTGGAGATCGCCAGCGCCTACGGCGTCCGCGAGCTTGACCTGGGCGCGCTGGCCGGGGCGACCCGGCTGGTGGTGGAGAGCTGTCAGCGCCTGGAGAGGCTGGACGTCCATTCGCTGGTCGACGTGCGCCAGGTGCGTATCTCGGCCAACCCGCACCTGGGGCGGATCCTGGCCGCCGGCCCGCTCGAGGGTGACGCCGCCGCCGGCCGGCGCCGCGCGCCGGCGCCCAAGGCGGACCAGACCTTCACCGCCAGGCACAACAACGAGCTGCCCACCTGCGAGGCCCGCCGCCTCCACGAGCGCCTCGAGCAGAGAGGCTGGCGCGGGCGGGTGGAGATCTGCGAAAACGCCGCCGACACCTGCCCGCCGATCGGCTGCTCCGACGAGGGGCGATAGGTTGTCCACGAAATAGGAACGGATCGAAAAGGTTGCGAGAAACGGCAAGCCGGCGATGAAAACCGCCTCGAGCGGGAAGGTCCGCTACAGCCTCGAGGTAAGCGATGACACGAATTGAAACGCAGCACCGTCCCAGGCAAGTCGAAGATCGCAGGACCGTCCCTGGCGCCCCCCTGGCGCCCCCAAGATGAAGATGTAGGCATCGAGGAAGAAGGAGGAGCAAGCAAGAAACGATGGCGCCGCTCGACGACAAGACACTCATGGAGAACCTCGCCAGGGGCGACCGCCAGGCGCTTCGGGTTCTCTACGAGCGGCACGTCGAGTTCGTGTATCGAGTCGCTTATCGTTTCGTGGGAAACGAGGAGGATGCTCGCGGCATCGCCCAGTCGGTGTTCGTGACGATCATGCAGACCGCCAAACGCTACAAGTCCGAGGCCAAGCTCACGACCTGGATCTACCGCGTGGTCGCCAACCGCTGTCTCAACCATCGCGCCAAGGCTGGTCGGCGATTGCGCGTGCACCTTGGTGAACGTGAGTTCGAAGCGATCCCCGCTGCCGACGAGAACCGGCCGGATCGCATCGCGGAGCGCGCCGAGAGGGTGGCCAGGCTCCAGGCTGCGATTCGCGCCCTACCAGAACGCCAGCGCATGGCTCTAATTCTCAGCCGCTTCGAGGGACAGAGCTACGAGGAGATAGCCAGCGTCCTGGGCTGTTCGATGAAATCCGTGGAATCTCTTTTGGTTAGAGCAAAGAAGACACTCGCCAAGAGTTTTTCAAAATAGCACCGCAGGTTTTCGAGACCTCGCCGGTTTCATGACCAGGAGGTTTCGACATGTGGTGTCACCGGGCAAGAAGATACTTTTCCGCCTACCTCGACGGTGAAGTGGATCCCCGCCGCCGAGAGTCGCTCGAATCGCATCTCGCAGGTTGCGAGGAGTGCGTTGCCGAGTTGGCGAAGATGAGAGCGCAATGGGACGCGCTGGCCGAGGCCGACCAGAAGCCCGCGCTTCCCACCGACCTCTGGCCACAGGTGCTGGCCGCACTGGACGAGACCGAGCGGCTGCCCTGGCATCAGCGCTATCGGACGCGGATGCTGCAGGCAGCCTGCGTCTCGGTCTGCATCGCCTTGGGCTTCGCTGGCGGTGTCCTGCTGTCGTGGGGAGAAACGCCTGCCGAGGCCAGGCCGGACACCGTCGCCATGGATGAACGAATGATGGTCGCGGAGGCCTTCGACACCGCGACCTTCGGCCTCAGCGAGGGAAAGGGGGGCCTGCTGCGATGCGTCCCCGAGTGAAGTCCACCATCATCTGGTCGCTCCTCGGTCTCTCCCTGGCGTTGAACGCGACGCTTGGCATCGGGGATCTGCGAGACTTGGCGGCAAGCAAAGCCGCCGCCCCGGCCGAGGATTGCAACTGTCTGTTCGACCGCCTTGATCTCGATGACGATCAACAGCGTCGGCTCGCCGAGATGCGGCGCAAGATACACGAGAAGAGAGCTGCCTACCGGCAACGCGCTGCCGCGATCAAGGTCGAGCTGGCCGAGGCGATAAGCGCGACGGAGGTAGACAGAGCCGCGCTCGATACGCAGCTCGAGCGCTACGCCGAGAACCAGGCGGCGATGCAACGCGCGATCGCCGAGCACCTGCTCGGGGTGAGCGCCATGCTACGGCCCGAGCAACGCGATACCTTCCGGACCCTGCTGCGCACCGAGATGTTCCGGGGGATCCGCGCGGCGCGCAGCAAGACCGCGTGCGAACCATGACCCGCGCGCTGTCCTCTTTGCTCGCCGGTGTGATGCTCGCGGCCTGCGCGGTGCTCAGCCCCACGCCGGCGCATGATACGGCGTCGCTGCCCCCCGAGCTGCGCATGCATTCGAAGCAGGACGCCCCCAGCGCCGAGCTGCCGAAGGTGCCGCTGACCCTCGAGCGAGCGCTTGCCATCGCGCTCGCGAACAACCCGGATGTGGTGAGCGACGGCTGGGAGATCGAGGCGGCGAGCGCGCGCAAACGGCAAGCGTCCTCAGATCACTGGCCCTCTCTCGGGGTCCTCGCGACCTACCGGCATCACTGGCACGAGGAGAGGCTCGCGCCGGCACGCAGTCCGAGCGTTCCCGCCAGTTCTTCGCACGACATTTTATACGGCGATGTGGTTTTGACGGTGCCCCTCTTCTCGGGCGGCCGGGTGGTGGGCGCGGTCGAAGCGGCGGACCTCTTGGCCAGGGCCGCGGACAAGAAGCTCGCCCGCACCCGCGAGGAGCTGATCTTCAACGTCAAGAGCACCTTCTACGGCATTCTCGAACAGGACAAGCTGATCGAGGCGATCGAGCACTCGCGAAAGGCGCTCTCCGAGCATCGCGAGAAGATTCTGCAGCTCATCGAGGCGCGCAAGGCGACCCGCGCAGATCTGCTCAACATCGAGGTGCGGCTCGCCGATCTCGACCACCGCCTGGTCAAGCAGCGCGGGATGGTGGAGCTGCACGAGCGGCTGCTGCTGAGCCTGCTGGGCGTCGAGTCCATGCCACCCGGAGGGGTGACCCTCGAAGGGGGCCTCTCCTCACCCGAAAGGTCCCTGCCCGAGAGCGCCGAGCTCCTGTCCGCGGCCGTCGAGGCGCGTCCGGACCTCTCCCAGCTCGATCTCGAGATCGAGGCTCAGGCCAGGCGCGTCGACATGGTCCGGGCAGAGTACTGGCCGGTGGTATCGGCCAAGGGCACCTACGGCTCTCGTCTCAGCGTTCAGGGCGACTACGACGACCTCGGTTTCGTCGGGCTGGAGCTGGCCATGCCCATCTTCAACGGTTTTCGTACGCCCGCTCGCGTCGAGGAAGAGCTAGCCAGGCTGAGAAGCCTGCAACAACAAAAGCGCAAGCTCCTGCTCACCGTACGCCGCGAGGCGGACTCGGCGGTCATCCAGATCAAGACGGCGATCGCCGCGGTCGAGGCGACCGAGGAGTCGATCGCCATGGCCGAGGAGAGCCTGCGCATCGCACGCGACAAGGCGGCCCTGGGTCACGGCACCGCGACGGACGTGCTGGACGCACAGGCGGCGCTCCTTCGAGCAGAGACAACCTATTTCGCGGCCCTTGCCGATCTGCACACGGCCTTCGCCCTGCTCGATCTCGCCGCGGGAGGTGAGACATGAACCGGCGACAGCCTGTCAAACGCTATCGGACAGGGACGACAACTCTACTCCCTTGCGCGGCGCTGCTGCTCGCGGGCGCCTGCTCGAATGCCGGGAATCAGGGGCAGGCCGAGAAGCAGAAACCACAGCCCAAGGTGAAGACCGCTTTGGTCCAGGCGAGAGCCCTGACCGAGCGCCTGGAGCTCACCGGCGCGATCGAGCCCACCCGAATCGCTCGAATGGCCTCACCCGTGGACGGGCCGGTCATCGCGTGTCCGGTGCGTGAAGGCGATCGCGTTCGTCCCGGCCAGCTTCTGGCCCGCCTCGGGCGCACCAAGGGTGATGACGCCGCGGCCGCGTCGGCCAGGGCGGAGCTGGATCGCGAAGAACTCGAGCTGGGCCGCATCGAGAAGCTGGTCGAGACCGGCGCGCTCCCCGGCGAGGAGCTCGACAACGCCCGGGTCAAGGTGAGCGCGGCGCAGGCAAGACTCGCGCGCGCCATGGAGAAGCTCGGCGACTACCGCCTTTCTGCTCCCTGGGCCGGCGTGGTCTCGCGGGTGAATGTGGCCGTGGGGGACTTCGTGGCCGCCCGCGCCACCATGGTCGAGCTGTTCGATCCGGACACTCTGGTGTTGCGCTGCGCAGTACCCGAGGATGCTGCTGTCCGAGTGAAGAGCGGTGCGCCCATCGCGGTCACCCTGGACGCGCACCCCGGCGAGGCCTTTTCAGCGAAGATCACGCGTATCTACCCCGACATCGATCATGGAACGCGCACGCGCACCGTGGAGGCGACCATCGAGGAGGACGTTGTTCTGGCGCCGGGCATGTTCGCCAGGCTGCAGCTCACCCTGGCATCGATCCCCGAGGCGCTGACCGTCCCGGCCGAGGCCGTGGTCCGGCGCGACGGCGAGCCGGTAGTTTTTGTGATCGAGAACGGAAAAGCCATCGCGCGAATGGTTGAAACCGGCATCGAATCTGCCAACCGTGTTGAAATAATCTCCGGAATCCAGGCTGGCGACAAGGTCATCGTTGCCGGAAACGAGAAGCTCAAAAACGGCGCTGAGGTGCGGCTTGCGGGCGAAGGAAAGTCTGGCAAGAGGCAAAAGAAGATCAAGCCTGAACCAACCGCAGGGCAGCCTGTCAGGACTGGTGGCGGCAAATGAAAGTAACCGATTATGCCGTCCGATGGAGGCTGGCTACCAGCGCCATCGTGCTGGGTCTTGTCGTTCTCGGGCTATACGGTATGTGGCGTCTACCGGTGGATTATCTGCCCAACATCACCTACCCGCTGGTCAAAATTCAAATCAAATGGCCCGGAGCCACACCGGGGGAGATCGACA